>CANIWJ010000005.1 GCA_947471035.1 Verrucomicrobiota bacterium
GAACATGCCCTGGGCGGTCTCGGGGCGGAGGTAGGCGACGGACGAGGCGTCGGTCATGGCGCCGACGTTCGTCTGGAACATCATGTTGAAGGCGCGGGGCGGGGTGAGGTCGGGGTTGCCGGTGGCGGGCGAGGGGATCTTGGTGACCTCGTCGGCGGTGGCTTCGGTGAAGTCCTTGGGCTGGACGGGGGCGAGGGTGCCGACGATGGCTTTTTTGCGTTTAAAGAGTTCGGCGGCGGCCTGGAGTTCCTCGGTGGTTTTCTCGTTTTCGAGGGCGGAGACGTAGCCGTGAATCGTGCAGTCGATGACGATGGGGGACCAGAAGAGCTGGTCGGCGCGGTAGCGGTTTTTGGAGACCTTGCAGTCCACGAGGGGGTCGCTGAAGCCAGCGACGTGACCGGAGGCTTCCCAGACCTTGGGGTGCATGATGATGGAAGTCTCGATGCCGACGACGTCGTCGCGGCGGCGGACCATATCGTTCCACCAGCAGTCGCGGATGTTTTTCTTCAGTTCGACGCCGAGAGGGCCGTAGTCGAAGAAGCCGTTGAGTCCGCCGTAGATTTCGGAGGAAGGGAAAACGAAGCCGCGGCGTTTCGCGAGGGAGACGACGGCTTCCATGAGGTTGGCGGGTTCGGCGGAGGCGGCGGGCGTGGACATAAGCGGGAATGTCTAGCGGGGGTGGCGCGGCGCGGTCAATGGCGCGACGGAGGCGGCGTCATGGAGCGAAACGCGAAGCAGACAAAGTAACCTAATAGGTTACTTGATGCTGGGGTGGGGTGTTTGGGTTGGGGCGGGGGATGGGAGAGGGGTGGAAGGCGAGGGTGGATGGCGCGGTGGGGTTGAGGATTGGGGAGGTAGGCTTGGGGTGGGGCGCCTTACGGCCTTGCACCGAAGGGTCGGGGCGGTGCATTTCGAGTCCTTATGAAGGTCATGTTTACCGCCAAGGAATACGCCCGTCTGCTGGAACTCGCTTACCTGGGGTCGCGCGTGATCGCGGGCGCGCGTCCGCCCGAGGAGGAAAATCCGCACCTCGCCCGTTACCAGGAAATCCAGCAAAAAATCTTCGATCTGGCCACGCCACTGGGCTGCGCGGACATGGTGACGGTGGCGAGCAACGGCCTGCTCATGCCTTCGGAAAAAATGCTGGAGGACGAACGCTTGCGAAAGATCGAGGGCGACTACTCCAATGACTTGTTCTGGCATGAACTGGTCGCCCGTCTGGCCGACCGTGATCTCGCGGCGGAGCAGGCGCGCAGTCACGCCAAGGGCAAGGGCGGGCCGCCGATCGACGCGGATTTACGGCTGAAGGAGATCGAGGATGGGTATTGGGACGAGTTCGAGAAACACGATCTGGCGCACATCCTCCTGCTGCGCGGGGCCAAGGGCTGAGTTTCACACGCGATTAATATGAGCAACGCAGCTTACGAGCGGGCGCGCGAGGCTATCGACGCGGCCCATGCGGCCGATCCGAAACGCGCCGCTGATGGGCGCGCCGCCGAGCTGGTTTATGGCGAGCGGGTGGAGGCTTGGGTGGTGCGCTTGGTGCCGGATGCCGCGCCGCATTTGCGGCTGGCGGCGCGGTGCCAGCACCTAGAGCGCTGGCTGACGCCGCGGGCGAGCTATCCGCTGGACAAACCCGGTTACCATGCGTGGCGGCGCGGGCTCTATGTGAAGCAGGCGGAGCGGGCGCGGGAGTTGTTGCTCGCGGCCGGCGTCGATGCGGGCGAGGCGGCGGAGGTGGCTACCTGGGTCTCGAAAACCGGCCTCAAGACCAATCCGGGCACGCAGGTTTTGGAAGACGCGGCGTGTCTGGTATTTTTGGAAAACGAGATCGCGGATTTCGCGGCTACGCATGCGGACTACACCGAGGAGAAGTTCGTCGATATTCTGCGCAAGACCTGGCGCAAGATGAGTCCGGCGGCGCAGGCGGCCGCGCTGGCCTTGGAGTTGCCCGCGCCCATCGCGGCGCTGGTGCGCACGGCGTTGGCGGGGTGAGGTGGGATTAGGCGGCGGCGGGGCGTTCGGCCTTGAGGGCGCGTTCGCCTTCGCATTCGGGGGAGCCGCGGGCGAGGTCGCGGCAGGTTTGCGGGCGGCGTTCGTAGATACGGCAAACGTATTCGCGAGCCCCGTCGGCGGCGGTGCGCACGGCGAGGGCGGCGCAGTGGCCGTCGGTCATGCGGAGGTAGGCGCGGTGGCCGATGAAGTGGGCGAGGTGTTCGGCGTCGGGGCCGAGGCGGGCCCAGTCGTCGCCGGTCACTCGCACGTAGGTTTCCAGGTGGGAAAAACAACAAACTCCGCAGCGTAGGCACGCGGCGGAGTCGTCGAGGGTGGCGGCGGAGTCGAGAGCGGTGGACACGGTGGGCGCTCGAACCGGGTCGGGTCGTGCGGGATTAGAGCAATGACTTGATGAGTTTCTCGTATTCTTCGGTTTCCATCGCGCCGACCTTGCGGTGACGGACATTGCCTTCGCGGTCGATCAGGAAGGTGGTCGGGATGGCCTCTATGCCGCCGAAGGTTTCGACGATCTCGGGCGAGACCAGGGCGAGGGGATAGTTGACGGCGTTTTTCTTGGCGAAGGGTTCGACGACGGCGGCGCCTTTTTGGTCCACGGAGAGGCCGACGATGACGAGGCCCTTGTCGGCGTATTTCTTTTGCAGCTGCACGTAGCCGGGGATTTCGCGCACGCAGGGCGGGCACCAGGTGGCCCAGAAGTCGAGGACGACGACTTTGCCCTTAAGTGTGTCTTTGCCGATGGGTTTGCCGTCGAGGGTGGTCAATTGCCAGGCGGGCGAGGGGCCCATGACGGGCAGGGTGGCGGGTTTGGGCAGAAGGGGCTGGGCGTCGGCGCGGAAGGCCGGCACGAGGATGCCGGCGACCAGAAGGGCAGCGGCGGCGAGGCTGAGGGGGACGAGGCGGAGGCGGGATTTCATGGTGGTAAAGCGGTGGGTGAGACAGCGCGGACGTGCATGAGATACGCCAAAGCGGAAAAAATTCCCGCTGGCGTGGTCGAGCCATGCGCTAGGCGCAGGCACAAACAGACCGCCGGATGCGGCGAAAGCGCAAATATCCCGGCGTTAAACCGGGCCGCCGACGCCGAGTTCCATGCCCAGGGTGTCGATGAACTTTTTCATCGCGGGGGTGAGTACGCGGCCCTTGCGGTGGAGGATGGCGAGGGGGCGGGTGAAGTCTTTGCCCTTGAGTTTGAGCACGGCGAGGGTGCCGGCTTTCACTTCTTGCTGCACCGTGGCCTGGGGCACGATGGCGATACCGTGGTCGATCTCGACCGCGCGTTTAACGGTCTCGATGTTGTCGAACTCCATGACGGGCTCGCAGTTTTCGAGTTTATGGTCGCGGAAGATCTGGTCCACCGCTTTGCGGGTGGGGATGTCGGGATCGAAGCCGATGAATTTGTGCCCGGCCAGTTCGGCGACCGAGACTTCGCCTTTTTTCGCCAACGGGTGGTTGGGTGGGGTGATGAGGACGAGGCGGTCGTTGCGGAAGGGGAGGATCTCGATCTGGCGTTGTTTGAGGGGGAAGGCGACGAGGCCGAAGTCCACCGAGTTGTGCAGGATGTCTTCGTAAACGAGGTTGTTGCGCCGGTATTCCACCCGCACGTTGACCGAAGGGTAGTCGTGGAGGAATTTTTTGATGTAAGGCGGCAGCTCGTGCAGGCCGATGGAGTAGATGGTCGAGATGCGGATGGTGCCGCTGATGACCTTTTTTAGCTCCTGCAGGTCCGAATCCAGCTTATCGTAGGTATGCAGGATCTCCTTGGCCGATTCGTAAACTTGGTAGCCCTCACGGGTAAGCTGGAATTGCTTCTGGCTGCGGTCGATGAGCAGCGCCTTGAAGGTTTTTTCCATCGCGCGGGCCTGCTGGCTGACGGCGGATTGGGTGATGCCGTTGATTTTGGCGGCTTTGGAAAAGCTCTTCGTCTCCACGAGATCAGCGAAGATTTTGAAGTTCTCGATTTGCATGGGGTTTTGGGCCTAAATTGTGCTTTTGGGCTATAATTCCATCTAATCCCACTGCAACAGAGAAAACCAGCTTACACTATGATCACCTATGAAGAATTCTTTTCCCGCGTTGAAAAAGTCGAAGCGCGGATCGCGGCGGCTTGCCTAGCGTCGGGGCGGGCGGCGGGAGAAGTAAAACTTCTAGCTGTAACGAAAACGCATCCGGCCGACGCGGCGATTTATGCGGCGCGTCACGGGCTGGCGGCGGTGGGGGAAAACCGGGTTCAGGAAGCCTCGGCCAAGCGGCCGCTGGCGGTGGCGGCCGGGGCGGCGGCGTTGCGCTGGGAGCTGATCGGGCATTTGCAAAGCAACAAGGCGAAGCTGGCGGCCGAGACCTTTGATCGGGTGCAGAGCGTGGATTCGGAGAAACTGGTGCGCCAGCTGGACAAGGCGGCCGGGGAGCTGGGGCGGCCGCTGGCGGTATTGTTACAGGTGAATGCGGGGCGTGATCCGGCGAAGTTCGGCTGCGAGCCGGAGGATGCGCCACGTTTGCTGGAGGCGGCGCTGGCGGCCCCGAATCTGCGGGTGGATGGCTTGATGACCATCGCGCCGCTGGGTGCGGATGCGGCGGAGACGGCGGAGCATGCGCGGCGGACTTTTGCCAATTTGCGGGCACTGCGGGATGAGTTTGCGGGGCGCTTCGGTGTGGCCTTGCCCGAGCTCTCGATGGGGATGAGCGCGGATATCGAGCTGGCGATTGCGGCCGGGAGCACGTGCGTGCGGGTGGGCTCGGCGTTGTTTGGGGCGCGCTGAGGAGTGTGACGTGTAGCAAAGGTCGGTAACCGGTTCCTCGGAGACAAGGGACGCGAGGTCGGCGTTTCCAAAAGCGCACCGGTCGGCGACCGTTGCTACATGTTTTTGACGCGCAAGGTCTGGCAGTGGACGAGGCCGGGTTTGCGGACGGGGGGTGCGGCGACCCCGCCCTACAATGCTGGTTTAGAAGCGGGCGCCGAGGGTGAAGCGGTAGGTTTCGCGTGAGTATTGGTTCTGGGTTACGCGGTCGCTGGCGGCCTCGCTGGCGCGTTCGGGGTAATCGAGCAGGTTGGTGATTTCCAGGCCGGCTTGGAGGGCCTTGTAACGCCAGGTGATCGCGGGGGTCAGGCTCACGACGTTGCCGCGATAGATGTCTTGGGCAGTGGTTTCTCCGATGCTGTCCAAGGCGCGGCTTTGAATAGAACCGGCGATCTGCGCGCCCCAGCGTCCGCGTTCCCAGCGCACGCTGGAACGGAAGAGGTGGCGGGAACGTTCGGGCATGGGCAGGATCTGGCCGGGGCGGCTGGGAATCTCGGCCTCGCTGTCGGAATAGGTGTAAACGTTTTCCAGGGTCCAGAGGCCGGTGTTGGTTTTAAGCGGCTGGCGGTAGAAAAGCTGGAAGCCCTGGATGGTGCCTGCGCCGCCGTTCTCGACTCGCGAAACGGAGTAGAGGGAGCCGTCGAGCACTTCGGTGGCGCGGGCGCCGTGGAAAAAGCCTTCGACGCCGATGCGGTAGAGTTCGAGGCCGACTCTGCCGGATCCAGGCAGGGGGCGCTCGACGGCGAGAAGGGTGGTAAAGAGTTCGGTGGGTTCGAGGTTGGGGTTACCCTCGGTGATGGTGCGGGTGGGTTGGTTGACGCGGCGGTAGGCGACGAGGTCGAAATACTGCGGGCGCATCAGGGATTGGTAGGCGGCGGCGCGGAAAACGAAGGGCTTGAAGTCTTTCCAAGCGAGGCCGAGCGAGGGGAGTACGTTGCGGTAGTCTTTCTCGCCGGTCGTTTCGCGGATGTTTTGGGTGACGCCGTTTTCCACCACGGAGGCGAGGAGTTTGCCGGTGCCGGTATCGAGCGAGGCGGGCGTGGTGGAGGTGCCGAGGGTGGTGTTTTCGGTTTGTTCGAGGCGCACGCCGCCTTCGACTTCCCATTTGGGGTTGGCGACGAGGCCGCCGAGGTGGGCGGCGGAGACGGACTCAGTGGAGTCGTAGAGTTGCTGGTAGCTTTCGATGATGCTGCGGCTGGAATTGTAGGAGAAGGAGGCGGGGCGGGTGGAGAGGGCGTTTAGGCCGGCGTCGAAGTCGATGGCGCGGGGCAGCACGTAGGTGTCCTGCATGATTTTGCCGGGATCTTGGTCGCGGGCGACTTCGGCGAGGGTAAGCGGGGCGGCGGCGTTGCGCAGATAGACACTGCGGGTTTCGCGGTTGGTGCGTTCTTTACTGCGGTAGTGGAGACCGGTGAGCAGCCAGGCCTTGGTTTCTTCGTCGAGGAGTTTCCAGTCGGTGTCGAGGCGGAGGGCGCGGTCCTTGTCCACGGTGAGCGGGCGCTGGAGGCGGAGATCGTTGAAGGTGGCTTGGGTGAGGTCGGTGTAGGGGGTGCCGGCGGTTTTTTCCAAGCGGGGGAACCAGGGCGAGGAGAGGTCGTAGCGAAGGGCGAGTTTGTTTTCGGTGAAGTTCCACGCGTCGGTGGAAACGCGATTTTGCCAGTCGCTGAGGTAGCCGCGAAGGTCGGCATTGAAGCGGGGGCGTTCGAGGATGAGGCCGGCGGAATAGCGGCGGATTTCGCGCTCGGTCACGGCGTCGCTGAAAAAGCGGCGGGTGGTGGCGTTGGCCGAGTTGGCCTGGAGGAGGGAGCCGTCCGGGGAAATTTGAGGTGTACTGGTGGCGGAGCTCAGCTTGCCGGCGCCGTAGTTGAACTCGATGCGGTTGCGTTGGGCGACGTCGTCGTAGTTGGCCCCGGTGAATTGAACGAAGGCGAGCAGGCCAGGGAACAGCTTTTTCTCCAACGCGACCCGGGCGGTGCGGTTGGTGGTGTCGATGTCGTCTTGGGAAATACGGGCGCGGTCTAGGTAACGCGTGCCGGGGGCGAGGGTGCCGGGGGTCTTTTCCCAGGCGGCTTCGTAAAACTGGATGGCGCGGAGGGCGCTCTGTTGTTGCACGCGCAGGTCGATGATCAGGGGGCGTTCGCCGGGGGTGGCGCCGCGCCAGCCGATCTGGCCGCCCCAGGCTCCGGCGGTGGCGAGGGCGTTGTAGGTGTAGGTTAGCTCGGCGAGGCCGGGCTGGGGGCCGGGGCGTTTTAGGCCGGGGGTGCCGAAAAAGGAGCGGAAATCCACGCTTTCGCCGTCGCTGGCCACGCCGGGGATGCGGCCAAAGGCGCTTGGTTCCTGGTATTCGGAGGCGATGGGGTTGCGTTTGGTCAGGACGCGGCTGCGTTCGCGCGGGCTTTCGGTGGCGCTGGCGTCGGATTCGGTTGCGGCGGTGGGCTTGGCGGCGGCGCTTTTTTCAGCGGTGGCGGCGGCGGGCGCGACAACTACGGGGGCGGTTACCGCTGCGTTCAAAGGCGAGGAACCAGCGCGCCAGGCAAGCACAAGGGCCCAGACGATGAGCTGGGTGGAGCGGGCGAGGGGCCGATGGAAAAGGGACGGTGAGCAGGGCATGGACGCGGTGAAAAAGGCGTCCGCTATGCACGAAGCGTTCCATGCGCTTCGGGTTTTTATTTTACCAAGACGGGGGCGTTAAGGGGCGGGTTCTGTGGGTGAAGCGTCCTCGGCCAGCAGATCGACGAGCAGGCGCAGGGCGGCGGTGGCGGTCTGGGTTTGCATCTCGGTGCGGGTGAGGTCTCCGCCGCCGATGCAGGCGGTGAGTACGCGGGGGCCGTACACCGCCGCCACCCAGGCATAGGGGGCGGATACGCCACGCGTCTGGTCGGGCTCGGCGTAGCCGGTGGTGGCCAGGCCGAGTTCGCAGTCAAAAAGCCGGATAACACCGCGCGCCATTTCGATGGCGACGCGTTCGGAGATGGCGTTGACCGCCGTGGCGTGGGTCGAGTCCACGCCGAGTAGGCGGAGTTTGGCGGCGAGGGCGTAGGTGGTGACGCCGCCGACGAAGTAGGCAGAGGCTCCGCTGTGCCGTCCGAGCGCGCTTTGCACGTGCCCGACGGTGAGACTCTCGGCCACGGCCACGCGTTGGCCGGAGGCCAGCAGGCGGGCGTGCAGGTCCCGGCTTTCGGCATCGGTCCTAGGCGTGTTGGCGTCGATCATGGCGGTCGGTCGGTCGGGGTTTTTGCGGAAGCTAAAAACTTACAACGCGATTTCGACGCCGACGGGGCAATGGTCGCTGCCGAGCACGGCGGGTTCGATCCAGGCGTTGATGAGTTTCGGGCGCAGGGCGGCGGAGGCCAGGAAGTAGTCGATGCGCCAGCCCACGTTCCGGCCGCGGGCGCCGCCGCGATAGCTCCACCACGAGTATTTGCCGGGCGAGGAGTCGAAGGCGCGGAAGGTGTCCACGAAACCGGCGTCGATGAAGCGGGTGAAGCCGGCGCGCTCTTCGGGGGTGAAGCCAGGGTTCGCCACGTTTTCCTTGGGCCGGGCGAGGTCGATTTCCTTGTGGGCGACGTTGAAATCGCCGCACACGACGACGGGTTTGGTTTTTTCGAGGCCTTGGAGGAAATCGAGGAAGACACGGTCCCAGACCTGACGGTAGGCGAGGCGGCGCAGCTCGTCCTGGGCGTTGGGGGTGTAGACGTTGACGAGGAAAAAGGTGTCGAACTCGGCGGTGAGCACGCGACCCTCGGCGTCGTGTTCGGGCGCGCCCATGCCGAAACGGACGGTGAGCGGGGCGTGTTTGCTGAGGAGGGCGGTGCCGCTGTAGCCCTTTTTCTCGGCGGCGTAGAAGGTGACGGATTTGTAGTCGCCGGGCCAGGAGACGTGGGCGATGTCGCCCGGGTGGCACTTGGTTTCCTGGAGGCAGATGGCGTCGGCCCCGCTGGCGAGCATCCACGGCAGGAGGGTGTTTTTATCGAGTCCGGCGCGGGCGCCGTTTACGTTCCAAGAGAGAAATTTCATTGCGGGTAAAAAGCGCACCTTCTGCGGGCTTGATGGGTATTTCAACCCCGCAGCCAGGTTCTTCGCGGTCTTGCCATTGGGCGGGCGTGGGCCGTCATGTGGTGCTTTCCGCCCATGACCGCTCTCGTTCATCGCCCGCTTGGCCAACGTATTCCGGATCGCTTGCACGCAGTCTCCTGCAGTCTGCCGACCATGCGCGACGTGATTGGTTACGAGGAGAAGGACCCGGCAATCACCGCGCACCTGACCAGCGGGTATCCGCGCTTCGTGGTGCACCCGTTGTTGCAGCGTGCGGCGGTGGTACTCCAACGCACGCAGGCCGGGCTAGCTGGCCGGGAAATCTGGTTGTGCGCCGGTCCGGCGGTGGCGGCGGCGCTCCATGCCCATCTCGACGGAGTGGGTGAAGTGGTGTCGGTGACGCCTTATCTGACCGCGTATGCCTTTCCGTCGGCGGTGAGCTTGGCCGATGACGTGGCGGCGGCGCTTTCGAGACGCACCAAGCATTTTTTGCAACACACCGGGGGCTTCGCGTCTTCGCGCGCGGCTGAGGATTGGCTGGCGGCGAGGAGGGAGATCGAGGCGGTAGTGCCGGTCCCGAATGAGGCGGCGGCCAAGGCGGCCAGCGAGCAGGTGTGCGGCGCGATGGCCGGATTTTTTGGCGCGGGACTCACCGCCGATGCGGTTTGCCTGACGCCAAGCGGCATGGCTGCGACCTACGCGGCCTTTCAAGCGGTCAACGCAGTGCAGGCCCCGCGTGGTCGCACGCGCTGGGTGCAGCTCGGCTGGCTGTATCTCGATACGATCGCGATCCTGCAAAAATTCACAGCAACCCCGGCCGACGATTATTTGCACCATGCCGATGTGTTCGATCTGACGGGTTTGGGAAAGCTGTTCGTCGCCCATGCCGGTCAGATCGCGGGGGTGCTGGCTGAGGTGCCAACCAATCCATTGATCCAGACGCCCTCCTTGCCCGCCCTGCTCGCACTTTGCCGGGCACACGGGGTGGCGCTGGTGGTGGATCCGACCATAGCCTCGACGCTCAACGTGGACGTGCTGCCTCACGCCGATGTGGTGGTGAATTCGCTCACCAAATACACCGCCGGCGAGGGCGACGTGATTCTCGGTGCGGCGGCGGTGAATCCCGCTTCGCCGCTGGCGGCGGAACTGCGTCCGGCCCTGGTAGCGGCGGCGGCGCTCGCCCCGGTGTATCCGCGCGATCTCGTGCGTCTGGCCGAGCAGATCGGGGCGACGCCTTCGCTGGTCGCGCGGATAAACGAAAACACTCCGCGCGTGGTCGAGTTTCTCCGTGCGCATCCGCGGGTGGCCGAGGTGTTTTGGAGCGGGCACGTGGCTTCGGCGGCCAACTACGCCGCGCTCGCCCGCACGCCGGGCAGCGTGGGCTCGATGATCACGTTTACGCTGCGCCCGAGTCTGGCCCTGCCGGCGTTTTATGACCGGGTGCGCATCGCCAAGGGGCCGAGTTTCGGGCTTTCGACCTCGTTGATCTGTCCGTTCATGTACCTCGCCCATTACGATCTGGTCACCACCGAGGAAGGCAGGGCGGAATTGCGGCGCAACGGGCTCAATCCTGACTTACTGCGCTTGAGCGTGGGGGCCGAACCGGCGGAGGAAATTATCGCCGCGCTGGCCGAGGCGTTGGATTAATTCAGGCGTCTGGTTATCGTTGCCCAAATGAATTTTACGTCCGCCCAGCTCGCCGCCGCGCTCGATTCGACCAACCTGAGGCTGGATGCGACGGAGGCGGATATCACGACCTTGTGCGAGGACGCGGCCAAGCATCGGTTTGCCTGCGTGATGATTTATCCGGCGTCGGTTGCGCACGCGGCCAGGGTGCTGGTGGGCACTGTTATGCGCATCGGCACGGTGGTCGGTTTTCCGAGCGGACGGTTCTCGCCCGAGGCCAAGATCGCCGAGGTCGCGGCCGCGCGTGCGTCCGGGGCGCACGAGGTGGATGTGGTCATGAACTACGCCGCGTTGCTCGACGGCGACTTGGATTGGGTGGATGGGGAATTGCGCGCGGTGGTGCGCGCCGCCCATGCCCAGGGTTTGTTGATAAAGATCATCGTCGAGACCTGTTACCTCGACGCCGATCACCGTATCAGCGCATTACGGCTCTGCGAGGATGCGGGGGCGGATTTTATCAAAACGTCCACCGGCTTCGGCACGGCGGGGGCGCAGGTGGATCACATCGCCGGGTGGGCGGCGGCCCGGCGTGGGCCGATACGGCTCAAGGCCAGCGGCGGCGTAAAAACCCTCGCCCAAGCCCGCGCCCTGATCGAGGCCGGTGCCACCCGGCTGGGCACGAGCAATGCCGTCCAGCTTCTGGCTGAACTCACTTCCGGCGGCGCGGAGGCGGCGAGCCCGGGCGGCGGATATTGAGCGCCGTGCCGACGATGTCCGAAGCTGAACTGACACCGCCCCTGCCGCCACTGGCGCCGCTTTCTTTGGCGGAGGCGGCGGACGACGACGCGTTGTTGACCCGGTTTCTGGAGGCGATGTCGGCCAAGGGGCTGGAGCTTTACCCCGAGCAGGAGGAGGCGATTCTGGAGCTGCTGGCCGGGCGTCATGTGATTCTCAACACGCCGACCGGTTCGGGCAAATCGCTGGTCGCCGCCGCCGCGCACTTTTTCGCCCTCTCGCGGGGCAAACGCTCGGTTTACACCTGCCCGATCAAGGCGCTGGTTAACGAGAAGTTTCTCTCGCTGTGCCGGGATTTCGGCCCGGAGCGGGTGGGCATGATGACGGGCGACGCCACGGTAAATGCCGACGCGCCCATCCTGTGTTGCACGGCGGAGATTCTGGCCAACCAGGCGCTGGCGCGCGGCGACGAGGCGCGGCTGGCGGTGGTGATCATGGACGAGTTTCACTACTACTCGGACGCGGAGCGCGGCGTGGCCTGGCAGGTGCCGTTACTGGCGCTGGCGCGGAGTCGCTTCCTGCTCATGTCGGCCACGCTGGGCGACACGCGCGGGATCGAGCGCGAGCTGGAGCGCCGCACCGGCGTCCCCGTCGCGGTGGTGCGCAGCGACCGGCGGCCGGTGCCGCTGAATTACGAGTATTCGGAAACCCCGCTGGCGGAGCGGGTGGAGCAGCTGTTGGCCGAGAAACAGGTGCCGGCTTATCTGGTGCATTTCACGCAGCGCGCCGCCGCCGAGACGGCGCAGAACCTGATGAGCCTGGCGGTGTGCAGCAAGGAGGAGAAGGCGGCTCTGGCCGAGGCTTTGGTGCGGGCGCGTTTCACCAGTCCCTACGGCAAGGAACTCAAACGCTGGTTGCGCCACGGCATCGGCGTGCACCACGCGGGTCTGTTGCCGCGCTACCGCATCTTGGTGGAGCAACTCGCCCAGCGAGGTCTGCTCAAGCTGATCTGCGGCACGGATACGCTCGGGGTGGGCATCAACGTGCCGTTGCGCACTGTGGTGTTTACCCAGCTCTGGAAATACGGCGGCACCAAGGCGGCGACGCTGACGGTGCGGGATTTTCGGCAAATCGCGGGGCGCGCCGGGCGCAAGGGCTACGACGACGTGGGGCACGTGGTGGTGCAGGCGCCGGAGTGGCAGATCGCCAACCTGCGGGCGGACCAAAAGGCGGCCGCCGACCCCTCAAAAAAGAAAAAACAGGCCAAGCAATCCGCGCCGGAGGGTTCGATCGGCTGGGATCGCAAGACTCTGGAGCGCCTGCAAACCGCTGCGCCCGAGCCGCTGGTTTCGCGCTTCGTGGTCTCGCACGGGATGTTGCTGCAAGTGCTCGCCCGCGAGGCCGACGGCTGCGCGGAGATGCGGCGCCTGATCGCCGACAGCCACGAGACCGAGGTGAAGAAAAAGGGACACCGCCGCCGCGCTTGGCAGCTTTTCCGCGCGCTCTTGGAGCGCGGCATCGTCTCGATTATACCGCGCCAGCCGAACGGCCGGCGCTTGCAGGTAAATCTGGCCCTGCAGGACGACTTTTCCCTGCACCAAGCGCTTTCGCTCTACCTGATCGACACCTTGCAAAAACTGGACCGCGACTCGCCCGAGTATGCGTTGGACGTGCTGACTTTGTGCGAAGCCATTGTGGAGGACCCGGAGACGATCCTGCGGGCGCAGGTGAACCGGGCCAAGACCGACGAGTTAAACCGGTTGAAGGCCGAGGGCGTGCCTTACGAGGAGCGCATGGAAAAGCTGGAGGCAGTGGAGCATCCCAAGCCATTGCGGGAGTTTCTTTACGAGACCTTCAACGCCTTCGCCGCCGCGCATCCCTGGGTGGGCAACGAGAACGTGCGGCCCAAGAGCATCGCGCGCGAGATGCACGAGGAGTTTTTGAGTTTCACCGACTACATCCGGGGCTATGGGCTGGAGCGGGCGGAGGGCCTGTTGCTGCGTCACTTGATGCAGGTGTTCAAGGTGTTGTCCCAGACGGTGCCGCAATCGGCCAAGACCGAGGCGGTGTTGGAGCTGGAAACGCATCTGGAGGAGTTGGTGCGCGGCATCGATTCAAGCCTGATGGAAGAGTGGGCGCAGTTGTCCGCACCGGGCGGCGCAGGCGCAGTGGTGAGCGGGCAGGCGGGCGAGCCGGACAAGAAATTCGGCACCGGGCCGCGCGAGTTGACCCGCGATCCGGCGGCCCTGGCGCGGGCGGTGCGGGTGGCGATCCACCTGGTGTTGCAGGACGCGGCGACGCGCGATTGGGAAGCGGCGGCGGCGCGCCTGCTGGGGGAAGAAGCCACGGACGAGGCGCTGGTGGCGGAGGCGCGGCGCTTGGAAAAGCAGTTCGGGGCGCACGCCGAGGCGCGGGGGCGTTTCCGGCTGGATCCGGCGGGCCGGGCGGTGGCGAACACCCATTTCGACGAAGCCGAGCCGGGCGCGGCGGAGTGGCGCATCGCGCAGGTGCTGGTCGATCCCGAAGAGGCCAACGATTGGGAAGCGCGCTTCGTGCTCGATCTGGGCGCGACGCGCGCCAGCGGACGGGTGGCGCTCCGGCTGGAAGCGGTGGCGGAGGTGGGTGCGGGTTAAAGCATCAGGGCATAAAAAAGCCCGGACATGTCCGGGCTACTAAGTAAGAACTTGATGTGGTTAGTTTTAGGCCAACCAAGCAATTTGCTTTTCCAAGTTTTGAAGGACGTGGCGAGCGACGCGTTGCTGGGCATCGGCATCCATGCGTTCGAGGAATTGATCCTTTTCCTGAAGGTAGCGCTCGAAGGCGTTTTCGTCCTGCCCCGCCAATTCGCTCAAGGTGAACGAACGGTTTTCAGTGTATGCTTCGGTGATCATGGGGAGTGTGGTTCTGACAAATCAAACCATGTTGGAAAACTTGGTTCGGTCAAAGATTTCAAGCTCCTTATTCGGCACAACCTGACGGGCAATTAAGCAGGGATCGCGCCGTTTCGGTGAATCCGGCGGTGTGCCTTCATTTGCAAATACCCAAGTTTCATCAGCGAAAGGCAGGTATTCGCGCCAACAAGCCCGGAATCCCTGGTGCGATTCCGGCAGACGTTCCGGGTGTGCAAAACGACGGGATTTTCTAGCCCGTTCCATTGCCTGTCGGACCGCCACGTCCAACGGAGTAAATACCGCCAGGAAAACAACTTTGTAACCTGCAGCACGGACAGTGCGCAGCTTGTCCAAAGTAGGCGCGGCATTGGACATTGAGGAGTCCCAGCCAAAAGACAGTCGCTCGCGCACCAAGCGGTTAAAGAGGTCGTCTGACATAAGGCGGGCCTCTTCCTGCACCACGGAGCTGGCTCGCCCTTCCCCGAGCCGTTGTAAAAAGCAGTATTCCGGCAGGTAGGCTTTGAAATAGTCCACGCCCATGACTTGCCCGCGCTGGATGGGCAATTGGCCATGTTTGACCAAAAAATCCAAAATAGTGGTCTTGCCGCTGCCGTATCCTCCGCCAACGAAAACGACTACCGGCTCAGCATCTCGTTCGCCGTGCCGCAGGACGTGCCGCACGAGGCAATCGCGGTAGTCGGCCCGATCCAGCATGGTGCCGTGTAACAAATAACCAGCCCGGCGTGCGTTGAGGAGATAGGCGCTGGCAAAAGCGGTGTAGGTAACAGTGTCGATTGATGGCTTGTTGTGCGTGGCGACGGCGACCTCCGCGTCGTCATCCGAAACCAGATAAGGGCGTGTCAAACGGTCGAATGATGCGTGGGACCACCACCATTCCCAGTAGCACCGCATAACTTCGGGCTCCAGTGCGAGCTGCTCTGCGGGGAAGCGTTGACCGTCCTTTAGTGCGGCCAGAAGCGAGTCGCGGGTGTGCATGGAAACGCAGGTTTAGTAATTCGTTAGCAAATTCAAGGCGGCGGGTTCGCGTTGTTCGTTGGCGAGCCCAAGTTTTCCATGTGATTACCGCACCGTGGCAGGGGGTGGCGGAGAGCGGCAAGCCCGGCTTTGGTGAGGGAGTTTTGTTTATACTTGTTGGCCAAAGGCGTTGCCTCGCGGGGGAGAGATGGCGTGATCTTTAGGGCGCATGAAATTAACCGAAAACGTAGCGGCAGCACCGACGCCGCGGGTGTGCAGCGATGGCGTCCGTTTTTGGTGCCTGATGGCTGTTATCTTCGTGTTTAAGCTGGTGCTGGAGGGGGTGTTTTTCGTCGGGGTGGTCAACCAATACGGTGAGGAATGCCAGTTTGTTTCGCTGGCTTTTTCCGGCCAGATTCCCGGTGAAAGTTATTGGGATGCCATGACGCGATATACCGTGGTCCAGGATTGGGCGCAGTGGAAGGGCGACCCCGGCGACATGTATCCGTTTCGGGTGTCCGCGTTGTATCCCAACATCTGGTTTGTGCGGTTGCTGGGCGGGTCGGAATGGGCGATCTCGACGTGGTCCATGCTGACGGGAGTCGGGTCGGTATTGGTGGTGGGCTTGCTCGGTCGGAAACTGGGCGGGAACGCCATGGGGCTGGGCGCGGCGGTGGTGTTGGCGGCGATTCCCGGGCACGTGCTTTACTCGGCGCGGGTAGCTACGGACATGCCGCAGTTGTTCTACATGGCGACGGGGATCTGCCTCTTGGTTTGCGCGTTGGCGGCAGGCACAGTGAGGCGTCAGCTGGTTTTTGCGGCGGCGGCGGGGGTGGGGTTCGGGTTGCTTTATCTGGCCAAGTTGCCGCCGGCGTTTTTGGCCCTAGGCTGGGCGCTGTTGATGCCATTCGGGCTGGCGGCGTTTAAGGACACGGAAACACTGGTGGCGGGATCGGGAAAATGGCGGCAGGCGGCGGGGATTTCCGGCGCTGTGCTGGCGGGGTTTCTAGTGGTTTTTTTGATCGAAAACATAGCCTACCATCAGCTTTCCGGGCAGTGGTTGCTGCATTGGCGGATCATGGGGGCGAATGCGGTGAACATGGCGGATTGGCGGGGCAAGGAGGCGGCGGACTTTGGCTTTATCCGGCTGTGGCTTCCGATTGGCGGGAAGTATGAGTTGTTCGCCCATAGCTACATGTTTGCCCGAAGCTTTTTTCCGGTGGAGTGGTTCTCGGATGTTTATCAGGCACCCATACACGGGTGGAGCGCGGCGTTGGCGGTGCCGTCGTTGCTGGTGCTGCCGTTTTTGCGGCATGGCCGTCATCGCCTGCAACTTTGGGTGATCGGGGGCTTTGTGCTTTACTTCATCTATCAGGAGTTTTTGTGGCTTTATCCGACCTGGGAGGACGGGCACTTGAACCTGACCTTTGTGCATAAGGTGCACCGGTTTATTTTCCCGTGTTACATCGGTATCGCGCTGGTGGCGGGCGCCGGTTTGGCGGCCTTGGGTCGGTGGGCGAAGCGGCTTGGTGGCAGCAGGTTGGGCGGCGCGGTGCCCGGCGTGATTCTGGTGGTTTATGCGGTGGCGAACCTGGCGCCCACGGCGTTTTTCCATGAGCGACTTCGTCGTTCTCTGGCGGATACCCGGTTGATCTGCGAAATGGTGCGGCGGCACGCGGAGCCCGGCACCTGGATATACGGGGCGGCGGGCATGGAGCCGTTTTTTCGGCTCTTGCAGTATCCGGGTCATTACCAATGGGGCTATGCGGTGGACCGAACTCCGGATACCATCGGCCCGGGCTTGGCGGTGGTGGGCGGTTCAAACGGGATCGGGCTTTCCCCGGAGATCATTTTTGAACGTTATCCGGTGTGGCTGCAGCCTTATTTCCAGGGCACGGCCGAACCGCCGGCCGGCTGGCGTTTGCTGGAAACGATACCGGGCTCCGAGTCGGCTTACATGCCCCCCATTCGGCTGTTGCGGCTGCCCGAACCCAAGCCGGTAAAAACGGAGTGATATGAGTAATTCCAAACCCAGTTGTACGCCGTCCAAGCAAAGGACGGTTAACGAGGATCGTAACGCCGACTTCTTCGATGGGTGGGGCGAGTATCATGACATGGTCGGCAGTCTCGACACGTATTCCAACAGCGCCCGGGCCTTGGATTCGGAGTTGGCGGGACGGGTGGTGGACGTGGGCAGCGGCGGGGTAGTGAACTACGACTGCTCGCGGATAGCCGAATTGGTTTTGGTGGATTTGAGCGAGGTGAAGCAGGCGGGGTCGTCATGGCCGAGCTGCGTGAGGCCGGTTCTAGGGTCGGCGGTGGAGCTGCCTTTGGAAACGGGCGGCTACGATTGTTTGCTCATGCAGATGGTGGTGCATCATCTGGCGGAGCGGGATTTCGCTACGACCCGCGAGCGGGTGGGGCAGGCTTTTCGCGAGGCGCAGCGGGTGCTGCGGCCAGGCGGGCGGCTGGTGGTTTTGGAATCGGTGATGCCGGGGGTGTTGGAGTGGGCGGAGCGGTTGGCTTTTCCGCTTACCCGCCGGATTCTGGCGTGGATGGGTCATCCGCTGGTGTTTCAATGGCGGGCGGCCAGCTTGCGGCGGCTGGCCGTCGAGGCGGGTTTCGGCACGGCTAAGGAGAGCTGGGTGCCTCGGGGACGTTGGATGATTTTTCTGGGACGTCGGATGCCGACGGCGTTGGTGCCGGTGCGCTTCGTTAAGTTGGTGGCGACGAAGGCGGGGTAGGCGAGTGGGGTGGGCTTATACTCTTTGGCGATCAAACCGGGTCTTTAACGCAAAGGCGCGGAGCCGCAGAGAAAGCGCATTCCTTTAATGGTTTATGTTATTCTCTGCGCCTTTGCGTCTCTGCGTTAAAAGGTCTGAATTGCTGTGTAATCGGTATTACTCGCCGATGGCGAGCTGGCCGCAGCCGGCGGCGATGTCGATGCCGCGGCGCTGGCGCACGGTGCAGGGGATGCCGTAGGTCGCGAGCACGTCCTGGAAGGCGCGCGCGCCGGCCGGGCGGGTGGGTTCGCCGGCGTAGCCGAGGGTGGGGTTGAGGGGAATCAGGTTTACCTGGGCCGGGATGCCTTTGAGCAGTTCTCCGACGGCGTGGGCGTGGGCGGGGCCGTCGTTTTGGCCGTCGATCAGGGTCCACTCGAAGAAGATGCGTTTGCCGAGGGTGGTGGTGTATTCGCGGCAGGCGTCCATGAGCTCGTCGAGTTTCCATTTGCGCGCGGCGGGGACGAGGGCGGCGCGTTCTTCCTGGGTGGCGCCGTGCAGGGAAACGGCGAGGTGGACGGGGCGTTTTTCGGCGGCGAGGCGGCGGATGCCGGGCACGACGCCGACGGTGGAAACGGAGATCTTTTGCGCGCCGAGGGCGAGGCCGGCGGGGTCGCGCAGGATGTCGATGGCCTGCATGACGGCGTCGTAGTTGTGCAGGGGTTCGCCCATGCCCATGAAGACGATGTTGCGCAGGCGTTCGTGGCGGTGGTGGGGCGAGGGGTGGGCGGGCTCGGCGGCGGTGGGCGCTTCGGGCGCGGTGGCGCGGAGAACGGCGTCGACGTGCAGGGCTTGGGCGACGATTTCGGCGGCGGTGAGGTGGCGGGTGTAGCCCATCTGGCCGGTGGCGCAGAAGACGCAGCCCATGGCGCAGCCGACTTGGGAACTCACGCAGGCGGTGACGCGGCCGCTGTAACGCATGAGCACGGTTTCGATGCGGTGGGCGTCGCGCAGGCCGAGCAGGTATTTGCGGGTGAAGCCGTCGGAGGAGTGGGTTTCCTTGGCGACGGAGGGGAAATCAAAATCGCACTCGGCGAACACGCGGTCGAGGTAGCGGGCGGGCAGGCGGTCGTGGGGTGTGAATTCGGAGGGCGAGCGGCGGCCTTGGAGATAAATTTCGTTCCAGAGCGTGGCGGAGTGGACGGGCGAAAAATCCCACGCGACCGCGTGCGCGGCGAGTTCGGCGCGGGTGAGTCCAAGAAGGTGGGGGCGGGTGGCGGGCATGGCGAAGGGCGAAGGGGCGCAGAGTCCTTGGAAAAAGTTAACCACCAATAATTGGGAGAAAGCGGGATATTTGCCGGGATCTGGGCCTTTCGTTTGCGGAAGGGGCGGTGGGGCGCGAGTGGATTGGTTTTGCGGAGCGGGGAAGCTTAGGTAACCAGAAAGCGCCCGTTGGGAACGGCGGGGTTTTTATGATCACAACCAAGACGGAAACGAAGCGCATGCACTATGCCTGGGTCGTCGCGGGGGTGACGTTTTTGACTTTGCTGGCGGCGGCCGGGGGGCGGGCGGCGCCGGGAGTGATGCTGCTGCCGCTGGGCAATGAGCTTCAATGGAGCCGCGCCACGGTGTCGTCGGTCGTGGCGGTGAATATTTTTCTCTATGGGCTGATCGGGCCGTTTGCGGCGGCGCTTTATGTGCGGCTGGGGCTGCGGCGGACGATGATGCTGGGCATGACCTTGCTGGCGCTTGGCTACGGGGCTACGGCGTTCATCACCGCTTACTGGCAGTTTTTTATTTTCTGGGGTTTGGTCGTCGGCGCGGGTTCGGGCCTGGCGGCGACGGTGTTGGGCGCGGCGGTGGCGAATCGCTGGTTCACGAAGCATCGCGGACTGGTGATGGGCCTGCTGACCGCGAGTACGGCGACGGGGCAACTGGTGTTTCTGCCGTGGTTTGCCTCGCTGGTGACGACGTCGGGATGGAGAAGCGCGCCGCTGGTCGTGACGTGTGTCGCGTTGGGCATGATTCCGGTGATCTGGGTTTTCATGCGCGATGAGCCGCGGGACGTGGGTCTGCGTCCGCTGGGTGAAACGGGCGCGGTGGAAACGACGCCGCGGGTGGCGGGGAATCCGGCGAAGCTCGCGATCACGACTTTGATCGAGGCGGCGCGCACGAGGGATTTCTGGCTTTTGGCGGGATCTTTTTTCGTGTGCGGAGCGAGCACCAACGGGCTGATTGGAACGCATTTGGTGGCGGCGGCGTTTGACTGCGGAATCCCCGAGGTGAGAGCCGCCGGGTTGCTGGCGCTGATGGGCATCTTCGACCTGGCGGGCACGACGCTCTCGGGGTGGTTGTCGGATCGCTACAACAACCGGGTGCTGCTTTTCGGTTATTACGGGCTGCGCGGCCTGTCGTTGTTGTTTTTGCCGACGGCGTTGCTCGGTCCGACGGCAGGGCTCGGGGTGTTCGCGGTATTCTACGGGCTGGATTGGATCGCGACGGTGCCTCCGACGGTGCGCTTGACGGGGGATGTTTTTGGCAAGGAGCGGGCCAGTATCGTTTTTGGCTGGATCGTGGCCTCCCATCAGGTGGGCGCGGCGTGCGCGGCGTATGGTGCGGGGGCGGTGCGAACCGCGTTGGGCAGTTACGCGTGGGCGTTTACCGGTGCGGGCTTGCTGTGCGTGATCGCGGCGCTGGGCGTGCTGACGATCGGCAAGAAGAAGACGCCGGCTGGGTCGGACGGCGCGGTGGCGGCGGTCTCGTAGCGGTTGATGGCGCGCGGGAAAGGCGCGTTTGTTTACGGTGTGAGGGCGCGGATGCGTTTGCCGTCGGCGAGGGTGTCGGGCGGGTAAACGATCACGCGGTCGCCTTCGGCGAGGCCGGAGACGATTTCGGTGAGCAATCCGTCGCTCAGGCCGGGCGTCACCTCGCGCAGGCGGGCTCGCGAGCCGTCGGCGACGTAGGTGTGCCAGCGTCCGTTGAGCTGGAACAAGGCTCCGGCGGGAGCGCGGAGTACCTTGGCCAGTTCGGCGGTGATGACTCGCGCCTCGACCCGGTAGGCGTCGCCGAGGGAGGGGCGGGCGGCGGCGGGGCTGGTGAGATCGGCGATGACGTTGACGCGCTGCTCCTCGACGCCGAGCGCGGAGATTTTGGTGAAGGCGGCGGGCTCGACCAGGCGCACGCGGGCGGTGAGCGGGGCGGGGCCGCCCCAGCGTTCGAGCACAACGGGTGCGCCGGGGCGGATGGCGACGGCGTCGCGCGAGAGCACCTCGACCACGACTTCGAGGTCGGTGGGGTCGCCGATTTCGAGCAGCGGGGTGCCCGCGAGGACGGGTCGGGAGCTCTCTTCGTAAACGCGCAGGACGAAGCCGGAGACGGGCGCGGTGAGGGCGAGGCTTTGCGGGGTGGCGGCGGGGTCGAGGCCGCGCGCGAGGGTGGCGCGGGCTTGGGTGACTTCGTGGCGGGCGACGGCGAGGGCGAAGGTGGCAGCGCGTTCGTCTTGCGCGGCGGTGAGGGCGCGGGTGGCGGCGAGTTCGTTTTCTTGGTTGGAGAGCACGCCTTGGGCGGCGAGGGCGGCGGCGCGGTCGCGGTCGGCGTTGGCCTGGCGTAGGGAGGCCTGGGTGGAGGCGAGGCGCGCGGCGGCCTGGGATTCGGTGGAGAGAGCGGAGGCGAGGCGGGCCTCGGCCTGGGCGAGGGCGCGGGCGTCGAGCAGGTCGGGCGCGCCGGTGGCGAGGGTGGCGAGAACGGTCTGGCCGGCCACGACGGGGGCGCCGGCCTTGAAGGGGATGCGTTGCAAGGTGCCGGAGACGGGGGCGGCGATGGTGTAGCGCTGGGTGACGCGGGTGCGGCCCTCGTCCTCGACGCTGGTGACGAGCGGGCCACGGGCGACGGCGGCGAGTTCAACCGGCAGGGCGCGCGGCCAGAGGCCGGCGGTGATGAGCGCGAGCAGCAAGGCGACGCCGGCGTAGGGCAGCCACGGGCGGCGGGTGCGCGGAGCGGGAGCGAGGGTGACGAGCGGGTGGGACATGGTGGGTGTTGCGCGATGCGGTCTAGGTTGGGCGGATTTTGAAATTCGGAAACCCCGGGCGCAAAGTAACCCAATAGGTTACTTGAGGCTTGGGGGCGGAGGCGCGAAGGAGGTTGGTGGGGGCGAGCGTCGGTGGAGGGAGGATGTGGACCGGGGATCGCGGGTGGCGTGGGGTATTAGTCGCGGGCTTTGAGGACGCTGACGAGGTCGAGCTGGGAGAGGCGGCGGCAGGCGAGCCAGAGGCTGGCGGCGGTGGCGAGGGAAACGATGAGCACGGCGAAGGCGTAGTTGGCGGTGGTCAAAATAAGCGGGAGGCGGATGGTCTCGGTGTTGACGGTAGCAATGATGCTGGCGGCGATGCCCGAGCCGAGCACGAGTCCGCAAGGCATGGCGACGAGGGCGAGCAGGATGATCTCGCCGATGAGCACGATGCTGACTTCGCGCACGGTGAAGCCGAGCACGCGCAGGGTGGCGAGTTCGCGGGTGCGTTCGGAAAGGGCGATGCGGGCGCTGTTGTAACAGATGCCGGCGGCGACGATGATGGCGAAGGTGCGGTAGAGCATCTGGATGAGTCCGATGCTCTCGGCGGTGGTCTTGCGGAAGCTTTCGCGCAGGGAGTTTTTGATCATCACGCCGGACGCGCTCGGGGTGGCTTTGAGCGCGGTGAGAAACGCGGTCCACTGGCCGGCGGCGACGGTTAGGTGCGCGCCGTTGAGGCGGTCGCCCTCGCGGAGGAAGCGGTTGAGCGCGTCGAGTTCGAGGTAGGCGGCGGTGCCGGCGAAGTCCTCGGAGATGGCGGCGACGGGCAGGGACTGGCGGACGCGTTTGCCTTGGAGGACGCGGACCTCAACGGAGTCGCCGGGGGCGAGTTGCAGGGCGTCGGCGAGGGCGCGGGAGAGGACCAGGCCTTGCGGGGGAAGCGAAAAGGGGCGGCCGCGGGCGTCGGTCAGACGTTGCAGGGTGGCGTCGGCGGGCAGGCCGTTGAGTGCGACGCGTCGGGTGCGGGGGCCAGCGACGAGTTCGATGGGCACGCTGCGGAAGGGTTCGGCTCGTATGACGCCGGGGAGAGCGCGCAAATCGGCGAGGGCGCGGAGCGGGCCGGGTTCCTGGAGGGCGACGGTGACGGTCTGGCGTTGCACGACGTCCCACTGGAAATCGAGCACGTGGCGGATGCCGTCGCGGAAGGAACCGGGCACGACGAGGATGGCGGTGGCGAGGGCGAGGGCGGCGGTGGTGAGGGCGGCCTGGAGGGGTTTGCGGGCGAGGTTGCGCAGGGCCATGCGCAGGGGCACGGAGGCGTGGCGGGCGGGACCGAGGCGTTCGAGCAGGCTGGGTCGGAAATCGGCGGGCGGCTCGGGGCGCATGGCCTCGGCGGGGGCGAGGCGGGCCAGGCGGCGCACGGTGGCGGCGACGCCGACGAGGGCGGCGAAACCGCTGGCCAGCGCGGCGGCGAGGATGGCGCTCCAGGCGGGGATGAAGACAAGGTCAGGGAAACGGAAAAAGAGGTGATACATCGCCACCAGTTTATGCCCGAGGAAGAAGCCCCCGAGGGTGCCGAGGGCGGTGCCGGCGGCGACGATGAGCAGGGCGAATTTGAGGTAGTGGAAGCCGATGGCGGGGTTGGCGAAACCGAAGGCCTTGAGCACGGCGATTTGTTCGCGCTGGAGGGTGATGAGCCGGGCGAGCACGGAGTGGGTCATGAACGCGGCGACGCTGAGGAAAACGAGCGGGAAGCCGAAGGAGAGGCCGCGCAGGACATTGATCTCGTCGGTAACGCGACGGTTGCCGGGGTGGCGTTCGCGGTCGTAGGCACCGAGGCCGCCCCAGGGTTCGAGCAGGCGGTCGATGGCGGCGATGAGCGCGGCGGGCCGTGCGCCGGGGCCGAGGAGGACGGAGATTTGGTTAAACGCTCCGTCGAGATCGAAGGCTTCGGCGAGGGCTTTTTCGCGCATCCAGAACACGCCGAAGGTGCGGGGGTCGGGCAGGGCGGAGCCGGGCGGGGCCTCAAAGACGTAGTGCGGGGCGAGCACGATGCCGACCACGCGCAGGGTGGTGAGGCGGCCGTTGAGGAGGAGGTTGAGGGTGGCGCCAGGTTGGATGTTGCGCGCTTCGGCGAAGGCTTCGCCGACCAAAACTTCGTCGGCGGCGGAAAGGGCGAGGGCGCGGCCGGCGCGAAGGACGGGGCGGTCGAGGAACGGGTCACGACGATCGGGCAGGGAGTGGACCAGGCCGGAGGCGGGTTCGAGCAGGCCGGGTACGTCGAGGGTGACGCCGACGCGCAGGGAGGGCTCGACGGCGGCGACGCCGGGCAGGGCGGCGATCTGGGCGGCGAGAGAGGAGGGGGCGCGTTTGAGGGAGGCGAAGAGGTCGCCGAAGCGTTGTTCGCGGTAGTAGGTGTCGCGGGCGTGCTCCAGCGAGCCCATGAGGCTGCGGGTCATGATCATCATGGCCAGGCCGCAGGCCATGACGAGGGCGACGGCGAGGAGCTGGGTGCGGAGGGCGCGGGCGTCGCGGAGGAGTTTTAAATCGAGCGGGTGCAAGCAGAGGAGCGACGGAGCGGGGAGCGGGGAGCGGAGAGCGACGGCGGGCGGGCGGGGTTACCAGGCGAGTTGGGACGGGGATTTGCGGGTGGGGTTGGTGGTGAGGCTCTGGATGCGGCCGTCGGAGAGGTGGATGACGCGGGCGGCCATGTCGGCGATGACGGCGTTGTGGGTGATGACGACGGTGAGGGTGCCGAGCTCGCGGTTGATGCGTTCGATGGCGGTGAGCACGGTGATGCCGGTCTGGATATCGAGGGCTCCGGTGGGTTCGTCGCAGAGCAGGACGGCGGGTTTCTTGGCGATGGCGCGGGCGATGGCGACGCGTTGTTGTTCGCCGCCCGAGAGCTGGGCGGGGAAATGGTCGAGGCGGTGGGAAAGGCCGACGAGGTCGAGGGCGGCCTCGGGAGTCATGGGGTCGGGGGCGAGGGCGGTGATGAGGGCGACGTTTTCCCGGGCGGTGAGAGACGGGATGAGATTGTAGAACTGGAATACGAAGCCGACGACGTGGCGGCGGTAGCGGGTGAGCTCACCCTCGGTGGCGCGGGCGAGGTTCCAGTCGCGATAGGATAGGGTGCCGGTCGAGGGCAGGTCGAGGCCGCCGAGTAGGTTGAGCAGGGTGGATTTGCCGGATCCGGAGGGGCCGAGCAGGACGACGAGTTCGCCGCCGAAGAGGTCGAGATCGACGCCTGCGAGGGCGTGGACGGCGGCGTCGCCGTGGCCGTAGGTTTTGGTGAGGCCGCGGGCTTGGAAGACGGCGTCAGGGCGGGCGGAGGCGGCGGGTGGAGGCATGGGAGGTTGGGCCGGAAACACACCGCGAGGTGCGGCGCTTATTCGATGGCGCACACGTTGGCGGGGAAGAGCGATTTCAAGCGGTGGGAGTGGCCTTGGGCGACTGCAGCGCAGGTGGCTTGCCTAAGATTATTCGGACTTCGCGACAAATTTCGTTGATGGCGATTTGCACGTCTAGCGGGCCGGGTAACCGCAAGCTCAGGGGGAATAGCTCGTCGAGATCCAGGCCATGGCTGCGAGCGGCGTTTCCAGCGAACGGGGCCAGTACGACTTCACCCGCGTAGCGCACGGCTCCCAGTAAGTTGGCTTCGGAAATACGGCCTGCACGGTGTTCGGCGGCAAGCTCGGTGAAATAAAGAGGGATGATCTGCATCAACATTCGAGCGTGCCGGATGTCTTGGGGCCGGTCCATATTTGCGAGCGAGACGAGGTTGTAGAGTTTCGCTTTGAAAAGCACGAGCGGGGATGGCGTTCGGTAGTGAGTACCGTTCTCTAGCTCTATCGTGGTGCTCATGTTGAGATCGTTCTCCGTGAGACCATTGACTTCGTTTAGCACCTCAATGGTGAGTGTGGGTTCGTTATTACGCTCGGGTTTAACCAGAATAGCCACGGCGGCCGAATGGGGATCGTTGGTGAAGTGGCATTCCCACCCATTTCGTTTTGCCAGCGTCTCGGCGAGTGCGCGCGTGCCGTAGATATCCGCATCAGCGCTGGTGAAGGGCGCATAGGCATCAAGGGTGGGAGATTGGCTGGCGTAAATCTCCGCCCATAAATTGACCGCCTGCCCTCCGACAATGAGCGGCGGTTCATCGCCAGCCAGAATTTCCGAAAAATCCGCAGGCGTGCGCGGGGCCTCAGACATACTGGGCGTGCCGAACAATACGGGCACCGCCTTGGGGAACGCGGACCGCAGCATTTTGCATTTGAATCTGGCGAGGGGTCGCGAGGTTTAACTCCAGCTTGGCGGCATCGTATGCGCGCATCTCGGCCTTCCACTCGTGAAATTCGGCAACGGTGGCCCTCCGCATCTGGGGAGCAGGGGTGCTGGGATTGCTGCGGAAGGCGGCGACAAAATGGTTCTTTGCCTCGGTGAATTTCACGCGCGTAGGAAAGCTCCCTGCGCCAATCCTGTCAACCGGTGCGACTGGCGCGGCGTTTAGTCGATGCGGCCCTCGTCGAAGTCGATCAGGTCGGGCACGCTGAGGATTTGGCCGATGCGGTCGGTGCAGCCCATGGCAGTGAGGGCTTCGGCGAGGAACTTGCGGCCTTCTTCGCTCATGCCGCGCTGGCAGAGTTCGCGGTTCCACTTGATGGCGCGCACATCGGCAGGGAAGAGGGCACGCAGGCCGGTCTCGATGTCGGTGTCGTTGGCGGCCTCGTGGACGATTTTTTCCACGGCGGCGGGGTCGATGCCGAGGTGGAGGCAGAGGAAGCGGTCGAGGCCGCGTTTATAGTTTTTGGCGTAGCTTTTGGGCAGGGCGCCGTGGGCCTTTACGTAGCGGCACTTGGCGAGGAAGCGCGGGAGGTAGAGCAGGCCGGTGGCGGGGTGGGGGAGGTAGGGCGAGGGCAGGCAGGTGAGGACTTCGCCGGTCGATCCGGGTATGGGCTTGGAAGGCATGATTGCCGCCAATGAGGCGCGGGCGGGGTTGCGGAGCAAGCGCGGGCGTGTATCGGTGGCCGGCATGAAGCCATTTCGCGTCGCGTCGGTTGCGTTGTTCATGGGTTGCCTGGCAGCGGGGGCGTCGGCGCAGGAGTTGACGCGGGATGCGGGTAAACTTTACGCCGAGTTTTGCGCGACGTGCCACGGGGCGAACTTGGAAGGCGGGCAGGGCACCAGTTTGATCGACGATGTGTGGAATCGGGGGGACGGCAGCGACGAGCATCTAACCCGCATGATCACGGATGGCTTGGCGGATGCGGGCATGCCGAGTTTCGGCGCGGTGCTGGATGCGCCGCGGGTGCGCGGCCTGGTGGTGTATCTTCGGGAGCGGGCGGTGCGGGCGCAGGAGGCGCACACCGATTACGCCAAGCCGGTCGAAGGCATGGTCGTCAAAGGGCGGGCGGCGAGTTTCCGGATTGAGACGGTGGCGAGCGGGCTGGGCGTGCCGTGGTCGCTGGCGTTTTTACCCGGTGGCGACTTGTTGATCGCGGAGCGCGAGGGGGCTTTGCGACTGGTGCGGAACGGGCGTTTGGAGCCGACGCCAATAACAGGCACGCCGAAGGTTTGGGCGCAGGGGCAGGGTGGGCTCTTGGTGGTGGAGGCGCATCCCGACTATGCGCGCAACGGCTGGATCTATCTGGCGTTTAGCGATCCCGGGGAAAAGGCGGGCGAGGCGATGACGGCGGTGGTGCGCGGGCGGATTCGTGACGGGCGTTGGGTAGATGAGGAGCAAATCTACCGGGCGCCACGCGGGCTGTATCGCACCGGTGGAGTGCATTTCGGCACGCGGCTGGTGTTTGCCGAGGGTTATCTGTTTTTCGCCATCGGTGAGCGGGGCACGCAGGATCACGCGCAGGATCTCGGGCGGCCCAATGGCAAGATTCACCGCGTGCACGACGATGGCCGGGTGCCGGCGGACAACCCCTTCGTGAACACGCCGGGGGCCTTGCCCACGATTTGGAGTTACGGGCATCGTAATCCGCAGGGTTTGGTGGCCCGGCCGGGCACGGCGGGCGCGGGGTTTCAGCTTTGGGAAACCGAGCATGGGCCGCGCGGGGGTGATGAGCTCAACGTGGTGCGGCGCGGCGCGAACTACGGCTGGCCGCTGATCACTTACGGGATGAATTACAACGGCACGCCGATCACCGCGGAAACGGGGCGGCCGGGGCTTGAGCAGCCGGTTTTACATTGGACGCCGTCCATCGCGGTTTGCGGGTTGGCGGTTTACGCGGGCGATCAATTCCCCGGCTGGCGGGGAAATTTGCTCATCGGTTCTTTGCAGCAACAGGAGATGCGCCGGCTGGTTTTGGACGGTGACCGGGTGCTTGAGCAGGAGGTATTGTTTCGCGGCATAGGCCGCGTCCGTTCAGTGCAAGTATCAACAAAGGGAGAAGTTTACGTGTGTTTGGAGGGACCGGGGCGGGTCTTGCGGCTGGTGCCGGTGAAGTAAATCGCGGAACTTTGAAACAACGGTTCTTGCCGGACTGAAACGCTGGCACGGGATTTGCTGAATTCATACTGACCTCTCCTCAAGGAGACTTGAGGGGCATCGCCGTCTGCAAACTCAACCATAACCTCCATGCTATTCCTTCAGAATGTTTCCAAATACGCCCGGGTGCTTACCGCCACCGGCGCTATTCTCGCCACCAACGCGGTCTTCGCCCAGCACGAGGTCGATGACTCCGCCGACGCCGGCCCGGTTAAGATTTCCGGTAACGAAAACGCCTTCGGTTATTCCCCGGCCGCGATGACCGCCATGATGCAGTCGCTCGGTGGTATCAACCGCTATGCCCGTACCCAGGCCGAAGACTTCACCGCCGCAGTTGCCGCGCACGAGAAGGTTCCAGCCAATTTCATCCTCCCCACCCCTGGCTCCGGCCCGGTGTTGAGCATGACCGCGCTGGCTTATGCCGCGCCCGGCAAGAATGTCGTCACCGTGACCCCTGGCTACACCCAGTTGACCAATCTGTTCGCCAGCCAAGGTGGCACCGTTAAGTCTGTGCCTCTCAATGAAAACCTCGCTTACGATCTGAAGGCCATCGAGGCCGCGATCGATAAGGACACGGTCATCGTTTACATCTGCAATCCGAACAACCCGACCGGCACCGTGCCCGATCCCGAAGAGCTCAAAGCCTTCGTTCGCCGCATCCCGAAGAACGTGTTGATTTTCGCTGACGAAGCCTACCTCGAGCTCGCTCCCGGCGGTGTTGAAAAACACAGCTTGGCCCCGCTGCTCAACGAAGGTCTCAACATGATCGTTTCCCGCACCATGTCCAAGGCCTACGGTATGGCCGGTCTGCGCGTTGGCTACGGCATGGCCAAGCCTGAGATCCTCACCAAGCTCCGCCCCTATTACCAGGGTGGTCCTAACTTGCTCGCCCTTGTCGGCGGCACCGCTGCCATTCTCGACAAGGAATTCCTCGCCGAGAACATCGCCAACTACGCCAAGGTGCGCGAGATGGTTACCAAGGAACTCGCCGGTCTCGGCATCAAGTTCGCTGAGCCCAATGGTAGCTTCATCTTCATGGAAACCGGCATCGAAGCCGTTGAATTCCAGAAGCTGATGCTCGCTGAGAAGATCGAAGTCGGCCGTCCCTTCGCTCCTATGACCAAGTGGGCCCGCGTGAGCATCGGCACCGAGGACGAAATGAAGCGTTTCCTCGTCGCCTTCAAGAAGGTCATGACCGCTCAGGGCAAGTTGAAGGGTTAATTTTGGTTTAACTAGGTTGGAATCGGCTGCGGTGGCTTAACTCGCCTCGCAGCCGATTTTTTTTGCCCAGCCTACGACCTAACCCACGCATGACGGAGCAAGCGGAATTTCGGGATCGGTTGGGCGCGCAGCTGTGCGCCGCGATCCAGTTTGTGCTCACGGCGCAATCGTTGCTGATGATCCCGATGTTGCCGGCCTTTGCCGAGCGGCACGGGCAAAGCGGCGGCAGCGTGGCGCTTATTCTGGTGGTTTATGCGGTGGTGATGGGGGTGGGCACCGGGTTGATGGGGCCTTTGTCGGATAGGGTGGGGCGCAAGAAAATGATCTTCGCCGGCTCGGCCATGACCGGGCTTTGTCTGACTGGGCATTTTTGGGCGCATGATTTCGCCACCTTGCTGGTTTTGCGGGCGCTGACCGCAGTGGGGCACAGTATTTTGATCGGAGCGTTTACCTGTTTCGTGGCTGATCGGTTCCCGCACAAGCAGCGGGTGAAGGCCAACGGGCGCATCCAGCTCGGCTATATCGCCGGGCAGACGGCGGGGGTATCGGCCGGTCTCTTTTTACTGGATCGCGTGGGGCCGGAAGGCGTGCTTGGGTTGTGGGGGCTGCTTTTGCTGCCGATCAGTCTGGTTTTCGGTTGGGTGGTCGGGCCGGAGCGCGAAGAGGACGTTGCCCCGGCCGCGGTGCGTTTGCGTTGGCGCGATCACGTGGAGGCCTGGCGCGGACTCTCCGCCAGTTTTGGCACGGTCAGCACGTTGACGGCTTACGCGCTGATGTTCGTGGCGGCGCATGCGTTTCTGGTCGTTTTCCCTCTTTGGGGGCATGACCGGTTGGAGTTTAATTCCGAAACCCTGGGTTTTGTGTTTTTGGCGGGAGGCATCGTGCAGGCGCTTTTTCTGGTGGTGCCCGGCACGCCGCGTTTCGCCAAACGGCACGGATCCTTAATCGTGGGCTCTTTACGCTGGAGTGGCTTCGTGGTGATGGCGGCGGCGTTGTGGCCGGAAGCGGCCGGGGTGATTATCGGGGTCTATCTTTTGTTTTCCGCTTTGCTGGCGGTGCGCATGGGGCCCTTGCAGGTGGCGATGTCGGGCATCGCGGCCCGGCACCATCGCGGCACCTGGACGGGCTGGGTGCAGTCGAGCGGCCAGGCGGGTCGGGCGGTGGGGGCGTGGCTGGGCGGCATGTCGTATTCGTTTTTGGGTGTGCGGGCCGTGTTCGTGATCGCGGCGGGTATGTTCATCGCGTCCGCCCTGCTTTTTGCACGCGGGCAGGCCTTGAAAGACACCGCGCTTCCCGAGGTCTCTTGAGCGGCTGGCACGTTGACTGCTTGGTGGGGAGTCCGGCCCGGCTAAACCACCGCGGCCCATAACAAGCCACAATGACCAACAAACCCCTCACTCGTAGAGACTTTATCCATTTGGCCGGACGATATGGCGGCACCGCATTTACCGCCATCACCGCTCTCGGCATGATCAGCAAGGCCTCCGGCCAAGGCGTGGTTTTGGCCGACCGGCCCAAGTTGAGCAGCGGAAAGAAAGTTTTGATTCTCGGTGCGGGCGTGGCGGGCATGACCGCCGCCTACGAACTGGCCAAGCTGGGTATCGACAGCGTGATTTTCGAGGCCGGCAAACGCGCGGGCGGTCGTTGCATCACCATCCGCAAGGGCGACGTCGTGGAAGAGACGACCGGCGTGAAGCAGGTGTGCGAATTCGATGACGACCAATATTTCGATCCAGGTCCGGTCCGTTTCCCCCAGTGGCAGGTCACGATGGACTACTGCCGTGAGCTCAAGGTTCCTATCGCGCCCTTCGTGGGCCTGAACGAGAACGCTTACTACTTGAGCACCAAAGAGGGCGGCTTGAAGAACAAGCGCTTGCGCATCCGCGAGGCCAAAACCGATTTGCGCGGCTACACCGCCGAGCTGCTCGCCAAGGTTGTGGACCAAGCATCGCTCGATCAGCCCTTGGATGCGGCCGATAAAGAGAAGCTCATCGAATTCCTTCGTTACGAGGGCGGTCTGGATAAATCCAACAAGTACACCGGCCACAGCCGTCGTGGTTTCGAGCTCTGGCCTGCTGCTGGTTTGCAGGAAGGCACACTGGGCGAGAAGCTCGGCTTTAAGGATTTGCTCAACTCCGAGCTCGGTCTGCTTTTCCACCGAGCCAATGACTTTCACTACCAGTCTGCCATGTTCGCTCCCGTGGGCGGCATGGACAACATCGCCAAGGCGCTGGAGCGCGAAACCAAGGACAAGATCATCTACGGCGCCAAAGTGAAGGAGTTCCGCAAGACTCCGACCGGGGCCAAGGTCATCTACACCAAGGATGGCGCCGATACCGAGGTCACCGGCGATTATCTGATTTGCACGCTTCCGCCGACCATCCTGAAGCGTATACCGAACGACTTCTCCGCACCGGTGAAAAGCGTGGTCAATATCGTGCCCTTCCAGAACTCGGGTAAGATCGGCCTCCAGTTCAAGCGTCGCTTCTGGGAAACCGACGACCGCATCTTCGGCGGCATTTCCTGGACCGGTCTGCCCAACGGCGAGATCTGGTATCCTAACCACGGTTACTTCAAACCCAAGGGCTTGCTCACCGGTTACTACGTGTTTGGTCCGGTGTGTGACCAGCTGGGCCGCATGTCGCCGGCCGAGCGCACCGAGTTTGCCCTGGCAAATGGTTCGCAACTGCACCCGCAATATCGCGACGCCTTCGAGACCGCCATTTCCTATAACTGGGCCACGATCCCGAACATCGAGGGCTGCCTCGCGCACTTCCCGCAGGCCATGATCAAGACCTTCTATCCGTTGCTGGTGAAGCCGGACGGCAATTTCTATATCGCTTCCGACTGGGCCAGCCACCTCGGCGGCTGGCAGGCCGGTGCCTTCGAGGCCGCCCGTCTCGCGGTGGACAGTATCTATAAACGCTCGGCCGCCTGAGCCCTTTTTAATTAACGTCATGCAGACTCAGGGGTTTTCCCTTCAGCGGCCCGCTCGTTTGGCCGTGTTCTTGGTTTTGCTCAGTGGGTTGGGCCTAGGCTCCGCTTGCTCAAAAAAGCCGGAACGTTCCGCCGGCTCGGTTAAACAAGGTGCCGTCGTCAAAGTCGCGGCCGGTTCAGGTGCCGCTGCGGTGGCGGCGGCTGGAGGCGATCGCAACACCGTCCTGGCTGCCATGGCCAAGGACAAGAACCTGGTTAAATCAGGCGGCGAAAACTTCGAGATGTTTTGCGTCAGCTGTCATGGCCGGCCGGGTGCACTTTTGCCCGGTGTGGCCGACGCCTCGCCCTCGAACCTGTTTGATCAGGCTTGGTTTCACGGCGGGCTGCCGTCCGAGATCGAGCGGACCATCACGCAGGGCTTTAACGACAAGGGCATGCCGGCTTGGGACGGCATGCTCGAGAAAGACAAAATCGAGTCCCTCGTCGCCTATATCTATTCGTTTCAAACCGCTTCGAAAAACTAATCCATGATCACCACCGCCAAACTCCGCACCGCATTCGCCTGGACCGGCTTCCTGCTTTTGGCGGGGGTCGTTTCGGCCCAATCCGTCGCGGCGCGCATCCCCACCGAGGCGACCTACGACGCCTACATGGATAACCTGATCCAGGAGTATTCCTTCTTCACCGCCAGCAACGTCTGGCTGCTGGTGTGTTGCGGATTCATGATCCTCATGCACCTCGGTTTTCTCTGTCTGGAAACCGGCCTGAATCGCTCGAAGAACGCGGTCAATATCCTCTACAAAAACGTCTTCATCCTCTCCATCGGCATGGTGCTCTACGCCCTGACCGGCTTCAGCACGATGTATCCGCCCGATACCTTCAACGGCATCATCCGCCTCGGCGGCTGGATCGGGGTCGATAAGACCAAGTTCCTCGAAATCATGACGACCAAGTCGGGTGCCAACATCACCTACTGGGCCGACTTCCTCTTCAAGGCGACCTTCGCCGCCACCGCCGCCACCATCGCCTCGGGCGCGGTCGCCGAACGCGTCAAACTGGTGCCTTTCATGATCTACACAGCCGTGATGGTCGGTCTCTGCTTCCCCGTCGCCGGTTCCTGGACCTGGGGTGGTGGCTGGCTCGCCCGCCACGGTTTCGTGGACTTCGCCGGTGCCTCGGTGGTACACGTTTTCGGCGGGTTCTCCGCTTTGGCCGCCGTCTTGGTCCTCGGGCCTCGTCTGGGTAAATACCTGCCGGACGGCAAACTCCGCCCCATCGTGGGCCACAGCATGCCGCTGGCCGCCATCGGTGTTTTCCTGCTCTGGTTCGGCTGGTTCGGCTTTAACGGTGGTTCCGTCCTCAACGCCCAGCCCGAGCGCATCGGCCGCGTGCTGGTCGTAACCGCGCTCGCCGGTTGCACCGGTGCTCTTAGCTCCATGGTCATCAGCCAGATTCTCCTCCGTCGTCCCGACCTCTCCATGGCGCTCAACGGCGTGCTCGCCGGTCTGGTCAGCATCACCGGTGGCGCCGATTCGATCGAGCCGCTCTGGGGCATGGTCGCGGGCGCCATCGGCGGCGTGATCGTGGTGTTGTCCGTCATTTTCTTCGACAAGATCAAGGTGGACGATCCGGTCGGCGCGGTCTCGGTGCACGCCGTCTGCGGCCTTTGGGGCACGATCGCGGTCGGCATCTGGGGCAGCGGCAAGTTGCTTTGGCAGGTGATTGGCGGCCTTTCCTACGCACTCATCGCGTTCGTGGTCGGTTTCGCGCTCTTCTCGCTTCTGAAACTTATCATGGGCGTGCGCGTGACGGAGGCGGAGGAGATCGAGGGTCTCGACCTCGCCGAGCACGGTCAAAAAGCCTACACCGAAGAAAACCACGGGGTCTGAGGATCTCCGGCCATGTCCGTCTTTCACTCATCCCATCGCCCCGGCCTCATCTGGGGCATTTTCGGAGCGGCTTTGGCGCTCTGGTTCGGGCTCGCCTGGACCGTCGTCCACGAGCATCCCGAATTCAAAGTCGTTAAAATCGCCAAGACCGACCTTAAGCCCATGTCGGTCGTGGTGCAGCCCGGCACCTCGTATTTCTTTACCTGGGGCGTGACCGCTCGTCCGCGCTCCAAGCTGATCGCCCAGCGCTCGCTCCCCGAGGAAGAACGCTTTGGCAATACCTTCCAGCAGACCCACAGCGTGCTGACCAACTTGCGCGACGACTTGGAGCAGGTTGGCCTGAACCTGCGCGACGTCGTGCACGTGCGTGCCTACGTGGTGGGCGACGCCGAGAATCCACCTGATTTCGAGTCTTCGGACCGCGCCTTCCGCGATTTCTTCGGCACCGCGCTCCAGCCGCATGTGCCGGCCATCACCAAGATCGGCATCGCCCGCCTGTTCTTGCCCGCCTACCAGACCGAGATCGAGTTTATCGCCGCGTTCCCTCCCGGTCGTGGCCCGCTCGTCCCCGGCACTCGCCCTTGGCTTAATCAAGAGCGTCTGCGCCGCGTCGAGACCCGCCCCGAGTGGCGCTCGATCGGCCGCCCGATGTTTCAGATGAGCACGGGCAAGGCGGTAATCGGTGGTCAGGCGCTGGCCGTGACCTCCGCGCTGCAAGCCACGCCCATCAATCCCAAGTTGCCTGAGGCGGCCTGGACCTATGGCACGACCGCGCAGCAGTCCACGTCCTTGATCAAGCGCGGCGAGGCCATGCTCGCGACCGCCGGCATCGACTACAAAGACGTGTTTTTCGTGCGCACCATGATGTTTCCTGAGAAGGGCGTGAACATCGGCCGCAACTTCGGCATCTTCGGCACCGAATACGGAAAGTTCTTTAACAACCCCGCCAATCCGAACCGCCCCACCCGCACCGTGATGTCGGCTCCCGGCTATGCCTACCGCAAGGAGGCGCTCGCGCTGGAAATGTATGCGCTAGCCAAAGATCCGGCCACCGCGGTGCCGGAGGATGCGCGCCTTAAAGCCTATCCTCGCCCCGGACAGCCGATCAGCGATGTGGTGGTGGTCTCGCCCCGCGCCGCGCTGGGCTGGATGGCGGGCATCGTCGAGCCTGCCGCCGGCAACCTTGAGGCGCAGGCGACCGCGTGTTTACAGACCTTGGAAACACGCCTGACCTCGCTTGGCGGCGGTTTGGCTGATGTTGCGCATATCCGCGCTTACGTTGTGGCCAAAGATATGGAGCCCCGGCTTGCGGTGGCGGGCTGGATGAAAGCCTATTCCGCCATGTTCGGCACAGAAAAGAATCCCCACAAACCCGCCCTTACGGTGCTACCTGTCGTAGCCTTGCCCGGCGGTGGCCTGGTCGAAGTCGAGTCGCTTGCCGCGCTCCCGCCTTCGGCCGCCAAGAAATAACCCTTCTCTTGTGATCGCCGCGCCCGCAGCCGCCCCGGTCTGGCGTCACCCTGTGACGGCGGCACCGCTTGCCACCTACCTCACCGACGACGCGGTCGCGGTGGAGCGTATCCTGGCCGCCACCCAGCGCACTTATGAGCAGTGGTCGCGCCTGAATCCGGTGCAACGGGTCGCCCCGTTTCTGCGCCTGGCCGAGTTGCTGCGTTTGGAAATGCACGAGCTCGCTCCGATGATTTCGGGCGAGATGGGCAAGACCCGCCACGAAGCCGAGGAAGAGTTGGCCCAGTGCGCCCGCATTTGCGACCACTACGCGGCGGTCGGGCCCGCTCTCCTTAAGGACGAAGAAGTGCAGACCCGCGCCGGACGTCACCTCGTGGCCCGCTGTCCTATCGGTCCCATTCTGGCGGTGCTGCCCTGGAGCTTTCCGTTTTGGCAGGTGTTTCGCACCGCGATTCCGAATCTGGCGGCGGGCAATACCGTGGTGGTAAAACCCGCGCCGAATGTGCCGCGCTGTTCGCTCGCGCTGGAGGATTTGTTTGTTCGCGCCGGCATGCCGGTGGGCGCGCTTTCGATGGTCCACGTCGAACCCGGCCGGGTGGAGCGTTTGGTGGCCGATCCGCGCATCCGCGGCGTGTCGGTGACGGCCGGCGTGGTTGCAGGCCGCGCAGTGGCCGAGGCGGCGGGGCGGCATCTTAAAAAAGTCGTGCTCGAACTCGGCGGTAGCGACCCGTGGTTAATCATGGAGGACGCCGATCTGGACCAAGTGGCGGCCGATATCGTGAAAGCCCGCCTCCGCAACAACGGCCAGTGCTGCATCGGCCCCAAGCGCGTGATCGTGGCCCGTGCGGTCAAAGACGCGCTGGCGGAGCGGCTGGTGGAGCGCCTGACCAAGCTGAAGTTTGGCGACCCGCTCGCCGCCGGGGTGGATTTGGGGCCGATGGCGCGTTTCGACTTACGCGACCGGGCTCATGAAGTGGTGCAGGAAGCGGTAGCCAAAGGTGCCAAAGTGCATTGCGGCGGCTACGTGCCCGAGCTGCCGGGAGCGTTTTATCCGGCCACGCTGGTTTCGGGGGTGCGCCCGGGCATGAAGTTGTTCGACGACGAGATTTTCGGTCCGATCGTGGTGCTCTGCGCGCACGACGGCTGGCAGGAGGCGGTGGCGCTGGCCAACCGCAGCGATTTCGCGCTCGGCGCGGCGATTTACACCCAAGACGAAGAGCGGGCGAAGAAGACCCTGCTGACGGAGATTTCCTGCGGCGTGGCGGCGATCAACTCCATCCCCCGCTCAGATATGTCTTTGCCCTTCGGCGGCACCAAACACTCCGGCTTCGGCCGCGAGCTGGGCTCGGCCGGCCTGACCGAGTTCACCTGCCCCGTAACCCTGCGCATCGGGGCTTGAGGAGGTAAGGTAAGGCGGGCTTGAAACGACTACCGGCCCGGGATCGCGACGGTGGCGCGGAGGCCGGGTTTTAGGGCGGCGTCGGCGTTGTCCAAAAGGACTTTGACGCGCATCAGGCCGCTGGCGGCGTCCACGCGGGGGTCCACGAAATCCACCTTGCCGGGGAAAACCCGGGTCGCATCGGCCACCGGGCAACGCACTTCCATCGTCTCGCCCAAACGGATCGCCCCGGCATCCTCGGCGCGAACGTAGAATTGCACGTAAAGTCGGGAAATATCCACCAGGCGAAACAGGGGCTGGGAGGCGGCGACGGTCTCGCCTGCTTCCTGGTGTTTCTCGACCACGATGCCGTCGAGCGGGGCTTTGATGGTGCGCTGGGCCAGCACTTCGGCGGCTTGCTCGTGTTGCAGCCGGGCAAGGTCGAGCTCGATCTTGGCTTTCAGGGCTTCGTCTTGGGAGATGATGCTGTCGGCCGAGAGGTTTTTGGAGCCCTTGTAGTCGAATTCGCGTTTTTCCAGGGCGGCCTTGGTGCGCTGGGTGTCGAGCTCCTCAATGCGGGAGTAAAGCTGGGCAAGGGTATCGCCGGCCTTCACGCGGTCGCCTTCCTTGACTGCGAGGCGTTCGATGCGGGCCTGCACCGGGGCCGAGACTACGACCTCTTTGAGCGGTAGCACCAAGCCGGGGTATTCGACGGCGGCGGCAGAAAGGGCGGCGGCGCTGGCGGCAAGGACGGCGGCTATGGCGGGGGCGGTGAGGCGGAGGCGCATGGGAGGGAGCGGGGAGGCGGGAGCGGGGATGGGAAATTACGAATGACCAATGACGAATGACGAATGACCAATGACCAATGACGGAGGGCGAATGAGGGTGGCTTAGTTGGCGGCGAGGTCGATGCGGAGGTGGTCGGGGAGCGTTCCCACGACGAAGTGGTATTGGATGATGGCCTTGTTCAGGTCCACCAGGGCGGCGAGTTCGCGGGAGCGGGCGGAGCTGAAATCGCGCTGGGCCTGGGCGACGTTGTAGCTGGTGGTCATGCCGGAGGCGAGGCGCTTGGTCTCGACTTCGACGGCATTGCGGGCGAGGCGCACGGTGTCGGCCACGAGCAGGTTGCGTTGTTCGGCGTTGGTGATTTCGCGCAGGGAGTTGTCGAAGGCGCTGAGCAGGGTGATCTCGGTGCGCTTGAGGTTGAAGAGGGCCTGGGCTTTGCGGCCGCGGGCCTCGGCGAGGCGGGCTTTGCCGGTGCGGTCGCCGATGGGCACGTTGACCACGATGCCGACGCTGATGTTGGGCTGGTCGCGGTTTTCGTAGTCGCGGTAGGCGTCGAAGAAGCCGTTATCCATGCCCATGTAGCCGATGGATGCTTTGAGGTCCACGCGCGGGTAGCGTTGGTTTTGGGCGTAGGTCACGCGGATGTTTTCGCTCTTGGTGGTGGCGACGGCGGCGAGGTAGGCGGGGTTGCGCTCGAAAAGGGTGGCGAGGGCGCGGTCGCGGTCGGCGCCGAAGGGTTGGGCGGCGACGATGCCCGGCTCGACGAGGAAGTCGGCGGAGGAGTCGTCGAAGTTGTCGCGGGTGATCTCGCGCAGGGTGTTGCGGCGGCCGGCGAGGAAGTTTTTCGAGAGCAGTAGTTCTTCGCGGGCCTCGGCGAGGCGGGCCTGGGCCTGGGTGACGTCGATGGGGGCCATGCGGCCTTCGTCGAAGCGGCGCTGGTTATCGCGCACGAGGGCTTCGGCGACGGAGACGGCTTCCTGTTTAACGCGGATGTTTTCCTGGCCGAAGGCCATTTCGAGGGCGGCCACGGTGACGTCGCGCAGGACGCGTTGCACGGTGGTTTCGAGTTCGTGGCGGGCGATCTGGGTGGCGGCTTTGTTCAGGCGGACTTCGGCGAGGTTGGCTTTGAAGCCGAAGTCTTTGAGCAAGGGCTGGGTGATGGTGAGGGTGGTGTTGGAGGTGTATTCCGGGGTGTAGAGCGGGTTCGGCGTCATCTGGATGCCGAAGACGTTGGTGCCGGGGCGGCGGATGGTGGTGTTGTCCGCACGATCGGTGCCGGTAAGCAGCTCGTATTGGGTGCCGGTGGGGAGTTTGCCGACCAGGCCGGTCTGGGTGCGGTTGATATCCTCTTCGTAGATGCTGGCGTAGCGACCGCCTGCGACTGCTGCGGTCATGGAGGTGTTGGCGTAGTTCTGGGCGCGCTCGCTGGAAATGTAGCTGTAACCGGCGACCCAAGCCGGGTCGAAGGCACCCCAGGCACCGCTGATGCGGTATTCGCCGATCTGGGGGTCGATGCGCTTGGCCTTGATTTCAAGATTGGTGTTGAGCGCGGCAATCAGGAGGGCGTGCAGGTCCATGGTAGGAACGGCAGCGGAAGGCTGGGTCTGGGCCGGGGCCGGGGCTGGGCTGGCGTCGGGCGGGGTTTGGGCCGCGAGAGGGAGCGCGGAGCTGGCGACCAGGGAGCACAGGGCAAGGCGGGACAGAAACATAGGAGGCAGGGTTTAGGGCGTCTAACGCGGGCCGGTAGCGGACGCAGCCGGGGTGATCACTGGCAAATACAAAAAACGCGTAACCGGAGCGTCACGGAATAGGCGGAGAGTTGACGCAAAAGGCAAAGAAAGGGTTGAGCAGGGCGGGGGCGGGCCTCAGTTAAACCGGCTCACTCGCTTTTTTTTGCCCCACTCGAATCGTATGCAAGATCTGCTCCCCTCTGGCGTTTCGCTCTCCGACGCCCTCGCCCGACTCGAAACCTGCCGCCTGTTCGCCGGGCCGCCGCGCGAGTTTTGGCCGCTGTTTGCGCGGACTTGTGGGCAACTAGCCGAGGCGGCGGGCGCGCGGGTGTTGTTACGCACGCCGGGTTCGGCCGACTGGCGGCTGGTGGCGGGTTGGCCGGATGCGCGGACCTTTCCGGCCGCGATGGGCGGGCCGGTTTTTGAGGCCTTGGCCGAACAGGCGCGGCGCGAGGGCATCGCGGCGGCTCCGGGCGCGGCGGGACACGAGTTTAACGCCGGTCTGATCCTGCTGGCGCTGGCCAGCGGCGGGCGCGAGGGCGAGGTGTGTTTGCTGGCGGCGGCGGTGCAGCCGGGCACGCGCGAACGGCTGGCGGCGGCGGGCGCGGTGCTGCGCCTGGCGGCGGATACGCCGCTGCTTTACCAACGCCAGCGGCAGCTGGAGCGGGCCAAGCGCGAAGTGGCCGACTATGCGGCGGCGCTGGAAGTGCTGGCGGCGACCAACGTGCACACGCGTTTCCTGAGCGTGAGCATGGCCTTGGTAAACGAGTTGGCGGCGCGGCATCGTTGCTCCCGCGTGAGCCTGGGCTGGCGCGATGGCGCGGTTATCCGGGTGAAGGCAGTCAGCGGCACGGATAAATTTGAGCGCCGCATGGAGGTGGTGCAGCGCCTGGAGGCGGCGATGGAGGAGGCGGCCGAGCAGGACGAAGAGTTGTCCTGGCCGGCCTGGCCGGAGACGGACGCGGTGCTGCGCGACCACGAAGTCTATGCCGCGCGCGAGTTGGTCCCTGCCCTGCTTTCGGTGCCGGTGAGGGTGGCGGGCGAAGTGCGCGGGGTGCTTACTCTGGAACGCAGCACCGAGGCCGGGTTGTTTACCGAGGCCGATGCGCTTGCCCTGCGCGTGGTGGCCGACCAGGTGGCGCGACGGCTGGATGATCTTAACCGCAACGACCGCTGGTTCGGGGCGCGCTGGGCGGCGGAAACGCGCGATTGGCTGGGGAATTTTCTCGGGGCCAAGCAGACTTGGTTGAAAACCGCCGCGATCGTCGGCGTGGCGGCGGCAGGGTTTAGTTTGCTGGTGCCACTGCCCTATCGGGTGAATGCGAATTTCATCGTGCGGGCGGACGAGCTGCTGCACTTGCCCGCTCCCTACGAAGGCTATCTGGGTTCGGTTTCGGTCCGTCCTGGCGACTTGGTGCGCAAGGGTGATTTGTTGCTCAAGCTCGACACCAGCGACCTGCTGGTGGAGCGGGCGGCAGCGGCGGCCGAGCGGCAGCGCTTCGCCAGCGAGGCGGAAAAAGCCGAGGCGGATAAAAAACTGGCCGATTTGCGCGCCGCGCGGGCCGCACTGGCGCAGGCGCAGGCGCGGCTCGATCTGGTGGATTATCGTCTCGGCCGCGCCGAGATGCGCGCGCCCTTCGACGGCGTGGTGGTCGAGGGCGATTTGCGCGAACGTATCGGCGCGCCGGTTAAAATCGGTGACGTGCTCATGAAGGTTTCCAAGCTGGAAGGCCTCTACGTGGAGATGCGTGTGCCGGAGCGCGACGTGGACCTGATCGCAGGCAGCCGCAGCGCCGAGGTCGCGTTTACCACCCGGCCCGAGGATACGTTTGGCGTGGCGGTGGAGCGCATCGAACCAGCCGCGCAGGTGGAGCGCGAGGGCAGCGTCTTCGTGGTCACGGGCAAGCTGGACCGGAGCGCGGACTGGCTGCGGCCGGGCATGAGCGGTGTGGCCAAGGTGGAGAGCGAGCGCCGCACCCTGGCGTGGATCGCGACCCACCGGCTGGTCGATTTCCTGCGTTTGAAACTATGGTGGTGAGTGGCGTGTTAATCACGTTTCCCTACCTGTTTTTACCCGAGCTTTTTTGTCCTTTAGTTTTTCCCCATGAGTGATGCCCAACGCGCCATCTTTTCGGAATCCTGGCACCGCGTGGCCGGGCAGCGCCTGAAGCTGCGGCCCTCCGTGGCCATCCGCCGCCAGACCTATCGCGGGGAGCGCTGGCATGTGGCGCAGGACGGCTTCACCAACGAGTTTTTCCGTTTCCGTTCCGAGGCCTACGATTTCATCGCCCGGTTGGACGGCACGCGCACGGTCGAGGAAATCTGGCTGGGCTGCGTGCAACGCACGCCCGAGACCGCGCCCGGCCAGGGCGAAGTGGTGGCTTTGCTGGCCCAGCTTTATCAGGCGAATCTGCTGATGAGCGACACCTCGGCGGACACCGCGCGTTTGTTTTCCCGTCATGAAAAACGCCGCAAGCAGGAGCTCGCGGCCCAGCTTTTCGGCATCTTTTTCCTGCGTATCCGATTACTCGATCCCGACCGCTGGCTGAGCAAGGTCTGGCCCTCGATTAGCTGGCTGGCCACGCGCGGGGCGGTCGCGGCCTGGGGCGTCTTGCTGCTCGCGGGTTTGACCACGGTGGTCGGCCAGTGGAGCCGGGCGATGGACCAGTCCCAGGCGGTGCTGGCACCGGGCAATTTGATCTTACTCTACGCCGCCTTCACCATGGCCAAGCTCATCCACGAGTTTGGCCATGCCTTTGCGGTCAAGGCCTTCGGCGGCGAGGTGCACGCGATGGGTGTTACGCTGTTGGTTTTTACCCCGGTGCCCTATGTGGACGCGACGGCGGCGTGGGCTTTTCCCGAACGTTGGAAACGGGTGGTGGTGGGAGCGGCGGGCATGATCCCCGAGCTGGCCTATGCCTCGCTGGCGGCCTTCGTCTGGGCGTGGACCGCGCCGGGCACGCTCAACAGCCTCGCCTATAACACCATGGTGGTCGCCTCGGTTTCCACCCTGGTGTTTAATATAAATCCCCTGCTGCGTTTCGACGGTTATTACATTTTGTCGGATTTAACCGATACGCCTAATTTGCAGGCGCGCTCCTCGCGCCAGTGGCTGCATCTCTGGGAGCGCCACGCGTTGAAGGTAAATACACTGGAAAGCCCGGCGCGCACCCCCACGGAGGCGACCGGGCTGACGGTGTTCGGGGTGGCGAGCTACGTGTATCGCATGGTGGTGACGGTCTCCATCATCCTGTTCGTGGCGGACCAATACTTCGGTCTCGGTCTGCTGGCGGCGGCGCTGACTATGGCGGGAGCGTTTATCCTGCCGGCGGTGAAGGCGTTTAAATATCTGGGCAACGAGCCGCGTATCGAGCGCAGCCGCAAACGTGCCTGGGCGCTGGCGGGCGGCGGCGTGGCGGTGGTGCTCGGCTTTTTGGCTTTGGTGCCGATGCCGTATCACTTCCGGGCGCCGGGCGTGGTGCGGGCGGCGGGCTCGGCCGATGTTTACGCGCCGGTGTCGGGCTGGGTGCGCGATCTGAAGACGCCGAGCGACAGCACGGTAACCGAAGCGCAGGAACTGGTGCGCTTAGAGAGTCCGGAGCTCGCCCTGCAACTGGCGGCGGCGCGGGCGGAGCTGGCCCAGGTAGAGGCGCGGGAGCGTCAGATGTTGTCTGCCTTGGCGGCGGGCATCGAGCCGATGCGTCTGCGTCGCGAGGCGGCGGAGACGGCGGTGCGTCGCTTGGAGACGGACCAGACTGCGCTGGCGCTGAGCGCGCCGGCGGCGGGGCGCTGGGTGGCACTGCGCACCGAGGACTGGGCGGGCATGCACGTAGCGCGCGGCACCCGCTTGGGCGAAATTGTGGGGCCGGGCCCGGAGTGGGAGTTTTTCGCGGTGGTCGGGCAGGAAGATGCGAGCGCTTTGTTCGGCGCGGCCAAGGAAGGCGCGGAAGTGCGTTTCGCGGGTTCGTCGGGTCGCGATGCGGCGGTGAAGGAGTGGCGGGTGGTGCCCGGTCGCCAGGAGCAGTTGCCCAGCCCGGCGCTGGGCTGGCAGGCGCAGGGACCGGTGCGCACCCGCGAGGACGATTCGCGCGGACTGCGGGCGGACCAGCCGTTTTTCCTCGTGGTCGGCCGGGTGTCGGCCGCCGATGTGGATGCGGGCGAGGGTCCCTTGCTCTGGCAGGGACGGGTGGGCGCGATGCGTTTCGCCCGGCCCTGGACGCCGCTGCTGGTCCAGTGGGCGCGCGACTTCCGCCAGCTCTTGCAGACCCGTTACCAACTGTGAGGCGCGGGCGCGTTTAGGAATTTTATAATCGTTTAAAACTCACCCGATCATGGCCGCTCCCCTGACTGAAGTTCGCCGCACGGAAATCCCGGCGCGGGAGAAACTGCCCAAAGGTCTGGATGCTTTGGTCCATCGCGCGCATGGGGCTTGGAAGCGGCGGCGCAGCCATGGTGAGGAGCTCTTGCTGGAGGCGCGGCGGTTGCACGCCGAGGCGGAGCTCCTGCGCGAGCTCAGCGACGCGGAGTTGCGGGCGCGCATGCAGCAGGCGCGCGCTACCTTGCGGCGGGCGGGCGCGGAGGATTTGACGGCGGTGTTTAGCGAAGCGTTGCCGGTGGTGGCGGAGCTGGCCCACCGCAGCCTGCGTCTGCGGCCCTATCCGGTGCAGCTGATGGGCGCTCTGGGTCTGGCCCAGGCCCGACTGGTGGAGATGGCCACGGGCGAGGGTAAAACCCTCACCATCGGGCTGGCGGCGGCGCTCATGGCCTGGCGCGGGCGTCCCCTGCATGTGGTGACGGCCAACGATTATCTGGCGGGGCGCGATGCGGAGACGATGCAGCCGCTTTACGCGGCGTGCGGGGTGACGGTCGCGGCGGTGACCTCGACTCTCGGACCGGTCGAGCGGCGGGCGGCCTATGCGGCCGGCGTGGTCTATACGACGAGCAAGGAGCTGGTGGCGGATTTTCTGCGCGATCGCATCGTGCTCGGGCCGCTGGCAGATCCGGGGCGGCGCACCGTGGCGCGGTTGATCCGCGGCGCGGGCGGGGCTCCGACGGAGACCAATGTGGTGCAGCGCGGGCTGCATACCGCGATCGTGGATGAGGCGGACAACCAGTTGATCGACGAGGCGGTGACGCCCTTGATTATCAGCCGTCCGCAGGAGGATGCGGCGCTGGTGGCGGTGTGTCGCTCGGCCGATTCGATCGCGTCCGGGTTGCTGCCCGGCGAGCACTACGAATTGGATACACGGCACAAGGAAACGCGTCTGACCGACGCTGGACGGGAGCGCATCGCGGCGTGGTGCGCGCAGGCGGGGCCGGGCCGGTTTCACCAACCGGCGTGGATTGGTGTGCTGGTGGTGCAGGCCTTGCAGGCGCGGCATTTTTTCCTGCGCGACAAGCAGTATGTGGTGGTGGACGGCAAGGTGGTGATCGTGGACGAATCGACCGGCCGCTTGATGCCCGGGCGTTCGTGGCGGCTGGGCTTGCACCAGGCGGTGGAGGCGAAGGAAGGCGTGGAGATCACGCCGCCGAACGAGTCGCTGGCGCGACTGAGTTTTCAGCGGTTTTTCCGTTTGTTTCGTCATCTGTCGGGCATCACGGGCACGGCGGCGGAGGCGGCCCCGGAGTTTTGGCGGGTGTATGAACGCCCGATGGTGGTGGTGCCGCCCAACCGGCCCAACCGGCGCGCGGCGTGGGCCTCGCGTTACTATGCCACGGCGGACGAAAAGTGGACGGCGGTGGTGGCCGAGATCGAGCGCCTGCATTCCGAGGGTCGGGCGATCCTGGTGGGCACGCGGAGCGTGGCGGCGAGCGAGCATCTGGGACAGTTGTTGAGCAAAAAATTTCTGAGTTTTGCTCTACTCAACGCACATCGTCATGCGGAGGAGGCGGCGATCATCCATCTGGCGGGCGACCCTCGCTCGATCACGGTGGCGACGAATATGGCCGGGCGCGGCACGGATATCCGACTCGGCCAGGGCGTGGCGGCGGCGGGCGGCTTGCATGTGATTTTGACCGAGATGCACGACTCGGCGCGCATCGACCGGCAGTTGCAGGGCCGGGCCGGGCGGCAGGGCGATCCGGGCAGCACGCGTTTGTTTGCGAGTTTGGAGGACGAGCTGGCGGAGCGGTTCGTGACCCGGCCGGTGCGGTCGGGTTTATTGCGTTGGTTGAAGGCGCGGGCCGAGGCTGATGGCGGGGTGGGGGAGGGACTGGTCGGCTGGTGGCTGCGCCGGGCGCAACGGTCGGCCCAGGCGCATGCTTACCGCCAGCGCTGTTTGGTGATGGAGCAGGATCAACAGATGGCGGAGGCGCTGATTCCCGGACAGGGACTGGACCAGATTTGAGTTCGTGTGTGCGCGTGACGCCGAAACGAGCCGAGTCGAACCGAGGCTGGGTTTGCTCTAACTAAGATTTTGTCCCATGGGTGTGCGCGTGCGTTTTTGTTACCAAGTCTTCCGGGGTCTGGCTGCGGGCTTGGCGTGCTTGTGGTTCGCGGGCGGCGGTGCGGCGGCGGCGGATATGAGTGTGTATTCACCGCACTATGTGGTTTCGACCTACGCGGGCTATGCCGGGCAAGGAAACGCAGACGGGGTCGGACTCACCCAGGCGCAGTTCGCCTACCCGCAGGGCGTGGCGGTGGACGCGGCTGGAAACCGCTACGTGGCGGATACGGTGAATCACACCATTCGTAAAGTGACTCCGGCGGGCGTGGTGAGCACGCTGGCCGGGCTGGCGGGGGCGCAGGGTTTTCGTAACGGGACGGCCGGCGAAGCGTGGTTTAATAGTCCGCTGGGCATCGCGGTGTCGGCTGACGGCTCCAAGGTGTTCGTGGCGGATACGGGCAACCAGGTGTTGCGCCGCATCAATACGGCCACCGGTTTGGTAACGACGGTGGCCGGGGCGGTGGGCGAGACCGGGGCGGTGGACGGCACCGAAACGAGCGCGCGCTTTAACTCGCCGGCCGGACTGGCGCTGGCGGCGGATGGCACGCTCTATGTGGCGGACGCGGGTAATAACCGGGTGCGCAAGCTGGTTTTCGGATCGGGCATGGCGGTTACGGTTACGACCGTGGCGGGTAACGGGACCCTTCCGGCGGGCTCGCTCGACGGAATCGGTGCAGCCGCGAAGCTCAACCAGCCAGTGGCCGTGGCTTTGAATAGCGGCGGTACCGAGCTTTATGTCGCGGAGACGGCGGGTCAGGTGGTCAGACGTATTACGCTTTCGAGTGCCTCGGTGGTCACTTTGGCGGGTGCGGCGGGAGTTACCGGCACGGCGGACGGCAGTGGCGGGGCAGGGGGCGCGGCACGTTTTAACAAGCCCTCGGGACTGGCCTTGAACCCGGCCGGAACGGAACTGTTCGTCGCGGATCAGGAGTCGAATACGCTGCGGAAAATCACGGTCTCGAGCGGTGCGGTGACCACAGTGGCGGGCAGCGCAGGTGTGATAGGCAGTGTGTCGGGTGCAGCCCTCGGCGCGGCGTTGTTTCGTCTGCCGACCGGGCTGGCTTACGACTCCGTGGCAGGCGGCGTGGTGGTGGCGGATACGTTTAACTCGCAGCTTCGACTTTACGACCCGGTGGCAGCCACGGTAACGACGCTGGCCGGAGCGCCAGAAGCTAGAAATAGCACCGACGGCGCGGCGGCGACCGCGCGGTTCAATACCCCGGCGGCGCTCGCGTTGCACTCGGATGGGACGCTTTACGTGGCGGACCGTGAAAATCACTTGATCCGCAAAATCACGCCGCAGGGCGTAGTGAGCACGTTGGCTGGAATGGCGGGGGCAGCGGGCACGGCTGATGGCATGGGCGGGGCAGGGGGAGTGGCGCGTTTTAACTACCCGTCGGCGCTGGCCTTAAATGCGACGGGCACGGAATTGTTTGTCGCCGATGGGGATGTAAATATTGGCCGGGTGAGGCGAATTCTGCTTAGCGGTGGCGTGGCGACTGTGAGCACGTTGCTTGGTGTCTTTAAAGAACCGCGCGGCCTGGCGGTAACGGCGTCTGGTTTACTTTACGTGAGCGAAACTGGAGATGGTAAAATCTGGGTGTATGCGACTCCGAGTGCTTCTCCTATCGTGGTTGAGCCCGGGGTTCTTCGTGAGAGCGGGCTTCTTCGCCCCTGGGGGCTCGCCGTTGGCACCGGTGGTGAAGTTTACGTGGCCGACAGCTATAATCAGTTGATCAAAAAATGGATACCTGGAGCACCGACGGAATTCGGAATTCTGGCCGGGGCGTCAGGTGGCGGTGCCAATGATGCGATAGGCACGGCGGCGAAGTTTTTGTATCCCAGCGGGGTGGCAGTTGACGCGACGGGAAATCTATATGTTTCAGAGCAGGAAAATCAACAGGTGCGCCGCATCACGCCTGCCGGGGTGGTCACAACCTTGGCAGGTAGACCGCAAGAAAAAGGGTTTGCGGACAGTGCGGAAGGCTCAGCCCGGTTTAAGTATCCGCTCGGTTTGGCTGTATCAGCCGACGGCAGTTCGGTTTACGTGGCTGATGGAGATAATCACTCGATTCGAAAACTCAGTTTGATTCCCGCACCCACCGTGAGCAGTGCGTCGACTGCGGGGGACACTTACGGCCAAGCTTTTATCTATAATATCCAAGCCGCGCCGGCGATTACCGCTTACGGGCTTACCGGGACTTTGCCGGCTGGTCTGGAGTTCAATTCGCAGCGTGGTCAAATCACAGGCACACCCACCGTCGCGGGCGTTTATAATGTCACTGTGAGTGCGACCAACGCCACCGGAACGACCAGCCTAAACCTGACCATCACCATTACCAAGCAACCGGTTACGATCACCTTCACGGAGGGCGGCTTGAGTAGCCGTTGGGATGGGACGGCACGCGTGCCCGTTGCGGAAACCAGCAACGGCATCCACACCGTGTCGTTTACATACAACGGCAGTGCCACCCCTCCGACCAAGGTCGGCACTTATACGGTGGTCGCGACCGTGAACGAGCCGAACTTCACCGGCACCGCCACGGGTACGTTTACGGTTTTGCCTCCGGAGGCTTACACCGTGGGGACTTTGCCCGGCGGAGCGGGAGTGGACGCCGATGCGCTGGCAGTGGACGGCGCGGGCAATGTTTACATCGCCGATGCGGGAGCGGGTCTGATCCGTAAGTTGACGCCTGCGGGGATTTTGAGCGATGTCGCTTTGACCGGCGCGCCCGGGGGCTTCGCCCCGACAGGTATCGCGGTGGCGGCGGACGGGACGCTCTATGTGTCGGACAGTGTAAATGGGCGCATTTGCCGGATCAGTTCTGGTGGAACGGTGGATACTTTGGTTGAGGGATTTACTACGCCTGCCGCCTTGATTCTCAGTCGCGACGCAACGAAGCTTTTCCTCCTGGATAGTGACGGCAATGGGGGCTACGTCAGGCAGATCCGGCTAGCGGATGGAAACGTGACTACATTGGCGTCAAAGTTTGTAGGTCTGGAATATCCTCGGGGATTGGCGGAAAATCCGGATGGTACATTATTTGTAACAGATTCGGTTGGAAAGGTGGTATATGAAATCACCACAGATTCAGTTTTACCCGCTATAGCTGGGCAAAATGCTCTAAACGGAAGTGCGGATGGTGTAGGAAATCAGGCCCGTTTCAATGAGCCCTTCGGGCTCATTGTTGCTTCGGATGGGGCCCTTCTAGTCAGTGACTCCGCCAATAACACCTTGCGCCGGATTGAGATCGCCACGGCTGCTGTAAGCACGGTGGCGGGTCTGGCAGGCACTGAAGGCGAGGGTTTTTTCAACGGAACCGGCTCCGCCGCCCTCCTCGCCGGCCCCCGCTCTCTCGCGCTTCGCCCCGATGGCGCGGTGGTTTTCGCTGATACCACCAACCACGCCCTCCGCCTCGCCACGCCCCCGCCCAGCGTGCCTGTCATCACCAGCGCTTTGACTGCGCAAGGCACGCAATCCTCGGCGTTTACTTATGCTCTCACCGCCAGCGGCATTCCGATCACCTACGCGGCATCCGGTTTGCCGAGCGGACTAGCTATCGATTCTGGCAGCGGCTTGATCAGTGGCACGCCCACTGAATCCGGCGTATTTACGGTAACCCTGACCGCCGGAAACGCGGTCGGCGATGGCCAGGCTTCGTTGGTTTTAACGATTGCTCCCCCCACTTACCCGGTTTGGCAGGCCTCGTATTTTACTCCGACCGAAGTATCCCAGACCGCTCTGGGTGCGGCAGCCGCCGACCCGGATGGGGATGGATTTGCTAATTTTATCGAGTATGCCCTCGGTACGAATCCCCGGTCCGCCTCCTCAGTCCCGATGATTCAGAGCTCCATCCAAAGCGGTTACTTGCAATTAACTTACAGTCGCTTGCGGGCTCATTCCCCCTCGACCCTGAGCTTCACTCCTGAGGTGTCCACCAACTTGCAAACTTGGCAGTCGGGCGCTAGTTACTTGCAAGAAATCAGCGTGAATGCGCTCAATTCGGCAAGGGAGCAAGTGGTGGTGCGCAGTTTAAGTCCGCTCGCGTTGACCGGCCGAAGCTTTGTGCGGCTTCGGGTTTCGGTGGTCACTCCTTAGCTCTAAGGTTCCATTCCGGTTACTTGTTAAATTTTTACGGAAATGGGCTTGCCGACTATGGGGTGAACTAGGCATCTCTGATCCACATTTTGTTATACCCTTCTGATTTCTTGTCCCCTTGAGCCGAGGCCTACCCTCACGATCCGTCACCAGTTCCGCCTTCGTTTTGGAGGCATTGGAGGGTCGTCTGTTGCTATCAGCGACCGCGCTGGACGAGGCGTTGCTGGCACCGGCAACAGGCGCTTTGGTTGCTAACTCCACGGTCGAACTCGCTTCTGTCGGCCATGCTGCGGCGGTAGCCGTCCCGGTGGTGAATGATCCGGACAGCCTCTTTGCCGACCTTTCCGAAGCGGCGCCGGTGGCCCTCGCAGCTACTACCCCTGCGGTCGAGCTCAGCGCGGTCGAAGCGCACGATGTTGCGGTCACTGCCCCTACGCCAAGCGCTCAAAATCCAACCGATTCTCCGGTTTCCTCGTTGCCCACGGGCACCGTGCCTCCGCGCTTAATTATCACCTCTAACCCCTCCCAAGGGCCTCCGGTTAAGCAGATTCTCACTCCCGAAACTCTAAATTCAAATCTTCTCACCGTTGAGGCACAACAGCGCCTAAACGGTGTTGGTGTTTACGACCTCTCCTTGGTCAACCACGGTACTTTCGCCCCTGGTAATTCCCCCGGAACCACCAGCGTAACCGGCACCTTCACCAACGACTCCGACGCCACTTTGGAGATCGAGTTGGGTGGCACTACCGCCGGCACCCAATACGACCAAGTCGTCGCCACCGGCACCGCCACCTTGGGCGGTACCCTTAAGGTTTTCCTCTACGGCGGCTTCGCTCCCACCGTCGGTCAAACCTTCACCATTCTCACCTCCGCCGGAATCACTGGCGACTTCGACGACTTCTCCGGTCTCAACATTGGCAACGATCTTTACCTCCGCCCCTCTATCGTCGGTAACAATTATGTGCTGACTGTCGTCGCCGGTCCCGCCCGCCCCTTGGTCTTCGTTCCCGGCTTCGGCGGCTCCTTCCCGACCGCCGCCGCCTTCGGCGAATGGCTCACCACTCGCGGCCTTGCTCCCGATAAGCTCACCCTCGAACCGATCGAGAACACTTACGGTAGCATTATCAAAACCCTCGAAAACGTCGGCTACGTGGTCGGCCAAAACCTCTTCATCGCCAACTGGGATTGGCGTCTGGCCGTGGCGCCAAAGGATGGCGTTAATGATGGGGTTATTACCCTCTCCGGCACCAACGGCGGCGCGGTCGCCTTGACCGACTCCACTTTCGCCACTGGCATCGACTATCTCGGGTACGCGATGAAGCAGGCGGTCGAGACCTGGGCTACGAACCACAGCGGAGCCGCCCCCGCCGAGGTGGACATGATCACGCACAGCACTGGCGGCCTTGTCGCCCGCGCATATATACAGAGCAGCGCCTATAACCAGACCTACACCACTTCCGGGACCAGCTACGACCTGCCCGAAGTTAAAAACCTCGTCCAAATCGGAGTCCCCTCCCAGGGCGTCGTTCAGGCCTACAACTTCCTTGCCGACAACTTCGGTCTCTCTTCCGCCTCCCGCCTCGCCGGGCTCGTCGCCAACCTCGCCTTCGACGCCGTCAAGTCCGGCTCCACTATCACCGGTCCCGATGGCAACATCACCCTCGCTTCCATTCAAACCGCCGGCCAGCCCGACGCCGCCAAGTTCCTCCGCGCATATTTCCCCTCTCTCGTCGATCTGACCGGCACCTTCGACTTCCTCGATACCAACTCCACCAACGCCGCCAGCTATGTGGACGTGAACTCGTCGCCCACCACCTCCTTGTTGCTCGATCTAAACGATCGCCTCGGCTTGGACGGCGCCACGAGCATCGACGCCAACAAGTTCATCGACCGGCTCACCGGCGAACTCTCTATTATATATAGTAGCGATTTGTCCTCCCCCTCCACCTTGCAAGCGTACACCGGTGGCGTTGGTTCCATCGTCGGCATGGCCTCACCCACTGGACGCCTACCCGGTACATCCGAAATCTGGTACCAACAAGAATTCGCCTCCACCGGCGACGGCACCGTGCTCTCCACTTCCGCTTGGGGACAGTTCGCTTCCATCACTGCCCTATCAAATCCGGCGCGTTTCGCCAAACTCAACAAAGTCGAAATCACCGGCGGCACCGCCTCCACCGCCGGTCACAGTGCGCTTACCTTTAACACGACCGCGCTTACCCACGTCCTCACCCAGCTTGACTTCTCAAGTTTCACTTCAGTCCTCGACACCAACGAAGCCCACGGCACCGCTGACCAAGCAGGAGCCCTCCTGCATTACGCCGTCGGTTTCTATCTTTCCGACGTACGTAGTATAGAGAGCGCCTACAGTCTCTTTACCACCACCCTTGATGCCGTCGATGGCTTCATCAACGCTGTCTCCACCTCCGATTACTCAGCCGGCTTCAACCTTCCCACCGCCGCCTTCACGTTGCCCAACGTCACCTTGGACAACGTGCTCTTCCTCGGCACGCCGGTCATCGCGCTTAGCGCGGGTAGCCTCGCCAACCCCCACTACCAATCCGGTACCCTCGACGCAAAAGTAACCTTCGCGGTCGGCTCCGCCTCCCTCTTCCCCGGCGGCACCGTTTTCAGTTCCGTCACCGACGGTTCCGACGGCGACGCCAACGGGCTCGTCGGCACCTACGACTTCGCCACCGGCCAGTTCGCGTTCACCCTCGATCAATTCGTGCTCAACGCCGGTGCTGCTTTCAGCCTCAGCGCTTCCGCCGTCACCGCTGCCCTGAATCCGGCCAGCTCCGCCGAAAACGCCTTCTCCTTCAGCGTGACCGGTGGCCGTTTCACCCTCGGGGCCGGCATGATCGCTCAAGGCGACTTCGCCTTCTACAAGGGCAGCGACAACCTCGTTCACGCTGCCGCTTCCAGTGTTTCCGCGTTCGTTGGCACCGGCTTTGGCACGGGTTCCCCGGTTGGCCTCTCCATCGCCTCCGGTCTTTTCGGCCTCCAGCTCAACCCCTCCACTTCCAAATACGCGCTCGATATTCAAGGCTCCGTTTCCACCTCCGGCCTCTCCTCCCTCGGCCTCAGCCTCAGCGGCACTTTCAATCTCCTCGTCTCCAATTACGCCACCGACCAGACCTTCACTGTCGGCGTCGGCGGCTCCTCCACCTCCGTCACCGTCGGGGCCAACTCCCTCTACCTGCGCGGCTCCGCCACCCTTAACCTCGGTTCCGGCTCCGCCTATGTCTCCGGCCTCTTCGACTTTGCCCAAGACACTTCGCTCATCACCGCCTCCGCCGCCTCCGTCACTGCCTTCTTTGGCAACGGTTACTCTACTCCCGCCGCCACCGGTCTCAGCCTTACCTCCGGCAAAATCGCCTACCGCATTAACTCCGCCACCCTCGACTACGCCCTCGGCGTCGAAGGCACCGCCGCCATCGTCGGTATCGCCGGGCTCACCGTTACCGGCACCTTCCGCCTGCTCGCCTCCACTTTCGACACCGACCAGCTCCTCAGCTCGACCCTCGGCGCCACCACCTACACCTTCAACGCCCCCGCCGACACCCTCTTCGTTACCGGTACCGTCAGCCTAAACATCTCCGGCTTCGCCATCCTCTCCGGCTCCTTCACCTTTAACCGCACCGCCACCACCATCACCGCCGCCGGCACTGACCTCACCGTCTTCATGGGCACCGGTTTTGGCACCGGCTCCGCCACCGGCCTTCAAATCACCGACGGCCTCTTCGCTCTGCGCCTCGATCTTGCATCCGGCAAATTCGTCGCCGGTGCCAGCGGCTCCGCCTCCTTGGTCGGCGTGCCCAATGTCACTTTCTCCGCCACCGGCTTTACCTTCATCGCCAACCAATTTGATACCGACCAAGCCCTCGTCGTCGGCGTCCCGGGTAATACCGTCAGCCTCACCGCCGCCGCACTCTCGTACTATATGAGTGGCACCGCCGCCCTCGCTCTCGACGGCGCGGTCTTCGTCTCCGCTGACTTCACCTTCGCCAGTGCGCCCGCCGTGGTCGATTGGGTTCAGGGCCTCATCGCCGCCGACACTTCCGTGGTCGAACTCGTGCCCGCCTCCGCCGGTCAATCCGAGGAACAACTGCTCACCCTCACCGCCGCTGATCACGCCTACGGTACCTTTACCCTCACCTATGCCGGTCAGACCACCGTCGCCCTCGCCCTCGCGCTAAATGATACCGCCACCATGGCCGTCGCCATTCAAGCCGCCCTGCGCAACCTGTCTAACATTGGCGACAACGACATCACCGTCACCTACGCGGGCAAACCCGCCAGCAACGACTACGCCTTCCGCATCCGTTTTGGCGGTGCGCTCGCCGCCACCAACGTTTCCCTAATCACCGTCGCCGTCTCCACCTCTGGCACCCTGCAATCTCAAGTCTGGGACGTCGCCCTCGGCTCCGCCACCGGCACCTTCGCTTTCACTCTGGGCGCTGCCTCCACTTCTCTCACGCTCACCGGAGCCGAAAACACCGCCACCGTCGAAGCCGCGCTTAAAGCCGCCCTCGCTACCTTGTCTCCACTCACTGCCTCGGCGCTCACCGTCGTCTCCCAAGGCGGCGGTACCTACCGCGTGACCGTCGGCGGCGATCTCGCCGGCCAAACCATCGGCACCCTCGCCGTCTCCACTTCTCTACCTGCCGCCACCACCTCCGTCGTCCGCTCCACTCCCGGCTCGGTCGCGCAAAACGAGGTCGTTGCCCTTTATCTCAACGACCCTTCCGGCACCGCCGCCGGTACTTACACCCTTTCCTATAACAGCCAGACCAGCGGCACCCTCCGCTTCGCCGACAGCATGGTCGATATGAACCGCCAGCGCATCGAGGACGCCCTCGTCGCCTTCACCGGCATCGGCCCGAACGACATCACCGTCACCTTTGACTCCACCTCCACCATCCGCCGCCAGCGCTACCTTATCACCTTCAAGGGTGCCCTCGCCGGCCAAAACGTCTCTGCCCTCACTGCCAACGACACCCTCTTCCGTGGCGGTTCGGTTGAGCTGGTCACCGTCACCCAAGGCTCCGCTGCCGCCAGCGAGACCCAGACCGTCTCCATTTCCTCCGCCGTCGCCTCAACCTTCACCCTGAGCCTCACCCGCTCCGGAACCACCTACACCACTTCCGCTCTCTCCACTTCTGCCACCGCCATCGCCGTTCAGACCGCCCTCAACACCGCTCTCGGATCCGCTGGCATCACCATCGTCGCATCAGGCGGCGTCGGCATCTGGATCGTCGGCTTCGGCGGGGCCCTCGCCGGGACTTCACCTCCCCTTCTGGTAATCACCCCGACTCTCACCGCAGCCAACGCCTCTGTCTCCGTCGTTACCACGGGTGGCTCCCAGTCCGCTTCCGGTTCGGCGTTCACCGCCGTTACCTCCACTCCTCTTTCCGGCAACACCGCCGGCGGCTCCATCCAAGAGGTCACCGTTACCGCCGATGTCGCGGGCGGCACCATGACCCTGAGCCTCACCCACAGCGGCTCCACTTATACCACCGCCGCGATCTCGACCGCCGCCACTGCCGCCGCCGTTCAATCCGCTCTCGCCACCGCGCTCTCCGGCCTCGCTGGAGCCACCGCGACCGTCACTTCCGCCAGCACCGGCGTCTATCGCGTCGCTTTCGGCGGCACCCTGTCCGGCATCTCCGTCGCCCTGCTTGAAGTCACCGCCACCGTGCCCGCCCCCCCGGCCGCGCAGACCGAAATCCTCATCGCCGCGACCAATGTTACCGCTCTCGTCGGTAATGGCTATCAAACCGTCACGGTCGTAGCCTCGGCCGCCGACACCTTCACCCTTTCCTTTGTTTACGGCGGCACCACCTACACCACCGCCGCCATCGCCATCGGCGCTTCCGCCACCACGGTTCAGAGCGCCCTCACCACTGCCGTCACCGCGCTCTCCGGCGCGACTGTAGCCGTCACCTCCCCCTCTGCGGGCATTTACCGCGTATATCTCGGCGGCGTGCTCGCCGGCACCGCAGCCCCCATACTTACCGCCACCCCCGCACTCGGCACGACCACCATTACGGTTACTGCCGCCACCACCGGCGTCAGCCTCACCGGCGGTACCCTCGCGCTCGTTATTTATCCCGACACCGATAAATACGCCTTCGCCGCGCGTGGTACCGCCACCGTCACCGGGCTGGCCGGCGTCAACCTCAGCGGCACCGTGACCGTGATCACCGGCAATCTTGCCACCGACACCACCTTGGAAATCTCCACCCCCGGAGGCACCGTGGTGGCCGAAATTCCCGCCGGCCTGACCCAGGTTTACGGCGACCTGAGCTTCGACTTCGGCGGCTTCGTGGCTGGCTCGGGCAACTTCACGATTACCCACTCCGCCGATCTCCTCACCGTCGAAGCCGATAGCGTTACCGCCTTTGTCGGCACCGCCTTCGGCACCCCCGGCGAGACCGGCATCAAAGTCACCGCCGCCGCGCTCGCTCTTGAGCTCGACCTCGACTCCGGGCTCTACGCCTTCGCCGCCCGTGGCACCGGTAGCCTGGTCGGCATCGGCTCCGTCACCCTCAACGGCACCCTCGCCATCGAGTCTTCCACCTACGCCGCCTCCACTTCGCTGACCGTCGGCGTCACTTCGCTCACCCTCGCCGCCAACACCAGCCGCGCTACCGGCACCGCACTCGCCTTTGACTTCGCTGGCTTCGTCGCTGGCTCGGGCGATTTCGTCGCCACCAAGACTGCTTCCCAACTCGATTTCACCGCCTCCACCCTCACCGCTTTCGTGGGCAACGGCTACGGCACCGCGTCACCCACCGGCCTCCGTCTCACCGCCGCCGACCTCGGCCTGCGCGTGTTCCTTTCCACTTCCCGCTACGCCCTCGCCGCCCGCGGGACCGGCGAACTCCAGGGCATTTCTGGCCTCACCCTCGCTGGTTCGCTCACCGTGCTCACCGGCACCTCGCTGACCGATCAAACCCTCACCTTCGCCGGTTCTCCCACCACCATCACCGCCGGCGTCAGCACCGTCTCCGGCACCGGCCTCACCCTGTCCGTCGGCACGTCTCTTCTGCTCTCCGGCAACTTCGCTTTCACCAAATCCGCTACGGAACTAAACCTCGCCGCAACCGGAGTCACCGCCTTCGCCGGTCAGTATTACAACAACGTCGGCGGCACCGAGACCGGCGTCAAAGTCACCGCCGCTTCCCTCGCTCTCCGCGTTGACCTTACGACCGGTCGCTACGCCCTCGGCGCTCAGGGCACCGCCGCCATCGTAGGAATCAGCGCCTTCGCCCTCAGCGGCAACCTTACCGTTATCGCCTCCACTTACACCACCGACGTCGCTTTCACCGTCCCCGTCGGCGGCACCAACCTCACCCTCACCGCCGTCGCCAACTCCCTCGCGTTCACCGGTAATCTTACCCTCACCGTCGCCGACTTCGTCGCCCTCAGCGGCAACCTCACCTTCTTCAAGGACGACACCCAGCTCATCCTCGCCGCCACCTCAGCCACCGCCTTCGTCGGCACGGGCTCCACCGGCCTCACCGTCAGCAATGGCCTCATCGCCCTCCTCTACGACTTCACTTCTGGCAAATACGCGCTCGGCGCTTCCGGCACTGCCGCCCTCACTGGTGTCTCCGGCATCACCCTCACCGGCACGCTTGAAGTCGTGGTCACCACCTTCGCCACCAATGTGGACCTCGAAGTCGGCGTCGGCGACGAAATCGTCGCCCTCACCGCCACCGCCGGTGTCACCACCGTGCGCGGCTCCGCCACGGTTAACTTGGCCGGCTTCGTCGCCGTCCAAGGCACTTTCGCCGTCACCAAGACCGCCACCACCCTCGCCGTTTCCGCCACGTCCGTCACCTCCTTCCTCGGAACCGGTTTTGGTACCTCCGCCGCCGTCGGCGCTTCTCTCACCGGCGGCAACCTCGGCCTGCTCCTCTCCACCGCCGGTCCCACCGCCGGACAATACGCCCTCGCCGCCACCGGCACCGCCGCCCTGGTCGGCGTCTCCGGCCTTACGCTCACCGGCAACCTCGACGTCCGCCGCAGCACCTTCGTCACTTCGCAAAACGTCACCCTCAACTCCGTCTCCACCGCCGTCACTGCCGGGGTGCGCACCTTCTCCGGCACCGGCCTCTCCCTTGCCGTCTCCACCCAACTCACGCTTTCCGGCAACCTCGCCTTCGACCTCTCCACTTCCGACGTCGTTGTCCTGGGCACTTCCCTCACCGCCAGCCTGACCCTTGGAACCTTCTCCGCTGGCTTCACCTCCGGCACGCTCGCCTTGCTCGTTCGCGGCAACGGCACCTTCGCCGTCTCCGCCTCCGCCACCACCCTGAGTCTCTCCGGCGCGGGTTTCGCCTCCGCTTCCGCCACCGAGGTCACTTTCGCCTATAACAACACCGGCATCGACCTCGTCGCCGCCCCGCGCGTGCTCACCGTGGGTGCCGCCACCGGTTCGCTCGACCCCGCCCTTGGTACCACCGCCGCGCCTTACGTCGCCCTCGCCGCCACCGGAGTCTCCGTGCAACTCGCCGGACTCGTCACCGCCACCGGCGACTTCACCTTTAGCCGCGCCACCACCGCCGACGCCGATTCTGTGGTTCGCATCGCCGTCGCTAATTTCGGCGCCACCCTCGGCACCGATACCACCACCTTCTTCACCCTGAGCAACGGCACTGGCGCGTTACTCGTCTCCACTTCCGGTGGCGTCACCTCCACAGCCGCCACCCTTACCGTAAGCGCCGCCCTTGCCAATGTCCCTGGCGTCACCCTCGGCGCTTCCACCTTTACCCTGGAGTTTAACACCGGCACTGCCGCCGTCAGCGAATCGTTCACCGTAGGCGGCTCCAACGTCGCCCTCGACCTCCCCGGCGGCGTGTTTGTCCGCGTCATCGCCGTCCCCATCGACCTCACCATCGCCGGCACCACCCTGACCGGCCGCATCGCCTTCGAGCAGACCCGCGACTCGCTCAACGCCAAAACGACCGTCCTCTCCCTCGCCGACGTTACCATCGCCGCCTTCAGCAACGGCCAGACCGCCGCTCCGATCAGCATCACCAACGCCCGCGGCATCGCCGTCCTCACCTCCGCCGGCATCGGAGCCAGCCTCAGCTTTACCGCCTCCGCCGGCATCACCGGCTTCTCCGCCGGAGCCACCGTCATCCTCGAAATCAACAACACCAACGCCGCCGTGAACGCCGAGGGCCCTTTCGGCTCCCTCGCTCTCTCCGCCGGCATCTACCAGAGCATCGTTCTCAATAACCTCTCCGTCGTGCTCCCCGGGGTCGAAATCTCCGGCGACTTTAGCTTCCGCACCGTCACCATCAGCGGCTCCTCCACCCAGATCATCGTTGGCAACAACGTCCAGGTCTTCGTCGGTAACAACACTGGCGGTATCCGTATCGGTCTCGAACTCACCGATGGCCAGGCCGTTCTCATCCGCGTCGGCGGCGGAGTCACTGAGGTCGGCTTCGTCACCGGTCGCGTCCGCTTGGTCGGCGTTCCCGGTTTCGCCCTCGATGCCACAATGACCCTGCGGCTCAACGAGACCACCTCCACTTACGCCGAGTCCTTCACCCTCGATGGCCAGACCGTGACGATGAACTTTGCCGCCGGCGAGGTCGCCTCCGGCGGCGTCGCCTATGCCCAAGCCACTGCCACCGCCGTAGACCTTAACCTCAACGGCTTCGTGGTCTTGCGCGGCGACTTCACCTTCACCCGCACCGCCACTACCTTCGTCGCCGCCGGGGCAAACATCACCGCCTTTGCCGGATCCGGCTTCGGCGGTGCCTCCGAGACCGGCATCAAGGTCACCTCCGGACTCTTCGCCTTCCGCATTCAGCTTACCGGTGCCGATGCCGGCAAATTTGTCGTCGGCGTCCGCGGCACCGGCGCACTCGTCGGTGTATCTGGCACCACCCTTACCGCCACCCTCACGGTTATCGTTAACCAGTTCGCCTCCTCGCAAAGCCTCACCGCCGGCGTCGGCGGCAGCACCGTCGCCCTCACCGCCGCCGCATCCACCACCGCCATCTCCGGCAACGGCATTCTCAACCTTGCCGTCTCCGTGGTCGTCGCCGCCGACTTCACCTTCCAAAGCTCCCCCACCATCGCCGCCTGGATCGACGGACTGGCTCAAGGCCTCACCACCTCCGTCACCGAGGTCGTCCCCCCCGCCGCCGGAATCGACGAGGAACAGCTCCTTACCCTCACCACCGTCGCCCAAGCCTACGGCACCTTCACCCTTTCCTACGCCGGCCAGACCACCGCCTCGATCGCCCTCGCGCTTAACGACACCGCCACGATGGCCGCCGCCATCCAGACCGCTTTGCGCAACCTCAGCACCATCGGCGCGGGCAATGTCACCGTCGCCTACGCCGGTTCCCCCGCTTCCGGTCAGCAATCATTCCGTGTTCGCTTCACTGCCGCGCTCGCCGCCACCAACGTCGCCCCGCTTACCGTCGCCGTCGCCACCTCCGGCACGGTCGAATCCCAAGTCTGGCGCGTCTCCCTCGGCGCATCCATTGGCACATTCACCTTCCAGCTCGGCGGCTCCGGCCCCACCGCCGCCCTCACCCTCACCGGCACCGAGTCCACCACCGCCGTCGCCGCATCCCTTCGCACCTCCCTCGCCACGCTTTCGCCGCTCACCCCCTCCGCTCTCACCGTTACCTCGCTTGGCGGCGGCGACTTCCGCGTCACCGTCGTCGGCGCGCTTACCGGCACGGCCCTCGGTGCGCTTACCGTCGCCACTTCGCTGCCTGCGCCGTCTTCGTCCGTTACCGCCTCCACCTCCGGCAACACCGGCGTCAACGAAGTCATCGTCATCACGCTCCTCAATCCGTCACTCACCGGCACCGGCACTTATACGCTTTCGCTCGGCGGCCAGACCAGCGCCACCATCCGCTTCGCCGGATCGGACGTCACTTACAACAAAAACGCCATTCGCGACGCCCTCGCCGCCTTCACCGCCATCGGCTCCGGCAACGTCCAAGTCATCTTCGACTCCACCTCTTATATCAGCGAACAACGCTATACAGTAACGTTCATCAACGCCCGCGCCCGCCAAAACATCGGCGAGATCACCGCCAATTTCACAAAATTCCGTGGCGGCGAAGTCTTGGTTACGACCACCACCCAGGGCTCCGGCGTCACTAACACCACCCAGACCGTTACCTTTGCGTCCGCCGTCGCCGCCACCTTTACCCTCGGCTTGACCCTTGGCGGCACCACTTACACTTCCAGCGCCCTCTCTGCCACCTCCACCGCCGCCCAAGTTCAGGCCGCCCTCAACGTCGCCCTTGGCTCCGCCGGTTCCACCACCGTCACCTCTTCCGGCTCCGGCATCTGGACCCTCGCCTTCGGTGGCGCGCTCGCCGGCACCTCGCCCCCTGCCGTCGTCGTTACCCCGACCGTTACCGCCCCCTCCGCCTCCGTCACCGTGCTCACCACCGGCGGCACCCAGACCCCCTCCACTTCCGCTTTCACCGCCGCCATCACCACCGAACGCCAAGGCGGCACCGCTGGTGGCTCCGTGCAAGAAATCGCCTTCACTTCCGATTCTGACGCCCCTGGCACCTTCACCCTTTCGCTGGTTTACAATAACCGCACCTACACCACCGCTTCGCTCGCCCTCGACGCCTCCGCCAGCGCCGTCGCCTCAGCCCTCACCGCCGCCTTCGGCACCCTGCCTGGCGCAACGGTGAGCGTAACCTCCGCCGCCGCCGGCCAATACCGCATCGCCTTCGGCGGCACCTTCGCCGGCGTAGCGCTCAACCTCCTCAAAGTCACCGCCGAGCTGACCCCGCCGCCCGTCACGCTCCAGCAGATTCTGATCGGCGC
>CANIWJ010000006.1 GCA_947471035.1 Verrucomicrobiota bacterium
CTTTCGATGCGCCCCAGGTCGGGGCGCGTTTCGATGCGTTTTGTTGTGTCCTCCAAAATTTCCTAGGTTTTGAGTCGGACAGCAGCCGAAGCTGCGCGAAAAGGATGTGCCGGGTTTGGTGGCTGGGTGGCGGGTGGGAGTGGCGCGAAGGTTGCGAAATGCTTGGTCGCGCAAAATTAGGCAAAGAGAGAGCGCGGGCTTTAGGCAAGCCGGGAGTCTGTTAACCCACGCGGCGGCGGGAGCTAGCAGGGACTTTAATGTTCGTTAGTCGCCATTTTGAAGCGTCGTATCAACCGAGTCGCTGGGGACACTTTCAGGGGCGTCGGTTAAAAAGGATCGGAGGGCCGGACTCGCGTCCGGCCCTCGCAGGGTTTTAGGGCTTGGCGGGCTTAGCGGTGATGCGGCGACCGGGGGACTTGCGCTCGCTCTTGCGGGTGCCGCCGACGAGTTCGTATTCGTCGGAATCCTCGCCAAAGTAACCGGCGATGACCTTGCGCGCCTGCACCAACACGGTGTTTAGGCGCGCGGCCTTTTCGTTTCGGGCGTTGAGCAACGGGGTGAGCTCGACGCGTTTCGCGTCTACCAGATCATCGGCTGTCTTTACCTCGGCCTCCAGGGTCACGAGGTCGGCGGCGGTAAAGTCTTTCTTATCCACCTTGATCTTCAGGTCGGCCGTGGTCTGGAAGATTTTGATGATGGACTTGGCTTGGTCGCGGACATCGTCCGGTGCATGGATGGTAGGCATGGCTGGATTTTGTTTTATGGGTTAATGCTTAACGCCTCTAATTAGCGTTCACCGCATAAACAGCATTTTGGCAGCCAGTTCCACCTCTTGACCTGAACCTATTAGATTTTATTTTCAGCGACTTACAGCAAGGGCGCGCCCTATTGCATTAAGTCCTGACCCGGAGACGATGCTTTCGCATAAAATTTTAATGGAATAGCGTCTTAAGCAGTTAAACTTGGCAAAAACGGCCCCAAATCCCGTCGAATTAAGGTGGGAAGCATACGATATGACATATCAGAGGCTTCCCACCTGATATGGACTGGCCTCTATGCCATAGAAGATCGTCGATATAAGATAAGGGAGCGCCGATATAAGATAGCGGGCTGTCTATACGTTAAATGGGGTGCCTGAGATACGCCGGGAACAAGCATTCGCCCTATTTCGGTGCGTTTCCGGGCTATTTCGGGCTGCTTAACGGTTTCTAATGCTGTGCAATAAATTGGCCCGGAGAGCAGATTTGCTCGGGGCTACGCACGCTCAATCGTAGTCGTAAAGCACGGGGTCGCGGCGGGGGGCGGTGGTGGCGCGGCGCACTCGCCAGCGCATGCGCGCTTCCTTGATTTCACGTTCGTTTTTGGGCGCACCGCCGTCCCCGCTCATGCCTTGCCCGTAGGGATCGTCCTCGCCATCACCACCGGCTTCGGAGCCCGAGCCGAATTGCTTCTCCAGTTTTTCCGGGTCCATGCCTTCCTCCAGCTTGCGCACGACTTCCTCCATCTCGACGTCGATTTTCTCGCCGGTTAGATCGGCCATTTTGCGCATCATGCGGGCCATGGCGCGGGGATCGTTTTCATCCACCGATGCGAAATCCTGCTCCATGCTGGCCATCGCCGCCTCCATGCGCGCGTCGTCCGGTTCGCCTTCGGGCCCGGCTTCGGTGGCGGGCTCGACCGCGCGGCCAGTAAAGGCGAATTGCGAGACGGTTTTCTGCATCGGCCAAGCCGGGTTGTCGGGGCACTTCGGCACGGATTTTCCCTGGGCCAGAGTCTTGGCGTAAAACTGGTAAACGGTGTGGTTGCGGGGACAGTAGTATTCGTAGATCGGCATGGTCGAGATACGGTCCCGGAAAAAAACCGGCCGCGCCCGAGTTTCAAGTCGCACGGAGCAGACTCAAGCTCGCGGGTGGGCTTTGTCGTATACCTCGCGCAGACGGGCCACCGTGACGTGAGTGTAAACCTGAGTCGTGTTCAGACTGGCGTGGCCGAGCAGCTCCTGCACCAGCCGCAAGTCCGCACCGGCGTTGAGCAGGTGGGTGGCGTAGCTGTGCCGTAGTTTGTGCGGGGTCAGGTCGAGCGGCAGACCGGCCAGCGCCAGATAGCGTTTCAACATCAGTTGCACGGTGCGGGGTGACAGGCGGCGGTGGTGAACATCCACCAGGACCGGCGCGTCGGGCGCGGTGTCGCGCGCAAATTCGCGTCGCCACTTGGCCAGCACACCGGCGGCGACTTTTCCCAGCGGACACAGCCGCTCTTTTTTCCCTTTGCCGAGCACGCGGGCCAGAGTCGCGTCCGCCTCGAGCGAACCGTAGTCGAGCGCCACCAATTCGCTCACGCGCAGGCCCGCCCCGTAGAGCAGCTCCATCGCCAGACGGTCGCGCCACGCGATGAAGGGCGACTCGGTGCCGTTTTCGAGCAGGCGCTGCGGACCGGTCAGCAGCAGTTTCATCTGCGCTTCGGTTAAAAACAGAGGCAGGCGTTTCTCCAATTTGGGCAGCACAAGCCCGACCAGCGGGTTTTTCTCCACCCGGCCCTGTCGTTGCCAGTATTTGAAAAACGCCCGCAAGCCCGACGCGTGGTTGTGCAGGGTACGCCGACCGAAGCGACCTTGGGCCTCGATCACAAAGTCCCGCATCACCCTTGGGGTCAGGCCATCCAGCTCGCGCCCGCGCCCCGCGTCGCCCAGGGAGGCGCGCCGCCAGGCCACGAAATCCACGAAGGCCTGCTGGTAGTTGCGCAGCGTATAGACCGAGTAGCGCCGCTCCAGTGCGAGATGTGCGGCGAAGGGCTGCCACCAGGAAACGGTCAAGGCGTCCGCTTCGGCGGCACTGGCGGCAGTGTCGGCGGCGGGCGGCCCGTTCGCGGGCGGGGGTTCAGGCTTGGCTTTGGCCATGGCGTTCGACCGCGGCCTTGACTGCATCGGTGCGACGACGCAGCGCCCCCTCGGGGTCGAGTCCCTTGGCGCGGGCGGCGGCGCAAAGATCAAAGAGCTGGCGGCCCAGTTCCGCGTCATCGAGCGCGAGGCCGAGCGCTTGAATGCGGCCGACGTCCACCGCATCGCCGATCGGCAGCGATTTTTTCTCGATCTGTTTCCACGCCGCCTCGGCATACATGGTGGCAGGCAGGCGCGGCGGCTGGTCCTTGAACAACCCGGATTGCGCGGGACCGTTTTTCTTTTCCTGCGCTTTGATCTGCTCCCACTTCAGGATGACGTTGTCGGCGGTGTCGATTTTGCCGTGGTCGCCAAAAACGTGGGGGTGGCGGCGAATGAGTTTTTCGTTCACCTCACGCGCCACCGCATCGAGGTCGAACTGGCCGCGTTCGGAGGCGATCTGGGCATGAAAAACCACTTGGATCAACACGTCGCCCAGCTCCTCGCGCATATGCGGGTAGTCCTCGCGGTCGATGGTGTCGATCAGCTCGCTCACTTCGTCGATCAGACAGCGCACGAGGGATTGGTGGGTCTGCTCAATATCCCACGGACAACCGTCGGGAGCCCGCAAGCGGGCGATGGTCTGGCGCAATTCGTCGAGGGCCTGGCTCATGCCGTCAGCCAAGCCTTAGCCACGCGCCATATCCAGCACGCTTTTGCCTCAGAAAAACATCGCCTCGGCCAGCGCGGCTTCGGGGCTGAGCAGCGCGATGGCGGTGGCGAGTTCGGTTTTGGTGCCGCGCATGGTGGTCGCGATGTGCGCGCAGCCCCGCTCGAAATCGCCGAGGAAACGGAAATGGTTGCCGTTGCTGTAGCTGAATTCGATTTCCACCGCATCGGCCGGAGTATCGGCGGCGGCGGGTTCGACCAGAGGAGCGAGACCGGCGTCTGCGCCGCAGGCGATGAGGCGTTCGCGCGTCCACTTGGCCAACACCCCGGCCTCGGCGCGACGGCTCGGGCTGTGGCGAACGGTTACGCCCGAAAGGTTCTCCACCAAGGCGGACGGAGCGTAGGCACTCAGAAATTGGCCGATGGTCTGGCGCACCGGGAGCAGACGGGCGCTGACCAGATCGCGCACGGCCTCGGGGTGCGGCCAGGTGAGTTCGCCGCAATCGTCCTCGGGCACGCGCGAGCGGTCCAGCAGCACGCGCTTGGCCCGGCCGAGCAGATACTGGTAGGCGCCGAGTTTGGCCGAGGAGGAAAAATTATGCGCCCAGTAGTAGAGCGGCAGGTCGGTCGAGAGACAGGTGGAGACCTGGTTTTCGAGAAAAACCCGGGCGGCGGTCGGGTAACTTAGAATCACGAACTCGCAGCAACGCAGGTCCCCGCGGGTTTTACCGGGATGGCATTCGCCGTAGATTTTTGCCCTGAGCTCGGCTTCCTTGGCGCTTTCGTCGCGCGTCAGACACAGGACAACGACCCGGCACGGGTAACGTTGGGAAAAGCGGGTGGCGGTCTGGAACTGCGCGAGCGCGTCCTCCGGCGTGGTATGGATGCCGAAGTGGAGCACGAAATTCACCTGCGTGGCCTTGGAGTCTTCGCCGGGCAACAGGGCAGGACGCTCGTCTGTCGTCCACATGCGTGCCAAGTTCTTGGATATGGCTCCGACCGGGGTTTCCTGGCCGGGGAGCGCGTCAAAAATCGAGAACATCGCGGGAGAAATCGGCTTAGGGCTGGCGCCAGACGTGGTTGTTTTTCGAGAGCAAGGCGTCGGCGTTGGCCGGACCCCAACCGCCGGCGGCGTAGCTGTCCATGCCCTCGCGACCGGCGGCGGCCCAGGCCTTGAGCACCGGGGTGTAGAGTTGCCACGAGGTCTCGGCCTCGTCGCCGCGAATGAAGAGCGTGCCGTCGCCGATCATGGCATCGAGCACAAGGCGCTCGTAGGCCTCGGGTGTGTTGGAGCCGAATGTCGTCGAGTAACGGAAGTTCATCTTCACCGGCTGGGTGCGGGTTTCGAGGCCGGGCACCTTGCCGTTGAGAATGAGCGACAGGCCCTCGTCGGGCTGGATTTGAAACGCGAGGGTGTTGGGCGCGAGGTCGAAGCGGTCACTGCCGGCGAACAGGGTGCCGGGCGGGCGTTTGAACTGGACTGCGATTTCCGTGACGCGACGGGCCATGCGTTTACCGGAGCGGAGATAAAACGGGACGCCTTGCCAGCGCCAGTTGTTGATCGAGAGCCGCACGGCGGCGTAGGTCTCGGTGCCGGACTGAGCATGGATGTCCTGCTCCTCCAAGTAACCCTTGGCGGGTTTGCCGCCCATCATGCCGGCGGCGTATTGGGCGCGGGCGACATCGCCGCCGGGCCCAAGGTTGAGTGGCTGGATGGCCTTGAGGACTTTGACCTTTTCGTTGCGCACCGCCTCCGCATCGAGCGACACCGGCGGCTCCATCGCGGTGAGCGCGACCAGCTGCATGGTGTGGTTCTGGATCATGTCTCGCAGCGCGCCGCTCTGCTCGTAATAGCCGCCGCGGGTGCCTACACCGACCTCCTCGGACACCGTGATCTGCACGTGGTCGATATAGTTACGGTTCCAGAGCGGCTCGAAAATCGAGTTGGAGAAACGCTGTACCAACAAGTCCTGCACCGTCTCTTTGCCGAGGTAGTGGTCGATGCGATAAACCTGATGCTCCTCCAGCACTTCGCGAATGACGCCGTTGAGGGCGACGGCAGAATCGAGGTCTTTGCCAAACGGTTTTTCGATGATGACCTTGGTGTGCAGCGGCGTGCCGAGATGACGGGCGGCGAGACCGGCGGCGCCGAGATTGCGCAGGATGGGGGCGAAAACCGAGGGCGGGGTGGAAACGTAAAACAGCACCTGCACCTCGCGGCCGAGTTTGCTTTCCAAGGCGTCGATGTGGGCGGCGAGGCGTTCAAACGCCTGGATGTCGTCGTAGCCCCCGGCCACGTAACTGGTGTTGGCGGCGACGTGGCTCCAGACGTCGGGGTTCAGCTCGCGACGGGAAAACTCCTTGATCGCACCGGCGGCGATGTCGCGGAACTCGTCGTCCGGGATGGCCTTGCGCCCGTAGCCGACGAGGAAGAAGTCGGCCGGCAGCAGGTGGTCGAACGCGAGGTTGTAGATGGCCGGGATGAGCTTTCGGGCGGTGAGATCGCCGGAGGCTCCAAAGATAACGATCACCGTGGGCGGAGTGCCGCGGTGTTTGCTGAGACCTTGGAGGAAGGGATGACGGGGCGCTTCAGGCATGGCGTAAAAGAGGGCGAAACTAGGCGGAGCGCAAATGGCGCGGGCAAGGTTAATGCGGTGAATTCGCAGCATCAAACCGATCAATCCGGGTCATTCGTGACGGTGGTTCGTCCTATTGGGAAACAAGGGCACGTCGCGGTAGTGCCAAACCAACGAGCCATCGCGCGCGGTCGCGGCCAGGTGTGGCTCCAGCGCCATGGCTCGCATCGCGGCGGCGTGGGACGGATCCACATCGTGGGCGACTTCGACGATGTCGAAACGATAGGATTTGGCCGGTGGTCGCAAACGCGCGAGGTAGGCGCGGCAAACCCGCAGCAGCACCTTTTTCTTGCGGGTGTTGACCGCATGGTAGCCGCTCACCCGGGCACCGGCGGCACGGGTTTTTACTTCAACGAAGACCAGCACCTCTTGATCCTGGCAAACGAGGTCAAGTTCCTCGCGGGTATCGGCGGGATTTCGCCAGTTTCGAGCCAGGACGCGCAGGCCGGCGGCGCGCAAGTGCGTTTCGGCGGCGCGCTCCCCCGCCTCCCCGATGCGGGCGCGCTCGGGAGTCGAATTCCCCGCCCAGAGTTGGCGGATTCTGGCCCAGATAGCGTGCATGGGCTTTGTCGTTGCGGCTTGGGGGCGGGGGCGCAACCTCGCGTTTACGTGATTTTCTCACGTCACCCACTCTCCTTTTTTCGTCCATGGCCACGCCCGCTATCGTAAATACCCTTCGTCGTTCGCTGCTGATCAAGGTCATCTCCAAGCCGCAGCCAAGTCGTGAAGACATGGCGCATGTGATCGAGCTCACCGCCTCCAAGGTCGTGGAGGCGCTGCAAGCCCAGTCCATGACGCTCTACGTGGTGGAGGGAAACGAGATCGCGTTTAAACATATTTACTACTCCCCTACCCTTTGGGGAACGAACAAGGAGTCCGAGGCCAAGTTTAAGGCCACCGCCGAAAAGCTCCTTCAACTCAAATTACCGATGGATCGCGGCGTGGTAGGCAAGGTGGTGACGACCGGCGAAGCGGCGTTTTTCCGCAACAGCGAGACGCAGGCCCCGTTCATGAACTCGTTGTCCAGCACCACGGGTTTCGAGGTCCGCTCGATGCTCACCGTACCGTTGAAAACCACCACGGTGATCGGGGCCATTCAGGTGCTTAACAAAGAGCTCACCGCCGGCACCAAGGGTGAGTTCACTCCCGGCGACCTCGCCCTACTTCAGGAAGTAGCCGAGTATTCGGCCTCGCTCATGCAGCGCATGCTTGACCCGAAATTCCAGCTCGGGCCGGAAGACACCGCCAAGTTTATCGCCCGCCTAACCGATCACCCCTTGGTGACCGCAGCGGACCAGCTCGGCGAAGTGGATGATAAGCTAATCGAAATCGTTGGTGATGCGCTCATCCGCCGAGAAGGCGTTTTCCCCTACCGCCGCATCGATAAACACAGTGTGGCCGTGCTGATGAGCAACCCGCTCGACTTCGCCAAACGAGAAGCATTTCAGCAAGCCACCGAACTGGTCATCGACGAAATAAGCGTAGTGCCGGCCACTCTGATCGACACACTGCTTAAGAAGCATTTTAAAGACTCCAAAGCCCCGGGAGATGGCGACGTGGACCTCGGCTCCGTGACCGAGGCGATCAGCACGGCCTATTCCTCCGATGGGGGCGGCGGCGGTGAACTCAAAGCCGAGGATTTGGAAAGCGAGGAATCCGCCCCGGTCATTCAGCTGGCCAACCGAATTATCGAAGACGCCTATATCTCCGGCGCTTCCGATATTCACATCGAACCGATGGAAAAGGATCTCGTGATCCGCTACCGCATCGACGGCCTTTGCCAGGAAAAGCTACGTCTGCCCAAGCAGGTCACCGGCGCGCTGATCTCCCGGCTGAAGATCATGTGCAACCTCGACATTTCCGAGCGTCGCCTGCCGCAGGACGGCCGTATCGTTTTCAAGAAATACACCAAGAAAAACATCGATATCGATCTGCGCGTCGCCACCGGCCCGATGAACCATGGCGAGAAGGTGGTCATGCGTATTCTCGACAAGCAGAAATCCACTTTGCCGCTGACTGCGCTCGGCTTTTCCGAAGAAAATCTGACCAAGTATCGCGAGTGCATCCGCCAGCCTTACGGCATGATCCTGCACTGCGGTCCGACCGGCTCCGGAAAGTCGATGACACTCTACTCCGCGCTCGCCGAGGTAAATACTCCCGACGTCAACATCCAGACCGCCGAGGACCCGATCGAGTATACGCTGCCCGGCCTCAACCAGATGCAGATGAGCCGCGCCATCGGCCTGACCTTCGCCCGCGCCCTTCGCTGCTACCTGCGTATGGATCCGGACATCATTCTGGTCGGTGAGATCCGCGACGAAGAGACTGCGCAAATCGCCGTCGAAGCCGCGCTCACCGGTCACTTGCTGGTCTCGACCCTGCATACAAATGACGCGCCCAGCACCGTAGCCCGTATCGGGGAAATGGGGGTCGAAGCGTTTAACATTTCCGCCTGTTTGGTCTGCGTCTGCGCCCAGCGTCTGCTTCGTCGCGTCTGCAAGAGCTGCAAGCAATCCTACGAACCGGTGGGCCGGGAAAAAGCCCTGCTGGAAAAGGCAATTGGCTGGAGCGGAACAATCTTCAAAGCCAACCCCCAAGGCTGCCCGACCTGCAATGGCCTCGGCTACAAGGGCCGGGTGGGCATCCACGAACTGATGACGAATTCCGAGGATCTCACCGCGGCGATCAACAAGGAGGCGGAAGTCGCCGAGTTGAAACGCATAGCGATGAAGGACGGCATGAAGACCCTCCATCAGGACTCGATGCTGAAGGTCAAAATGGGCCTCACCACCATCGAGGAAGCCCTGGCCAACGTGCCGCCGGATTTGATTTCTTAGCGCGATTTCGGCCGCGATTTCGCCTTACAGCCCACCCATGTCGGCGAACTGGTCGGTCGGGGCGCGATCGCCACCGTCCGGCCAGAGGATCATGCCGGCGCCCACGGTGGCGTTGGTAAACTCGTCGATCAGGATAAAGCTGCCCGTCGTGCGGTTGCGTTTATAGGGGTCGATCATCAGCGGCGTGGCGGTGCGCACATGGATGCGGCCGATGTCGTTCATGCCCACGCTCACGTCTTCGGTTTGTTTGCGGAGGGTGTTGATATCGACCTTGTAGCGGACGGCCTTGAGCGCGCACTTGGTCTCGCGGGTGGTGTGGCGCAGGATGTATTTGCCTGCCGGATTCAGCGGTTTGGGCGAGAACCAGCAAACCATCGCCTCAATGTCTTGGGTGACGACCGGCTGGTTGTTGAGCTTGGCGAAAAGGTCGCCGCGCGAGCTGTCGATCTCGCGGTCCAGGGTAATGGCGACCGACATGGGCGCGAAGGCCTCGGCCAACTCGCCCTCGGGACCGTGAATGCTCTTGATCTTGGCGGGCAGGCCGGAAGGCAGGGAAACGATGTCGTCGCCGGGCTTGAAGACGCCGCCCGCAACGCGTCCCGCGAAGCCGCGGAAATCGTGATGCGCGTCGTTATTGGGCCGGATGACGGTCTGGATCGAGAAGCGCGGGTCCACGTGGTTGTGGTCGCTGCCGATGTAAACGGTTTCGAGGGTGTAGAGCAGCGCGCCGCCTTGATACCAGGGAGTGCGGTCGGACTTATCAACGACGTTGTCGCCGTGCAGAGCGGAGATGGGTATGAACTTGATGTCGGGGATATTCAGGCGGGAGGCGAACTCGCTGAATTGGGCGACGATCTCATTAAAGCGGGCTTCGGAGAAATCGACCAAGTCCATCTTGTTGACCGCCACCACGACGTGCGGAATGCCGAGCAGAGAAGCGATGAAGGAGTGGCGGCAGGTCTGCTCGATCACGCCCTTGCGGGCGTCGATCAGGATAATGGCGAGGTTGGCGGTTGAGGCGCCCGTCACCATGTTGCGCGTGTATTGGATATGGCCGGGCGTATCGGCTATGATGAACTTGCGCTTGGGCGTGGCGAAGTAGCGGTAGGCGACGTCGATGGTGATACCTTGCTCGCGCTCGGCACGCAGGCCGTCGGTGAGGAGCGCAAGGTTGAGGTTGTCCTCGCCGCGCTGCTCGGTGACGCGTTCCAGGTTTTCCAGGGTGTCCTCGAAGATCGCCTTGGAGTCGTAGAGCAGGCGGCCGATGAGGGTGGATTTGCCGTCGTCCACCGAACCTGCGGTGGTGAAACGCAGGAGGTCCATGGAGAGGTAGTGTTCGTCAGTGTGGAAAGGAGCAGTAGCGGAGGAAGATGCGGCGGACATTTGAAGAAAAAATAGGAGGTTTAACGCAGAGGCACGAAGGCGCAGAGGGCGCAGAGTTAGGAAGAAAAAAAGATTAGAGATGATTAACGATGCGGTGGATGCCGTCTTTAACTAGGCGCTCACCGAAATTGATCACGAGGCCAAGACGTAGGCCAGTAAGACGCAGGTAGGTCAGCATCTGGGCATCGAAGATTTTATTGTATTCGTTGACGGCCTTGGGATCGACAATGACCAGATTATTGACGCGCAGATCGAGCCGAAGGGGGGTGGAAAGTAGCTTACCCTTGTAACGAAGCGGAACCTGCTGCTGACGTTCTACAATAAGGCCCCTCAAAGTAAGTTCTTCGGCCAAGGCCTCTTCATAAACACTTTCCAACAAACCCGGGCCACCCATGTGCCGATGCACCTCAATGGCTGCATCAACAATGATTTGGCTGAGCTGGTTTTCCTCCATGGTTCGGAACTTTGCGATCTTTGCGTCTTGGCGTCTTTGCGTTAAATTATCGCCTTAGAAATACCCCGCCTTCTTGCGGTCTTCCATGGCGGACTCGGAGCGTTTGTCATCCGCGCGGGTGCCGCGCTCGGTCACGCGGGCCGAGGCGACTTCTTGGATGACTTCGGCCAAGGTGGCGGCGGGAGACTCGACCGCGCCGGTGCAGGTGCTGTCGCCGACGGTGCGGTAGCGCACAACGCGCTCTTCGTATTTTTCGCCCTCAAGCAAGGTGATGTACGGCGACTCGGCGAGGAGCACGCCGTTGCGATTTACGATGCGGCGGGTGTGGCTGAAGTAGATCGACGGAATGCGGAGTTTTTCGCGGGCGATGTATTGCCACACGTCCATCTCAGTCCAGTTAGAGAGCGGGAAAACGCGGAAGTGTTCGCCGAGGTTTTTGCGGCCGTTGAACAAGTTCCAAAGCTCGGGGCGTTGGTTTTTGGGGTCCCATTGACCGAACTCATCGCGGTGGGAAAAGAAACGCTCTTTAGCGCGGGCTTTTTCCTCGTCGCGGCGCGCGCCACCGAGGCAGGCGTCGAATTTGAACTCTTCGATGGTATCGAGCAGGGTGATGGTCTGGAGGCCGTTGCGCGAGGGATTCGGGCCTTTCTCCTCCTGGCAGCGACCGGCCTTGATCGAGTCTTCCACGTAGCGAACGACCAGGCGTGCACCGATATCCTGGGCGAACCAATCACGATACTCGATGGCCTCGGCGAAGTTGTGCCCGGTGTCGATGTGCACCAAGGGAAACGGAATGCGTGCGGGGGCGAAGGCTTTTTGCGCGAGCCGGGCCATCACGATGGAGTCCTTGCCGCCGGAAAACAGCAGCGCCGGGCGCTCAAACTGGGCGGCGACTTCGCGCAGCACAAAGATCGCCTCGTGTTCGAGTTGGGCCAAGTGGGTCAGGTTATAGGAGGACATGAAGAATAAAGGGATCGGACGCGTTACGGTTTGGGCGTCAGCCTAGCGCGACGCAGAGGGCAGCTGAATGCGGGGCAAAACCGCCGCATGCAAGGCCGCGAGGCAGGCCTCGGGAGCAAGGGTCTCGGTATCGAGCACCAGGGTGCCGCGATCCTCCGCGTCGGGCGTGAGTAGCGGAGGCTCGAAGGCGGAATCCTTCCCGGTAAACTGCCCCACCCCGTTGGCTGCGGCCTTGGCGTAAAGTCCCTTGGGGTCACGTTGCGCGCAGGTCGCGAAACTGGCTTGCACGTAAACCTCCAAGAGGTCGTCGGTCCCGATGATACCCCGGGCCAATTCACGCAAACTCCGGAGCGGCGTGATGAAGGAGCACAGGGTAACGAGTCCCGCGTGGGCATGGAGCTTGGCCACTTCGGCGACCCGGCGAATGTTCTCCGAGCGATCCGCATCGGAAAACCCGAGCCCGCGATTGAGCCCACTGCGAATGTTATCCCCATCCAGAAGCTGAGTGGCAAACCCCTCGGCGTGCAGGCGACGCTCCAGCGCAATAGCCAAGGTGCTTTTGCCCGAACCCGACAAACCATAAAGCCAGATCACCTGCCCGCGTTGCCCCAGCCGTTGCTGCTTGTCCGAGCGCGCCAAAACGCGGTCGAAGATCGGGTGAAGATTCGCGGCAGCGTCCATATGTTGAGTAAGTTGATAAAGATTTAGATGATTGAGCTGGGCGACAAGTTAATTCCCTTAAGAATTCGGGGATTAACTTAACAAAAAGCATAACCAATTTTAGAAGAGATTATTGCGTTATGGCTTGGACGGCTTTCTTCGCAGGCGGAGGCAGGTATTGCAAAGCCGGCGCTATCTGCAAATCCGCTTCCAGCGCCCGAATTCGTTCCAAAACAATCGGGGCCTGCGCGAAGGGATTCTCCGGGGCTAATTTGGGGTGAAGCTCCTTGAGAAAGGCATAAGCCTCGGCCTGGCGGTTCATTTTTCGCAGGAGTTCCGCGTAAATCCGGGCGGCGTAGAAAGGCGCGTCCGGGTGTTTAGTCGCCTGCAAATAATAGCGGGCCGCGCCTTCCAAGTCCTTGAGCCGGTTCAGGTAAATGTTGCCAATTTCCAGTGTCAGTAACGGGTGTTCGGGGTGAAATGCGAAAGCACCCTGGAGGTAGGCGATGGCCACCTGGGCCTGCTCTTCGTCAAAACGTCTTTGCACCACCGTGGGCGTGGCTTCGTAACCACCCGCGCGGGCGATTCGCCAATGCGGCATATCGTAGGCGATCATGCGCGAACCATTGAGCCAGAAGGTCAGCGGCCGCGGGTCGATCGCGGTCACGATTTTAATCGAGGTCTGGGTGCCGGGCAGGTCGGTATCCTCCCACAATGAGTTCGTGCGCAGCCAAAAAAAATCCGCCGCGATGGCGCGAAACCCGCCGAGCAGTCCCACGGTAATCCCTTGGCCAAGCGCATCTTTTATGGACTCAAGGGCCAGCGCGGGCTGACTGGCGCGCACTTTCGACCAAGCCGTGCGCTCCAGCGGCTGGCTCGCCAACCCGGCGAGTAACAAACCGGCCAGCACGCCGAATCCCGTGCGCGCCGGACGAAAGGCGGTGGCGTCAAATCTCACGGTGACGAAAACTATAAACCGCCAGCCCGCCAATCACCCCGATGTAAAAAAATCCGTAAGCGGCGACGCGCAGCGCCAAAGCGCCATCGATCCCCGCGCCCTGTCCGATGGAGTCCGCCAGATTAAAGAGCTGAAAATTCGGAAAAACCACTCCGAGCAAACGCACCGCCAAAGCGCCGATCACGCTGTCCACATGCCGCCAGGCATCGCTCGCGAGGTGTTGCAAATGACAGATCACCAAAACGAAAAACCCCATGACGACCGTAAAAAGGTTGGTATTCGAGAAACTCGCGACCAGCAGCACGATCGCCGCGAGCACGCCGAACTTGATCCACTGAAGGGCGCCGACGATCAACAAATCGCCGTATTGGATGATCCGCCCTCCCGCAAAAGCTTCGGGGTCAAAGCGCATAAGCTGCGTCTCGCGTTGCCAGAGGAGCGCGATCAAAAGGCCGACGGTCAGCGCGCAAAAGACCCCGATCACGGCGAAAACCCCCAGCAACTTACCGAAGATAAATTCCGCGCGCCAAATCGGCTTGGCCAGCAAGGTGAGCGCGGTGCGGTTTTCTATTTCGCTGAAAAACAACTGCGCGGTCGTCGCAATGGTCAGCGCCGAACCGAAAAACACGAGGGCCCCGAAACCGAAGTCGGCGATAAATTTCAGCTCCGAAGAACCGAAATTGAACTCCCGGAAAAACTGCGCGCTCGCCACCAGTCCCACCGACAAAAAGAGCAGAAACCCAAAGAGCTTTTGCCGCACCGCCTCCAGAAAGGTATTCCCGGCGATGAGGCCAAGTCGCCCGGGCGAAAACGGAACGGAAGGAACAAAAGCGACGCTCATGGGATTTTCAGCAAGTGGGTGAATCAGGGTGACTCAAGGGTTTCTCAGCGGTGCGGGTGCGACGGTGCGGCGCTCAACGGCGGGCGACGTGATCCAGAAACACCTGGTCGAGCCGGGCGCGCGGCTGCTCCACCGCGTTCAAATGATGCCCCCGCTCCTCCAGCCACACCTTGAGCGCTGCGAGATCCGCCGGAGGCAAGGGATCCACGATCAGGGCTTGCAGGTCGCGTTTCCCGACCAAATCGCCGACCGCGCCCTCGATCATCAGTCGGCCACGATCCAGGATGGCCACGCGGTCACAAACGTCCTCGATCTGCGCCAGCAAATGCGAGGTGATCAGCACCGTCTTGCCCTGATTTTTCAGTTTGCGGATGAGTTCGCACATCTCCGCTGAACCGACCGGGTCCACACCCGCCGTCGGTTCATCCAGGACGATAAGTTTCGGGTCGTGAACCAAAGCCTGGGCCAATCCGATGCGCTGTAACATCCCCTTGGAATACGTGCCCACCCGGCGTTCCGCCGCGCCGGAGAGACCAACCCAGTCGATCACTTCATCAACGCGCGCCTTGAGCGCCGATTTCTTTACTCCGCAGACCCGCGCATAAAACCGCACCAGTTCGCGACCGCTCAGGTAGCGGTAAAAATAGGGCGCTTCCGGCAAATAGCCCACATTGCAACGCGCCTCAACCCGGCCGCTCGGCACCCCGAAAACCTTCACCTCTCCCTGCGTGGGTTCGAGCAAACCCAGGATGATTTTAATCGTGGTGCTTTTACCCGAACCATTCGGACCCAAGAGTCCATAAACCTGCCCCTCGGCCACCTCTAGATTAAGCGTATCGACTGCACGTAACTTTACCCCGCGCAAGGTTATGGAGAAGTCCTTGATCAGGCCCTGAATCGAAATGGCGGCGACCGGAGACGACATGGGATCAGCGAATTTCAAACCCTTGGAAAACTGGCGGACGGGTTTGTTTCACCTGCTCGGATTTATGGATGTAGCCATGCATACGCTCGCCCAGTGCCTCGATAAACGCCTCGATTTCCGAGGCCCGTCCCTCCGCCTCCAACTGCACCCGTCCGTCGGCAAGGTTTTTAACCAGCCCAGCAACCTCAAATTCCTTTGCCACCTGCAAAGTCGTGTAACGAAAACCGACCCCTTGGACATGGCCGGAGAAATAAACCGTCGCGTGGGTGACTGGGGCGCTCATGGGGAGGGGTGAAAAAGCCCCAAAGCTCAAGAATTTCAACCAGTAACCCCATTGGTTCCCGACATCGTCAGAGTTAGTGTTCAAAAATGGGCTTTTTCCCGTTGCGTTTAGGTCCCGCCGAACCACGTTGCATACAGGGTTTCGACCCTACTTCACCCATGGGCAACACCAATTCCGAAAACCCGTCCGATCACGAGTGGGAAGATCGCGGGGAGCTCGTTTGGAACGAATTTGATTGGGAACGCTACCTGCGCCAGCAGGACGAGACCGTTCTCCGCTACCTCGCTTACTACGAGCAATTGAAGGGCCACGCCGAGCGGCTCGACGAGTCCGCCCGACTCATGGGTTGGGGCGTGGATGACTGGACCAGCGAAGGCACTTTGGACGGGGACGACGACGATAATGAGAATGACGACAACGGCCCCACCGAGGTGGATCTCGGCGATGAAGCCGACCCCTACACGCTGCACAAAAACCCCATCTTTGTCGCTACTCGCGCCCTATTCCTGAGCCTCAAACGCACTTGGGAACAGTTGGCGGAAGGTGAGCAGAAGGTGCCTCAAAAGCTTGCGCTTGGTTATTATGCGGCACTTTTACGTACGGAAGATCAAGCTATGCAAGCCGTCTCGGCCTTGGATTTTGGCGACTACGCCATGGCCATAAGCCTGTTCAAACGTGCGCTTCGCGACCTGAACGCCACCCTATCCCATTTGGATGCGGACGCCTGCGAACACAGCCGCGCCCTAGCCCACTACCGGACCCAAGCGCTGCCCCGTATTTTTGATCTCCGCGAAGTCTGGCTACGGGTAATGGGCGAATGTCGTGAAGAACTCTCCCGCCCCTCTGACGACTCCGAAGACGACGACGAAGACTAGTCGCTGCTCGTTCTAAATCAATTCTTCTTCCCCCTACCACGAACCCTTGAGGTTCGTGGTTTTTTGTTTCGTCGAAATGCGAAGGAGTCGGTTTTGTTTAAAAACTAAAAAACCCTGGTCAACTTCCGTAAGTTAATCAGGGCCAAAATGGTGCAGCTGTAGGGAATCGAACCCCAAACCTTCTGATTCGTAGTCAGACGCTCTATCCAATTGAGCTACAGCTGCGTGCTGGGAGGCGAGAGAAAGCAAGGTTCCGAAAAGCAGGGCAAGCGCTTTTTTAATTAAAAAAATCCCCGAAGTTTTACCTCACCTTTCCCGACCTGTCCCAAGGTAACGCAGGACGAAAATAAACCGAAGGTTGAAATGCTTCTGTCATCACCCAAGTTGTCTGTTTTAATTGTGGCTACCAACTCCAACGTTACCGCGGCCGTCGAACCCAAGATCCCTTCATTCGAGGAGGCGATGACTCGCCTCGAAAGCATCGTCGAAAAAATGGAATCCGGGGATGTGCCGCTCGATGAATTACTCGCCCAATACGAGGAGGGCAGTCGGCTGCTCACCGTTTGCGAACAACGGCTCAAGACAGCCGAACTAAAAATCGAGCAACTCAAGCGCCGCAAAGACCCCGCCTCAGCCGCCCCAAGCTTCCAAATTACAGATTTTCCCGACCCGGCCTGAAATCAGCTACAAGCCTGACTCCGTTTACACCGCCACTTTTCCGACTTTCCTCTTTTTATTCACGTGCCCGCTTCTTTTCAGCCCAGTCAACCCGCCTCCGTCCTTTTGGCCGACGGTCCACGCCTGCTCCCGACCATCACTTCCCCCAATGACGTCAAGGGCCTGTCAGCCAGCCAGTTGCCTCAGCTAGCGGCAGAGATTCGCGAAGAACTCATTCGGGTCACGGCCTTAAACGGCGGCCATATTGGACCTAATCTAGGCGTCGTTGAATTGACCATCGCACTGCATCGCGTGTTTTCCACTCCGCGCGATAAATTCGTCTTCGACGTCGCCCACCAGGGCTACGTGCATAAACTTTTAACCGGACGTCGCGAACTTTTGCAAAAAGTTCGCCAGACGAATGGGGCTTCCGGCTTTCTCTGCCGCTCCGAGAGCCCGCACGATTCCTTTGGCGCCGGTCACGCCGGCACCGCGCTCTCCGCCGCCTTGGGCATGGCTACCGCCAGAGATCTGGCTGGCACCGATGAACACGTGGTGGCGCTTTGCGGAGACGCCGCCTTTACCTGCGGCATCACCCTGGAGGCGCTCAACAACGTCGTCTCGTCCACCAAGCGCCTCGTCGTTATCCTGAACGACAACGAATGGTCCATCGCCCGCAACGTCGGCGCCATCGCCAAATATCTGACCAAGCTTTCGACCAACAGCACCTACAACAAGCTCCACCACGACGTGGAAAAGTTCTTCCGCAGCCTGCCCGGCGGCGACGACATGCACCGGGTCTGGAGCAAGTGGAAACGCGAGACCAAAGACTTCTTCGTCGAGTCCTCCCTCTTTGAAAAATTCGGCCTGCGCTACATCGGCCCAATCGACGGCCACAATATCGAGGAGTTGATCAAAAACCTCGAATTCGCCCGCGATACCGACACCCCCGTCCTGCTCCACGTCATCACCGAAAAGGGCCGGGGCTTGGATGCCGCGCGCGCCCACCCGGAAAAGTTTCATGGTCTCGGTGCCTTCGACCCGACCACGGGCGAGAGCAAAGGCTCCGCTTCGGGCGCTCCCGCCAATTATCAGGACGTTTTCGGGCGCGAAATGGTCAGGCTTGCCCAACAAAACCCAAAGATCATCGGCATCACTGGAGCCATGCCCAGCGGCACCGGGCTCAACCACCTCGCCGCCGCCGTACCGAAGCAGTTTTTCGACGTCGGCATCGCCGAGGAGCACGCAGTGATCTTCGCCGCCGGCCTGGCCACCCAAGGCTTTCATCCCGTTGTCGCCATCTACTCGACGTTCCTGCAACGCGCGTATGACAACATTATCCACGACGTCGCGCTTCAAGGTCTGCCCGTAACCTTCTGTCTGGATCGTTCGGGTTTGTCCGCCAACGACGGCCCGACCCACCACGGCCTGTTCGACGTGGCCTATCTGCGTTGCGTCCCTCATGCGGTTATCATGGCCCCGCGCGACGAGCATCTGCTCACCGCCATGCTCCAGACCGCGCTCGCATATCAGGGTCCGGCATTTATCCGCTACCCGCGTGGTGCCTCCACCGGGCGTCCCGGTCCAGCCGTGCCGACCGCCCTGCCCTTGGGAACCGCTGAACTGCTCCGTCCCGGTACCGATGTCATGATCTGGGCGCTCGGCACGATGTGCGCCGATGCCCTCGTGCTGGCCGATACCCTGGCGCGCGAAGACGGAATCTCCGTGGGAGTCGTCGATGCGCGTTTCGCCAAACCGATTGATCGCCAACTACTCCTTTCCCAGGCCGCGGAAGTGCGCTTATTCGTAACCCTGGAAGATCATGTGGTAACCGGTGGCTTCGGCACCGCCGTGCTCGAAACCCTCTCCGACACCGAACGCCCGGTCCCGGTCGAACGTCTCGGTTGGCCAGACGAGTTCGTCGGCCATGGATCGTCGATCGCGGAATTGCGCGCCGCGCATGGCTTGGCCCCGCATCAGCTCGTCGCCCGAGTGCGCAGCCGTTTGGCAATGCTTCAGACCGTTTGAGCACTAGTCGCGGGGTTCCGCTGTTCGCTTGCCTCGCGACACCCTCGGGTTCGTATTCGCCTCCCGCATGTCGCGCGAAATCGAGATCACGAATCGTCATTCGGACCTGCGCCTCAAACGCAGGGAACTCGCGCGCGCGATCAGCTACCTGGATGCGCATTTTGCCTACACCAGCGCAGATTGGCCTACGCTACTCCCTGCGGCCTTACTCCGGGCTAAAAAAATGGCGGCCGACGTCCCGTCAGGCATTTCCGCCGTGCCCACCGGAGAGCTTTCCATCACCTTTCACAGCGATGCGGCCCTCGCCAAACTCCACGGCGACTTCCTCGACGACCCGACCACGACCGATGTGATCACCTTCGAAGGTGACGAAGCGCTTGGCCACGCCGGCGATATATGCGTGTCGGTGGACACGGCCCTGACCTACGCCACCCGGCACAATCTTACATTTAACGAAGAGCTTATGCGCTACGTCATCCACGGCTGGCTGCATTTGGCGGGTTACGACGATTTGGAACCGAAAAAAAAACGCCGCATGCGGGCGGCAGAAAATCGCGCCCTCAAAATCCTATGCGGCGCCGGACTGCTCCCCCAGTTCGAGCTCAAGCCGGCAATCAAATCAAAACGTTAACCCGCCCTTAGCCGGGTGTTGATAAACTATGCCTGGCCCTGTTCATCAAACCGAAGCTCATGTGCTCGCCAAAACCGCGCACACCGGCGACCACTGGATGCTCACCTGCTTTTCCCCGACCGACGGGCTGATCAGCGCCTTACTACGCTCCGCCCGCAGTAATAAAAACGACACCGCACCCAGCCCCGACCTCTTTGACCATTTGGCCCTGGAGCTTCAGCACGGACGTGGCTCACCCGGCAACGGCCCGTGGTTCGTGCGCGAACACCGCATAATAACGCGTCACTCCGCCATCGGCCGCGACTACCCTACTCTAGCGGCGGCTTCGCGCCTGGCGCGAAACATCACTCGCAATCCTGGTCCCGAAGACAGGCGAGCCGCGATTCACGCCCTGCTCGGACAGGCGTTCAACGCACTGGAGCGAGTCGGCACCCGGCCGGAACTGATATACTTCAAAAGCCTTTATTGCCTCGCCCGCGATGAGGGCCTGCCGATCAAGCAGGAATGGCTGCCATCCTTGCCCGCCTCGGATCAGGCGGTGGTGGCTACTGCACTCAGGGAACCGGCCGAATCACCTGAACCCCCGACCCCCGACCTCACCCGTCTGGCCAAACGCCTGGAGTCCTACCTCTCCAGCGGCCACGACCTGATTTTTGATTAACGCCCCTTTAAGCTCAAGTAGCGCCCGATTTCGGCGGTTTTTCACCGAAGCCCAGCCCGCCCAAGTGCCGCCCAAAGCGACGCATCACCAGCAGGTGCACCAGCGCTTGCGTCAGGTTATAAAAATACCACGGCAGCGTCGGGGTGAAGTCGTGAATCGCCGCCAGCACGCAGGTGCGATTTAACATTTCTCGGAACTCGAGACGGCCTTTGCGATTATTGGCGGTTTTGGCCAGCACTCCGCCCGTAATGTAGAAAAGCACCCGGTCTGCCGTGCTGCGTTCATGGGAGTAGGTTAACTCCAAAAGCAGCAAATGCCGTGAGCCGAGGTAAAATCGACAATGCCCGTCCTCATCGACCTCACATTTGAGCAGGGGCCAGACAAAACGCGGCAACCAGCCGTAATACTCCAACGCCACGCGTTGGGCGGAAAATTCAGGCGGCAGGGGAAGTCGCTGGACCGAGCGCACACGTTTCGCCGCCCTAATAACGCGAATATCGCGCGGCCGGAGTTTATCCAACTGGGTCAAAGCCAGCCGGTGATCCACATCGAGCGAAGCCCTTAATGCCTGCTCAAACCCCATTGCCCCCACCGCCAGGCGAGTAAGCAAGGGATTAGGCGCGGCGCACATATCGTGGTTTAAACTATCCACCAAGGGGCCGACCAAAGCGCGCGAAGCGCCGCCAACCATACTCACCCACGCCTTCAACAGCTTTGCCGGCAGCGCCGGCACCGCAATCATCCAGCGTCGACACCCCAATACCCGCGCGGTCATTTGCAGTATCTCACGATAACACAAAACATCGGGTCCCCCGATGTCGTAATGCGCTCCAAAATACTCTGGCGCGCCGATCACCATATCGACCGCCCGGACCACGTCTTGAATGGCCACCGGCTGCATACGCCGCTCGGCCCAGGAAGGCAGAAACAGCACGGGCATACGGCGAACAAGATTAACCAGAATCCGCAGCGAAGAGCCGCCCGGCCCTACCACCAAACCGGCGCGCAAAGCGGTCACTGGGCTGCTGCCCGAGCCCAATGCTTCCTCCACCTCCAAGCGGCTCGCGAGATGCGAAGAAAGGTGTGGGGTTACGGGGATTAACCCGCCGAGGTATATTATCTGTTGGATTCGGTGCAGTCGTGCCGCACGGGCGAAATTGTCGGCTAAAATCAGGTCCAGATCGACAAACGTGCCTTGGGTTAATCGGGACGAAGGCAACATTGAATGCACCAGATACACCGCGTAGTCGGCATCACGCAGCGCCTGCTCGGTCTCAAGCAGTGAAAATAAATCGCACACCCGCCACGCGACGCCCGTTTCATCCAAATGATCGGCCACATGGGTGAGCGAACGCGTTAACGCCACCACCCGAAAACGTTTCGATAATTGAGCGCAAATCGCCTGTCCGATAAAACCGCTCGCCCCGGCCACGACCACGGTTTTTCGCAGCTCGGGTTTCATGCCCGAAAAGCTAGCGATACCGCCTCATCGTGGCGACAGAAGATTCCGCCGAGTTTCGACCGAATCGCGGACTTGGTTTAATCTAACTTAAAACCCAGCGCGACCACTTCACTGAGGTGAAAGGGGGCGGCGGCGAGGAGTTCCTGCACGTTGCTCAGTGCGGTGGGTAAACTGGCCGAATCCAGCGAAGCCGACCCGTCCTCGGCGTCGTGCAGTTGCACACGCCAAGTCGTGGGCGCATCCGGGTGAAAAAACTCCATGATCGCGCCGTAAAGATAATTACCAGGCAGGCCCAAACGGGGGCCGGCGCCCGGCACGAGAAATAGACTGTGCATCGGATCGTGCACGGCAGTCGTCGTTTCCTGCGCGGTAGCAGTGTGTTTTCGATGCAAAATGGAACGCCCCACCGCCTTGGCACGGTGCGTCTCCGCCTTGGTTTGAAGAGCGGCGGGCAACGACTGCACGTAACGGTCGAAAATCGGGCCATTCGACTCAAGTTCAGCCACGGGGATTTTCCCCGAGGTCAAAGCGTCAAGATTGGCCGCGAAAAAAGCCGGCTGCAGCGCCACCTTTCGCACTGTGACGTGACCATCCTTGTAGTCGGCCGAAGCATAAACCTGATGCGAAGCATACAGGCGGCGCAGCGCGTCTTGATAAGTCGGCGTATGCGGCACCGCTCCCACCGGGCTGAGCTCGATCATATCGAGGACGGATTGATCAAGCTGCGCGTGAGGATCTTGAGACATGCACCGTTGGTTTATCGAGGCTTGACGCAACAAACGAGGTTCAACTTGGCCACACCGCGAGAATAACCACGCGCTCTGATGCGGGTGAGCGGAACTAATCCCGCAGCGCCGCAACCAACGCATCCAACTTGAGCGGGGCTTTTACCCCGGGACGCGTTTCCACCCCGCTGTTAACATCCACGAAGTGCGCGCCGCTTTGTGCCCGCGCCGCGCGAATGTTCTCAGGGGTTAGCCCGCCGGCCAGGATCCATGTCTTGTCCGGGTGGGCCGCCGCCAAGTGCGCGAAGCCGGTCCAGTCCCCCGTGCGCCCCGAACCGCCGAAGCCTTCAGGGTGGTAGGTATCGACCAAGAAGCTGTTCGCGTAGTCCAACCATGCACCGGGAAATTCAATGCCTGGGGGTAGTTTTGGCGCCAGCCAGAGTGCGCCGGGCCCAACGATTGCGGACCAACTTGCCACGATTTCCAAACCGACCTCGGGCCGCGCATGAATCTGAAATCGCTCAAAACCCAATGCCCGGATTGCTTGCAGCTCATCGGCTCCGGGCTCGACCAACACCGCCACCCGCTTAGGACCCGCCGGCAAATTAATCGACAAAGCGCGGTAGGCCTCGGGCGGAAGGTAACGCGGTGATTTTGAATACAGGATAAAACCAAGGAAATCCGCACCCAGATTAGCCGCCCGTTGAGCATCTTCCAAACGGGTAATCCCACAGATTTTTAAAAAAGCATTTCCGATCATCGTCATCAGTCAAAGTCACGAACCCTGCGTGGACAAGCAACGAACCGAACTCGTCCGCTTCAAAATAGCCCTAGCACCAACGAAGGCCAAAGGCCAAGCAGCAGGATCAGGCCTGCGGCAAACACCAGCGTGATAGCCGTGACCGGATGCACCGGGATGCTTTTCACCGTATCGGGACTGACCGGTAGCACCAGCGCCGGCTTCAGGATTTGCAGATAATAATATAGGGCCACCGCGCTAAGTAAAATGGCCAGCAGCGCCAGCCACGCAGTCATGCCCCCCACTTGTAGCGCACTGGAAAACACCAGAAACTTGCCCACGAAACCGGCCAGCGGCGGAATGCCCGCCAGCGAAAGCACAAACACCATCAAGCAGCCGGCCAAAAGCGGGGATTTGGTCCGCAGTCCGGCGAGATCAGCAAGGTTTACGCAAGGCTGATGCCGCTCCACCGCCGCAATAACGCCAAACGCTCCCACCGTGGCCAAACCGTAGGTTATAACGTAATAGAGTAAAGGTGCCGCCCCAACCCAGCCGGCGGCGATCACACCAAGCAGCAAGGCCCCGGCATGCGCGATGGCGGAGTAAGCCAATACCCGGCGAACCTTGGTTTGCGCCAACGCCACGAAATTACCCAGCAGCAACGAAGCCAGCGCGAGCCAAACCACGACCGTGATCCACCCGGCCATGCCATTCCCGTCCCCGGCGACGCCGCCGAGTCCCGGCCAGAGCAAACGCAGAAACAACGTAAACCCAGCTAGCTTCGAGGCCGAAGCGATAAGCGCCGCCGCCGGAGCCGGAGCGCCTTGATAAACATCCGGAGCCCAGAGGTGGAACGGTGCGGCGGCAGCCTTAAATCCGAAGCCCACCAGCACCATGACCAAGGCAACCAAGAGCAAGGGACTCGGGGCGGACAAAGCGAGTTGGCGGGCGATTTCCGGCAACTCGATCGACCCGGTCAGCCCGTAAATTAGGCTGAAACCGAAAAGCATAAACGCGGCCGACACTCCGCCGAAGAGAAAATACTTCAGACCGGCCTCGGCCGATTCCGCCCGGGTTTTATCAAACCCCGCCAGCACGTAGAGGGACAAACTCGCCAATTCGAGGGCGAGAAAGGCGAGGAGCAGTTGTTGCGCACCGGCCATGAGGGCAAAGCCCGTAATCGCGAAGAGGATCACGGCCACAAATTCTGCCGGATTGCGCAAACGCGTCGTCCCCGCCGTGATCCCGAGCGTCAGCAAGCCGAGGCCAAAAACACCGCCCCGTGCGACAAGTGCCAGGGTATCCAAGACCAGCACCCCGCCCCAGATATTCCCCAGGTTGCCCACGCCAAGCAACGAAACCAAAGCGGCCAGCAATGCGGCCGCACCCATACCGCAGGAAATGTGGGTGCGTTGCTCCAACGAGCGTTTCGTTTTGGGCAAATCCACCGCGAGCACCAGCAAGGCACCCACCACCAGGCAGAGCTCCGGACGGAGAGCACTGAGCAATTCAGCATAGGCAAAGTTCATGGGGTGCCTCCGTTCATGACGGCCTTAAAGGCCGGGGATTGCAGCGCAGGGACGATCCAATCGAGCAACACATCCGGCTTAAGCCCCACCCAAAGTGTGGCGGCGAGCAGCAGAAGCGCACCGGTTTTTTCCGGCCACGAAATCGGTGCCATCGCGTGTGCATCATCGTGGTGCCCGGCTTCCGCAAGCGGCGCAGTTGCTCCGGTGCTGCCAAAAAACGCCACGTGAATCGCACGCAGGGTAAACGCCCCGGCCACCACGATGCCCAGCGCGGCGCACACCGCCCATAGCGGCTTCGCCTGCCACGTGCCGGTCAAGATACTCAACTCCGCTGGGAACCCGCTAAAACCGGGCAAACCTAGTGAAGCAAACCCGGCCAGCACGAAGACCACGGCGGCAAAGGGCAGCAAGCGATGCAAGGGCAGCGCCTGCAATGCCCCCAGTTCCCGGGTATGAGTGCGTTCGTAAACCATACGACCGACCACCGCGAAAAGCAGCCCGGCGATGATCCCGTGCGAGACCATTTGCAGCACCGCGCCCGCCAGCGCGAGCGGAGTGGCGGCGGCCAGCCCGAGAAGGACGAAGCCCATGTGGCTCACACTCGAATAGCCGATCACGAACTTAAAATCCGACTGCACCAGCGCGATGAACCCGGCGTAAACGATGCCCGCAATCGCCAGCCAGGCGATCACCGGCTGGCAAACAGCGAATGCGCCCGGAAACAGCGGCATTGCGACTCGCAGGCAACCATAAGCCCCGAGCTTCATCACCACCCCGGCCAGCAGCATCGATGCACCGGTCGGGGCCGCCACGTGTCCGGTCGGCGCCCAAGTATGAAAGGGAAACAAACCGGCCAGCACCGCGAACCCGAGAAACAGCAAAGCAAAGATCGCGATCTGCGACCCCGCCGGAATATGCCGCGCACCCTCCGCCAATTCCGCCAAACCATAGCCCGTCGCGCCTCCCGAAGCGTGCGCCCAAAGCAAACCGATCAACACCAGCGCGCTTCCCGCAAAGGAATAAAGCACCAGCTTCATCGCGCCGTATTCCCGATTGGTCGAGCCCCAGACCGCGACTAGGAAATACTTCGGCACGATCGCTATTTCGTAGAAAACAAAGAGCAGAAACACGTCCGCGCTCATAAACACCCCGTAAACCCCGCCGATGAGCGAAAGGTAAAAGGCAAAAAACTCCCCCGTGCGTTCCTCGATATTCCACGAGAACAAGATCCCGGCGGTCGCCGCCAGTCCGGTAAGCACAAGCAGACTCAGGCTGATCCCATCCACCGCGAGGTGGTAGCGCACGCCGCGCTCGGTTATCCACGGCACATTGACCAGGGTTTGCAGCTCCGGCGCGGGCACGAATTCCCGGGCGGCCAACAAGGTAAGCGCCAGCCCGGCAAGCGCGGTGCCCAGCGCCACCCAACGGGCGGCCGCCGCCGAACGCGTTCCCGCCAGCAGTGCCAACAAGGCACCGGCAAACGACACGTAAATGGTCCAGGGCAATAAGTTCATGGCAGTTGGCTGACCCACGTGGTCACAAGCGGGTTAATGAGGCCGACCAGCAACTGCGGCAGCACTCCGAGCAGCACCATCAAAACAACCAGCGGCAGCAGGGTAAAAACCTCCACCCGATCGAGGTCGCGAAACGTGGCCACGGCGGCACCGGTCGGCCCATGGAAAACGCGTTGCCAAAACGTGAGCAGAAAGAGCGCGGTCGCGAATAAACCCAGACAGGCCACCCCCGCCGCCCAGGGCGCGAGGCCAAACACGCCGCTGAAAATCATGAACTCTCCCACGAAGCCGTTCAGACCGGGCAATCCAAGCGAGGAGAACATCGCCACCCCGCAAAGACCGGCGAACAAGGGGGCCACGGTGCGCACTCCGCCAAAATCGTGAATACAACGCCGTCCGCCCGAACGCGTTTCGAGCATCCCGACGCAGGCAAACAAGGCGGCGGCGGAAAGTCCGTGGTTAAACATCTGGAGCAAAGCGCCGCTAAAGGCCGCGGTCGCCGCCGGGGCATTGCTCGCCCCTGCCACCGCGAAAAGTGCCAGCAGACAATAGCTCACATGGTTGATCGAGGAATACGCGACCATGCGTTTCAAGTCGGTCTGCTTCAGCGCCGCGAACGCGCCAAACACGACGCCGCCCAAGGCCAGTCCGAGCAGACATGGCGCGGCGGCATGCAGCTCCGCCGGGAAAAGGGGCCAGAGTATGCGCAGAAATCCATAAACGCCCATTTTGGACATGATCCCGGTCAGAAACATGGATACGCCGCTCGGCGCTTCCGCGTAGGTTGCGGGCAACCAGGTGTGAAACGGAAACAGCGGGGCCTTTACCGCCAGACCAAGGAAAACCCCGATAAAAATCACCTTGGGCCAGAGGCCGCCCAACAGGGCGAGCTTGGCTGCCAGTTGGCCCGAAGCCGCCAAAGTCGCGAGTCCGGTAAAGTTAAACGTGCCGGTCGCCACCGCAATGGCCGCAAACGCGAGCAGCAGACACGCACCGCCGGCTAGAGTATAAATCACAAACTGGTAGGCCGCCCGGGTCGCTCCCGCCCCTCCCCAGATTTTGATCAGGAAAAACGCCGGCACCAGACTGAGTTCCCAAAAGAGAAACCAATGGAAAAAATCCAACGCCAAGAATACCCCGAGCGCTGCGCCTTGGAGCAAAAGAAACAAGGCCGCAAAGTGATGAGGTGCGCGTTGGATTTTCCAGGAGGCCAGCAGACACAGCGGCGACACCAAGCCGGTCAGCAAAACCAGCAAAAGGCTGAGTCCATCGAGCCCAAGGTGGTAATCCACCCGCAAGGCCGAGATCCAACTGTGCCGCTCGACAAATTGATAACCCGCGCCCGCAGGCGCGAAGTTCGCCAAAATAACCAGGGCCAGCGCCAGCGTTGAACCGCTGCTTAACAAGCCCAACGCCCGCGCACTTTTCTCGCCGAGTTTCTTCCCCAGCGATGCCAAAACCAAGGCGCCCAACCAAGGCGTAAAAACAAGGAGCGATAGCAATGGAAGTGCGCTCATCGACTACCTCCCAGAATGACCAATAGCATCAGCACAACAAAACCCATGGCGATAAAACGTAGGTAACTCTGGGGCTCTCCGGATTGGGCCCGCGAATAGGCGCGGCCGCTATCCCGGAACGATTCACTGACGGCGTTGAAACCGCCATTGATCGCGCTTTCATCGTTCTCGCGGTTCACCACCCCGGTAAATTCACCCAGGCGGGCCAGCATCGTAACCGCGCCACCCCACACGTAACGGTCGAAAAAGTCGGCCACCGTCGCACCCGCAGTTACCAAGCGACCGAGCGTTGCGGCATAAAGTTCGTCGAAACCGAGGCGGTTCCCTAGCGCGGCGATTACCCCGGGGGCTGCCTTGGCTAGCGGGTCCACCGCCTCCACCGCGACTCGCGGCCTGCGACCGTAAATCGCCCAGCCCGCGCCCAAACCAACCGCGACCAACACAATCGAGAGCATCATTAACCCGGCGCTTTCAAAGATGGGATGCCCGTGCACCTCCGTCTCGCCCAGCAGGCGGGCCTGCAACCAAGGAAAGGCCGGCGTGCCCAGGAAACCGAGCGCCACGGCGCCGATCGCCAGCAAGACGAGCGGCACCGTCATTACCGCCGAATTCTCATGCGCGTGCCCGGTCTCCGCCGTGCGCGCTGTCCCGAAAAAAGTCTCGGCGACCAGCCGTGTCATGTAGAACGCGGTCAGCACCACCGCGATGAGTGCAGCCCCGAATGGCAGATGGGAAACATGCCAGCCGTGTGCGGCGTGCAAAATGGCCTCTTTGCTCCAGAAGCCGGAAAACAAAAAAGGCACGCCGGAGAGCGCCATCATGCCAATGGCGAAAGTGGCAAAGGTGATCCGCATCCGGCCGCGCAGACCGCCGAGGCGGCGAATATCTTGCTCGTGGTGGGCGGCGTGGATGACCGAGCCCGCGCCCAAAAAGAGCAGCGCCTTGAAAAAGGCATGCGTCAGCAAATGGAATATCGCCGCCACCCACGAACCCACCCCAAGCGCCAGCATCATGTAGCCGAGCTGGGAAACGGTGGAAAAAGCCAGCACGCGCTTAATGTCGTTTTGTGCGACCGCGATGGTCGCGCCAAGCAGCGCGGTGATGGCTCCGATAAAGGCCACCACCGTCAAGGCATGCAGCGGCACCTGCGGCAGCGCCAGATCGGCGGACATCAGGGGATACACCCGGGCGATCAAAAACACCCCGGCCGCCACCATCGTCGCGGCGTGAATGAGCGCACTGACCGGCGTCGGACCTTCCATCGCGTCGGGCAGCCAGACATGCAGCGGGAACTGGCCGGATTTACCGACGGCCCCGCAGAAAATAAGCAGCCCGATGGCCGTGGAAACCGCCAGGCCGCCGACTGTCACCTGACTGGCCAGCGAACCGAGCGCCGCCACTTCCAGCACACCTTTGCCGCCGTCGTAGAAAAGCAAGGAACCGGTGGAGTCAGCCAACCAGAGCAAACCCAGGAGCAAACCGAGGTCGCCGATGCGCGTGGTGATAAAAGCTTTTTTCGCGGCTGCGGCGGCGGCAGGTTTTTGAAACCAGAAACCAATCAACAAATACGAGGCGAGTCCCACCAGTTCCCAGCAAATGAAGAGTAGAAGCAGACTGTTCGCGATCAGGATACCGAGCATCGCGGCGGCAAATAAGCTCAGAAAACAGAAGAACTGTTTAAAATTAGCGTCCGCCTTCATGTAGCCGGTGCTGAAGATGAAAATCAGCGAAGCGACGAAGGTCACCATCACGCACATGAACGCGGTCAGCGGATCCAGCAGCCACCCCAGCCGCATCGCGCCTGAACCGACATCGAACCACGCGAAATTCGCGACCAACTTTGCCGCTGGATCGGCGAGTGCGGTGTGCAGCGCGAGGCACGAAACTAGGAACGCCGCGATCATGGCGGCAATCGCGGCCCCGGCCGCTGCGGCCCGGCCGCTGCGTGGCACCAGCGCGGCGATGCCGGCAGCCAGCAAGGGCAACGCAGGAATGAGCCAAAGAAGGGAGACGGGAAGGTGCATACCTCAGCCTTTAAGACGGTTGATCGAAGCGAGGCGGATGGTTTTCTGGTGCCGGTAAACCGCGATCACCAAGGCGAGCCCGACAGCGGCCTCGGCGGCGGCGACGGCGATGGAAAACAAAACAAACAACACCCCGGTGCCCGCTTCGGGATTCGGACCATAGCGCCAGAACGCGATGAAATTGATATTGGCGGCGTTGAGCATCAGCTCGACCCCCAGCAATACGAGGATGGCGTTGTTACGCGCCATGGCCGCGACCAGCCCCACGCAGAAGAGCAGACTCGAAAGCAGCAGACACAGTTGCAGCGGACTCATACCTCATCCTCCTGGCTCTTGACGTTTTCCTCGGCGGCCAGAACCACCGCGCCCAGCAGCGAGACGGTGAGCAAAATACCGACGACCAACAACGCGACTACGTGCGGGCCCATAAGCTGCGCCCCGATTTGTTTCACCGTTAAGACCGGAACCGCGTTCGGAACCGTGGCCGTAAGCGGCGTTCCCAGCACTGCCCCGACCAAGACTCCCGCCACACCGCCGCCCGCCACCAGCGCCAGGATGAACCGTTGCAACGAAGCATAACCTAGCGTTTCGGATGCGGTTCCCTGCCGCGTCAGCAGGACGGCGAAGAGCACGACCATCGAAATCGCACCGACGTAAACCAGCCCTTGAGCGAAGGCGACAAACTCGGCCCCGGCCCACAAGTAAAACGCCGCGATTCCCGCCCAGCAGGCCACCAGCAATAACGCGCTGTGGATGAGATTGCGCAGCGCCAAGGCCACGATGGCGCTGCCAAGGATGAGCACGGAAAGAAGGATCAGCGCGAGGGTCATGACGTGGCGTAGCGGTAGGTGCGCGGGGCGCGGCCGCCATTCAGTTTGCGGCTAAGTAAAACAAAGGGGCCGACGACAATGGCGGCGGAGATCACCCAACGCACCAGTTGCAGTGCGCCGGTCCAGTCCCGCGTGAGCGCCCAGAACGCGGCGTTGAGCAGGTTGATCAAAGCCAGCGGCACGATGAACTGCCAAGCCAGCCTGGTCAGTTGGTCGATACGAAGACGCAGCAAGGTGCCGCGCACCCAGATGAAAAAGCCGATCATGCCGATCAGCTTCAGCATGAACCACGCATACGAAGGCACAAAGCCGAGGAAGGCCACCGGAGCCTGCCAGCCGCCGAGGAAGATCGTTATTCCCAGTCCGCTCAGCGCGGTAAGGCCGAAATACTCCGCCATGAAAAACAGCGCGTATTTAAAACCTGAGTATTCGGTCAGGTGCCCGGCGACCAGCTCACTCTCCGCCTCGGGTAAATCGAAGGGTGACCGGTTACTTTCGGCCAGCGCCGCAACGAGGAAAAGCAGGAATCCGGCGAAGCCCCAAGGCGTGAAGACGTGCCAGTGTGGAATGATCCCAAAGGTCCAACCGCCTTGGGCGAGCGCGATTTCCTGGGTCGATAGTGAACCGACTACCAGCACGACCGGGACTACGGAAAGCATCAGCGGGAGCTCGTAGCTAATCACTTGGGCCAGCGCGCGCATGGCGGCCAGAAGCGAATATTTGTTATGACTCGCCCAACCGGCCATGAAGATGGTGAGTTCGGTCGCGGAACCGGCGGCGAAGAAATACAGCAGGGCCGAATCCAGCTCCACCGGGATCAGATTCCGGCCAAAAGGCAGCACCGCGAAGGTCAGTAACGAAAAAGCCACGACCAATACCGGAGCGAGGAAGTGAAGCAGCTTATCGGCGGCGGCAGGGACGATGTCCTCCTTCGTTAGGGCTTTGACCGCGTCGGCAAAGGGCTGGGAAAGTCCGAACAGCGTGTGTTTAAAACGCCAGGGCAGGATGGAAAACTGCGGGACTCCGGTGCGGTTGGGGCCACGACGATTTTGCAGACGTCCCAGAAGCTTTCGTTCTGCAATCGTCGTAAACGCAAAGAAGAGCCCGAACACCGCCAGGATCGCGACGATGGTGATCAGGTGATGCACCAGCCACTGGGTCGGCGCCGGTAAGAGTTGCACCAAGGCATCGCGCAACAGCAGCGGCGCGCGCTCTAGAAAGGGTTCGGAGCCGGCAACGGCCATGGCGTAAGCACTCATGCGGCGGGAGGGGGCGTGGGCGGGGTCGCGGCGGCGGCCTTGGCAGCGGCGGCAGCGGCTTTGGCTAGCGCGGCGGCCTTGGCTTTTTCTTCGGCGGCGAGACGTTCGGCAGCCAGACGGGCGTCCACTTCGGAGGCCTCGGCCGGGCGGATCGAGTGGTAGTAACTGTTGGGCTTGGCCAGTTGGTCGCGTTCCAGCAGCAAACCGGTGAAACGGTTCGTGGCCGTAACCTCGAAAACCTTGTCCATTTTTATGGAATCAAAGGGGCAAAGTTCAGCGCAAATGCCGCAGCCCATGCACACGGCGGTATCGATCGTGAAGATAACGGGGTAAAGCTGCGGTTTGCCGGTGGCATCGGGCTTCTTGTCTTTGCTCTTCTCGATGTAAATGCACTGCGGCGGACACTCCTTTTCGCAAATAGTGCAGGCCACGCAGCGCAAGGTGCCCAAGGGGTCGGCGGCGTCTTCGCACACCAGCAAGGGGAAGCTCCGGTAGTGCTCGCCCAAGGGCGCGCGTTCCTCCGGATATTGCACGGTGGCCATGCGTTCGGGATCGTAAAAGCTGCCCGCGAAATTCTTCGCGGTGACAGCCAGACCTTTGAGTATGCCGGAGCCTAGCATGGCGGTTAGCGATCGACCTCCCCAAGCACGATATCAATGGAGCCGAGGATGACCACGGCGTCGGCCACGGTGTGGCCCAGGCACATCTCTTCGAGGAGCGTCAGGTTAATCAAGGAAGGGGGGCGCACGCGGTAGCGGTAGGGGTTCGGCGTGCCGTCGCTGAGCAGGTAAAAACCCAGTTCGCCTTTGGGGCTTTCGAGCCGGCCGTAGGCTTCGCCGGCTTTGGGACGGAAACCGCGGATCTTCGCCTTCGGGTCCATGATCGGGCCGGCTGGCAAGGTTCGGAACGCCTGTTGCAGGATTTTGACCGACTCCCGCATTTCCAAAATGCGCATCATGTAGCGGTCGTAGGTGTCGCCATGCTCGCCGAGCGGCACACGGAAATCGAAACGCGAGTAGAACCCGTAGGCATCCACCTTGCGCAAATCATAATTAACCCCGGCGGCGCGGAGCACGGGACCGGTTATGCCGGCGTTGATGGCATTCGCTGCCTTCAGCCGACCGACTCCTTGGGTGCGGGCCAGCAGGATTTCATTACCCGTCAGCATGCGCTCGTACTCGTCCAAGAAACGGGGGAAGTTATCTACCAAACGACTGGCGGCGGCGAGCCACTCCGGCGATGGGTCGATACGGCAACCGCCGAAGCGCTGATAATTGCACATCATGCGCGAGCCGCTCAGGGCCTCGAACAGGTCGATGATTTTTTCGCGCTCGCGGAAGGCGTAAAGCAGAGGCGTAAACGAGGTGCCCAGGTCGTTGAAAAGAAACCCGACCAGACAGGAGTGATTCACGATTCGGGTGAGCTCCGCGAGGATGATGCGCAGATACTGCGCCCGATCCGGGACGGCTTGCCCTGCGAGCTTTTCCACCGCGAGGGCATAGGCCCAGTTGGTGGACATCGAACAGAGGTAATCGAGCCGGTCGGTGTAAGGCATCGACGCCAAGTAACTCGTGTTCTCCGCGATCTTCTCGTGGTTGCGGTGCAGGTAGCCGAAAACCGGTTTGAGTTTAACAATGACCTCGCCGTCGAGCGTCACATCCATGCGGAAAACACCGTGGGTTGACGGGTGTTGCGGCCCCATCGATACCTCCAGCAGATCACCATGAAACGCATCGGTCACGGTGCGAACCGTGGGGCCGGATGGCGCGCCGAAAGGTGACGGTGCCTGAAAAGGAGCTGCCGGGCTCATGGTTTGGCCTCCGCTTGCGCTTGATCCGCCACGCTTGGGGTCGCGCTTGGGTAGTGGGCTTGGGCTCGCTCCAGCACCTCGGCATGAGGCGTCGGCTCCCACTCGTAATCGTCGGGGGCGACGTAATCCTTGCGCATCGGATGGTCTTTGAATTCGTCCCACATCAGCAGACGGCGAAGATCGGGATGCCCTTCAAAAACGACGCCGAAGAGATCGAAAATCTCCCGCTCCTGAAAATCGCACGAACGCCAGACCGGCGTTAAGGAAGGGATGGTCACCTGATCACAACGATTACCGGTGCGCAGGCGAAGAATCACCGGGCCATGGCGCAGCGCCATCGAGTAGAGGTGATACACCGCTTCCAGCCGGCCCGGCTCGATACGTTTGGTTTTTTCCTCGATTACTTTGGCCGGGCCGCCGGCGGGATCGGCCACGCTGACCTTCTTGGTTTCCACGATTTCCTTCTCCGGCCAATCGATACCCGTGACATTGGAACAATAGTCGAGCTGGAGCGCCGGATCATCGCGGAGAAAGCGGGCGATCTCGAACGCATGCGCGTTGTCCAAGCTGAGCGTATGCTCGGCGGCGGGACCGGGATTGAGCACGAGCGTGAACGTTGCGCCCGGGAAACGGGCCAGCAGGCGGTCACGGATCTGTTCGAGGGATTCCATGGTTCAGCCTTTACCCAAGCGCCCCAACGGAACGGGCGGGGTCCATACCGCCGGATTGTGCGTGGGTTCTATATCGTGGGCCCCGCAGGTCGGCACGGCATACTCGCTGGGCGCATCGGCCCGCGTATGTTTGGCCGCGTCGGGACCGGTTAAATGCTCTCCGCGAATCTTCTTCTGCAACTGCATCAGCCCATTGAGCAAAGCCTCGGGGCGGGGCGGGCAGCCGGGTATGTAGATATCCACCGGAATGAACCGATCCACCCCCTTAAGCACGTTGTAACCCTGCTTAAAAGGACCGCCGGAAATCGCACAGGCCCCCATGGCGATGCAGTACTTGGGCTCCGGCATCTGGTTCCAAAGCCGCACGACTTGCGGAATCATCTTTTTCGTCACCGTGCCGGAGACAATCATCAGATCGGCTTGCCGGGGTGAGGGCCGGAAAATCTCCGCCCCAAAGCGCGCGATGTCGAAACGGGCGGTCGCGGCGGCGATCATCTCGATCGCGCAGCAAGCGAGGCCGAATTGAAGGGGCCAGATGGAGTTGCTGCGTCCCCAGTTATACAGCTCTTGCAGGCTGGTGAGCAGAACGCCATTGCGACGCAGGTTCTCCCGGTCGGCATCGGAGATATTGCCGGCAGCCGGAAACGGCTCGGGCGCGGATCTGGGTGCAGGCGTGCTCATTTCCAATCGAGATGGCCGCGATGCCAGGCCCAAACCAAGCCCTCGGCCAGCAACAGCATAAACACCAACATGGCGATCAATGCGCCGACCGGTAATTGGGTGAAATTGACCGCGAAAGGCAGGAGGAACAACACCTCGACGTCGAAGATGAGAAACAAAATCGCGTAGAGGTAATAGTGGGCTTTGAACTGAATCCATGAATCGCCGGACGAAGCGAGACCGCACTCGTACGTGGTATTTTTCATCGGGCCCGGTTTGGCCGCTTGAAAACACCTGACCCAAAGTTGCGCCACCCCAAGAAGGATCAGCGGAAACGCCAAGGCTACGCCGGCAAACAGAGCCAGAAATGCGTAGGGGTGGTCGTTCATGTCGCAGACACCAAGCTGCCCACCCCCTTAAAACGCCTCAACGACCAAGCCTGTTCAGCAAATGGCTAAAGCTCCTCATTCGTTGTCTGCCAGGCAACAAATAGCACAAAAGCAAAAACCTAAGAGTGATACCCGCCAAGACACCTGTAACCAATCCCCCCCGTATCGCTTCCGTGCTAATCAGACTACTTATCCCGTGAAGGCGTTTACCGAGAGGATAACATGCTCAACCTGCGCGTCCGTGAGTTCCGGGAAAATCGGCAAACTGAGCACGGTGGCACAGGCTCGTTCTGCGACCGGCATAGAACCTTCCGCATAGCCAAGATGGGCGTAACAAGCCTGCAGATGCAAAGGCACCGGATAGATGAGATCCGTACCCACGTCGCAGGCCGCAAAATGAGTGCGCAGCGCTTCACGTCGCGGATGCCTTAGGGTAAACTGATGCCACACGCTTTCGCCCTCGGGACGTCCCGCAACCGGTAGAATCGTTTCCACCAGCTTAATACCTTCGAGGTATCGAGCTGCAATGGCCCGCCGCCGCGCCGTCCACTCCGCCAAGTACGGCAATTTAACGCTCAATAGCGCGCCTTGAAACCCGTCCATGCGGAAATTGAAGCCCACGTGGTCATGGTAATAACGGCGGCCGGAACCATGCACGCGTAACAGTTTCGCTTTGTTAAACAGCTCGTCGCGACGCGAGACAAACGCGCCTCCCTCGCCGCAGCCTCCGAGGTTTTTCGTCGGGTAAAAGCTAAACGTGCCTGCATCGCCCAAGAGCCCAACCGGCGTGCCTTGGTAGTGCGCGCCTGCGGCTTGGGCACAATCCTCGACCACAAACAGGCCATGCTTACGCGCGATAGCTAAAATTTCCTGCATCCGTGCCGGCTGGCCGAAAAGATGAACCGCAATGATGCCCTTGGTCCGTGGCGTGATCGCCGCCTCAATTTTGGCCGGATCCAAGTTAAAGGTATCCTGCTCGACATCGACAAACACCGGGGTGGCGCCGACATAGCTTATGCCCCACACGGTGGAAATAAACGTGAAGGGCGGCGCGATTACTTCGTCGCCCGGCCCCCAGCCCGCCAGCGTGGCAGCCAGATGCAAGGGGGATGTGCCGCTGTTCACCGCCAAAGTTGCAGGGTAGTTTAAGGTCTTGGAAAACGCGTTTTCAAAATCCTCCACATCCTTGCCGAGACAGAAGCGAGTAGCGTCGTAGGTAGCCGTCAAAGCGGCCAGAGCCTGTTCGCGAAGGGCGCGGTGCTGAAGCGAAAGATCAAGAAAAGGGACTTTCATGGGCGGCCACATATCGCTCGCCCGCGACGTTCTGACAACACACGAAAAAACGAAAAAGCGGCACCCCGAAATTCGGAGCGCCGCCGGAAGTCACTGCGCGTCGAGTAAGCGATACGGATTAATCATCACGACGCCCCGAGAGCATGAGCAGGATATGCAGGAGCGAGCCCAGCGCGGCGACAAACGCGGCGACATAAGTCAGCGCGGCGGCATTGAGGGTCTCGTTGACTCCGCTCATTTCATCACGGTCGAGAATACCCAAACCGACCAACTGTTCCTTGGCCCGGCGACTGGCGTCGAACTCCACCGGCAGAGTCACCAGCTGGAAGAGGCATATCACCGCAAGCGCGATGGCACCCACAACGAGCAGCTTTCCGCCGATTGCGGTGCTGAGCAGGAAAATGCCCGCGATCATTACGAAGTTGGAAACGCTGGCGGCGATCTGGGTCGCAGGCACGAGCGTCTGGCGAACCGTCATCATGGAGTAGCCGACCTTGTGCTGGATGGCGTGCCCGGCCTCGTGGGCCGCCACACCGAGGGCGGCGAGGCTGTGGCCGTGATAATTATGCTCCGACAGCGCGAGCTCCTTGGTCATCGGGTTGTAGTGGTCGGTCAACTCGCCCGGAACCTCGATGATTTTTACATCATTGATTCCGGCCGAGCGTATGACCGCCTCGGCCGCCTCGCGGCCGGTGATGCGGCTGCGCGAGCCGACCTGGCTGTTCTTTTGGTAAGCGCTCCGGATTTTCATCTGGGCGTAGAAGCCGAAGAGCATGGGAACGATAACGAGTATTATCCAGATAGGCATGGTAGGAATGAGTTGAGTTACGCGTAAGAGGTCTGCCTTGCCGCGCTTTGCAAGTGGAAGTGGCCGCGCATGAAAAAGCCGGTGCGATTTGTAACCGCACCGGCTCACCACCCCAAAGGGTAAAATCCGCGTCGCACGCACCACACGCCGACGCGGAAAATTCAAAATCGCAATCAGAGCGAGGGCACATCCACCCACTTGCGCTGTGCCCAGCTTTCCAGGCTCAACTCGGCGAGTTGCACGCCCTTCGCGCCTTCCTTGAGGCTCCAGGGGAAAGGCTCGTTCTTAACCACATGGCGCAGGAAAAGCTCCCACTGGACCTTGAACGCGTTGTCGTAAACGCCTTGGTCAGGCACCCGGGTCCAGCCGTCTTTATATTTAATGGGGCTATCAATATCGGGATTCCAAATACAACGGGGTGTGGCGGCCATTGCCTGGGCCTTGCAGTCGCGCAGCCCGGCTACTGCGGTGCCGTGCGTGCCATCCACGTGCAGAGTGAGCAAATCGTCGCGATCCACGCGGGTGGCCCACGAGGAGTTGAAGTGCAGGATGGTGCCGTTCTTGAGCTCGAAGGTGGCGTAGGCCGCGTCGTCTGCGGTGCACTTGTAGGGCTTGCCTGTTTCGTCCCAACGCGTGGGGATGTGGGTCGCACCCAGACAGGTGAGGCTCTTGATGTCGCCGAAAAGGTTCTGAATCACATACTGCCAATGGCAGATCATATCCACGATGATGCCGCCGTCTTCTTCCTTGCGGTAATTCCACGAGGGACGCTGCAGCTTCTCGTGTTCGCCGGTGAACACCCAATAGCCGAACTCGCCGCGCACGCTGAGAATTTTCCCAAAGAAGCCTTGGTCGATCAGCCACTTGAGCTTCACCAAACCGGGCAGCCAAAGCTTGTCCTGAACGACGCCATTCTTGAGCCCGGCGGCAGTTACTTCATCGTAAAGTGCGAGCGCTTCCTTGGAGGTCGTCGCGGTGGGCTTCTCGCAGTAGATATGTTTCTTGGCCGCGATCGCCTTGCGTACGCCGGTGGGGCGCTGGCCGGTCAAGGTGGAGTCGAAATAGATCTGATTGCCCGCATCGGCCAGCGCCGCGTCGAGATCGGTCGAGTAGCGTTTCACGCCCACGCGAGCGGCGAGCGCGGCGAGCTTGGACTCGCTACGGCCGATAAGAATCGGATCGGGCATGATGACCTCGGAGTCATTCAAACGAACGCCTCCTTGATCGATGATGGCCTTGATGGAACGAATCAGATGCTGATTGGTTCCCATGCGTCCGGTGACGCCGTTCATGATGATGCCGACTTTGTGGGTGGTCATGGTTTGGAAATCTTTTTGTGGGTGGCAGGGTAATAACGTAACAAAATGACTATACCTGAAGACGTCGCTTGCAGTTAGAACAATGCCGACACTTCCTAGCACACACCCGCCAACCTCGTTTCTTCCCCGCCATGCTCGCTTGGAGTCCCCTCTTGGTTCAGAAAATCGAAATTCACGCGCTCGGTTTCGTCCTGCGCAAACTACAGCTAAACCGGCACCGCGAAGCTGAGGTCGCGTCGCATTCCCACGCCTTCCATCAACTGATCCTCTATCTGGCCGGCGAAGGGGTGCAAATCCTGCGCGACCGCCGGGTCGAGGCCCGGGCCGGAGATTTGTTTATGATCCCTCCCGGCGTAAACCACGGGTTCGCCATGGCGGGCACCAGTCGCCCGCTCTGTCTAGTACTGGAATATGAAACCCGTCCAGGAACCCGTATCCAGCACCGGCATCTGCCGCAACATGCCCTGAATGAGTTGCACGCGCTTTTAGCCCGGGTGCCGACCAAGGGACGGCTCCTGCTCTCGGACTATCCGGCTATTTTATCCGTCGTCGCGCGCCTGCTTGAACCACCCAAAGGCGATGAGTCTCCCTTGCCACTAACCGCATCGCCGTTAGTCGCCCGCGTTCGTGAAAGTCTGCGCACCGCCAAAGCCTTTAATGAAATCGCGCGTGAAACCGGTTACGTTCGCGACGCGCTAAGCCGTCGATTGAAGCGCGAACATGGGCTGAGTTTGCGCGGCCTGCGCGATCAGGAACGTCTGCAAGCCGCCCAAGCCGCCCTGCGCGAAGATGCCGGCATCGGCGCGGCCGCTGCCAAGGCAGGCTTCGATGATCCTAACTATTTCGCCCGCTGGTTTCGTAAACAAACCGGCCTCACCCCCAGCGCATGGCGCCGGCAGTGAGGCCGTGAAAAGCCGACTTTTAGACTCTTTATTGATCAAACCGAGTCTTTAACGCAAAGACGCAGAGCCGCAGAGAAAAAGCATTTCCCTCTTATGGGTTACGTCATGCTCTGCGCCTTGGCGTCTCTGCGTTAAAAGGTCTGGATGCTGTGTAATTGGTATTAGGGTATGGGGTAACTTAGCCGAGCGGCTTGGGCTCGACCTTGGTCCACTGCGCTTCCGCTCCCGGGGGCAAAGGCGGTATCTCCCCGGTGCCGGCCGGAGGCAGCGTTCCGTTGAGCTCCTGCCGCCAGTGCGCCACGTCACCACCTGGACAGTACACATAGATCATGTGCATCGGTTCGTCGCCGGTGTTGGTTAATTGATGAAATTTCCCCGGCGGCATATAAACCGCCTGGCCCGCTTTGATCGGCGAGCATTCATTATCGACGCAGATCTGCCCCTCGCCCTGCGTGATAAAATAGACCTCTTCCTGCTCCTGGTTGTGCCAGGGCACCTGCCCGCCCTTTGGGGCAAGTACGGAGAAGCCCATGGAAAACCCCTTGGCTTGAATCGGCTGGGTGGCCTGGCCCACCAGACTACGGCCCCAGCGTTGCGCGGGGAAAGTGCCCCCGGGAATTTTAGCGAGATCGGCGATAATCATAACGCCGCATGGTTAATCGCACGGTTCGCGCGTCCGCGAACTCATTCAATTCCGCTCCGCAAAGCGGAGCGGTTTCGTCCTAACCCAGCCAGGGCTAACATAAGCCAAAAGCAGGGAATTGGCCGGGGACGGCCAACGCTACACTAACCACAAAATCTTAGTAAGCTCGGTATTAAATGTAGAGTTGGCCGTCCCCGGCCAATGCCGCTCAACGTGAACGCGAACACAGCTAAGCAAGCGCCAGACCGCTGCGCACCAGCAAGGCGGCGGGATCCGCGTCTCGACCCATGAAACGCCGAAACAGCACCGCTGCATCCTCACTGTTACCTTTGCTCAGGATGTGCTCGACGAACTGCGCCCCGACCGACCGCGAGAACACCCCTTCCGCCTTCCAGCGCGTGAACGCATCGGCCTCCAGGACCTCCGCCCACTTGTAGGAATAGTAACCCGCCGCATAGCCCACCGGATCGGAAAACAAATGCCCAAAACGGCGCACGATAGTCCGGGCCGGAGGCTCGGTCGGCAGCATGCAATCCGCCACCAAGGCCCGCGTCTTGGTTTCCAAATCCCCCGTCACGAAATCCTGGGCGCTCAGGTGCAAAAGCAGGTCCATTTTGGCGAACTGCGTCTGGCGCATCGCCGCACACGCCGAACGGAAATTCCGTGCGCCGACCATCTTTTGGAACAAGTCTTCCGGTATCGGTTCTCCTGTCTGGTAATGCCGGGCAAAGAGATCAAGCGAAGCGCGCTCCCAGCACCAGTTCTCCATGATTTGCGAAGGCAGTTCGACAAAGTCCCAGGCCACATTGACCCCGTTCAAGGACTTAACCGGAACCTCGCCCAAAAGATGATGCAGAAGGTGGCCGAACTCGTGGAAAATCGTCTCCACCTCGCGATGGGTGAGCAAGGCCGGCTGTCCCGGCGTGGGTGGCGACATATTGCCGCAAATATAGCCCAGATGCGGTGCGCGTCCCCCACCCGCTTCCAACGGGAGCGGGCCTCCTGTCACTAGGTAGCCCATCCAGGCACCGCCGCGCTTCGATTCACGCGGATGCCAGTCGGCGTAAAAGGAACCGACGTGGCGGCCGTTTTCATCGTGCACCTCGTAGTACTTCACCTCGTCGCACCACTTTTCTTCCGCGGGGATGACCACTTCGGTGATGCGCAGCCCGAAGATGCGCGTCGCCAGCTCAAACAGACCGGCCTGCACCCGGGTTACCTCGAAATAGGGCCGCAAGGCCTCCTCATCAAAGGCATGGCGGGCAAGCCGGAGCTTTTCGGACCAATAGGATACCTCCCAAGCCTTCAAGCGCGAGAGCGGCTGGCCTGTCGTATCCGCCTTGAACTGCTCCAGTTCCTCGCACTCGCGGGTAAAAGCCACGCGGCACCGGGCCTCAAAATCCGTCACGAAAGCCAGGGCTTTTGCGCCATTTTTTGCCATGCGACGCGAAAGCACAAGATCGGCAAAATTACTCCGGCCCAGCACGGCCGCTTTCTCGGCCCGCAGCGCCAGAATTTTCTGCACCAGCGGACCGTTATCCCATTTTCCGCCTTCCGCCTCGGCGGCCACCGCGACCGAGGCCGCCCAGATTTCGCGACGCAACGACTCGTCCTCGGCATACAGCATTACCGGCTCCTGCGAGGGCCCGTGCAAGGTGAAGCGCCAGACCGGCGCGGCGTCCGATCCGAGACCCTTCTTGCGCGCCGAGTCCCGCGCGGCGGCCACGGCGTGGGGCGGCAATCCGCTCAAACGCTTCGGGTCCTCAACCACCAGCTGCCAGGCATTGGTGGAATCGAGGGTGTTTTCGGAGTATTTCTGGGTCAGCTGGGCCAACTCCGCTTCGATCGCCTCCAGTCGCGCCCGGGAAGCCGCCGGCAAGTCGGCCCCGGCCTCGCGGAAGTTTTCCAAGGTCTCATCGCGGAGGCGTGCCCAAGCATCGGTCACGGATCGACCGCTGGACGAATCCGCCCCAGCTTGCAACGCGGCCCACAGCCGCGGGTTCAACGGAATGGCGGCGGTAAAGGCCGACACCCTTGGGAGCATCGCGTTGTGGGCTTCACGCAACGCGGGCGAATCGGCCACCGATTGCAGATGCGTTACCTTAGCCCAGGCGAAATTTAAACGCTCGGTAGCCGTCTCCAGCGCGACAAAGGTGTTTTCAAAGGTGGCATCCCCGCCTTCGGCCCGCGCGGCGATGGCGTCTAAGGCGGACTGCCCCTCGGCCAGCGCACTCGTTACGGCTGCCGCGATGAGTTCGGATCGGTGGTCGGCCCACCGAATACGAAAAGCTTCATCAAGAAAGGGATTGGTCGAGGTGGCGGCGGTAGAATCGGAACTCATGTGAACGCATCGATCTTTGTGCGCCCCAGGCCATCCGCAAGCGTGCAGCCCGCTTTCCGCGGCTAGGAGAGCGACGCCCTAACTCAGTCCGCGACGGATTAACCAATCCACCACCGTGCCACCGGCTGTCTGGCGTAGGTGGGTCCGCAAACGCTCGACCTGCGCCCGGGTGGCGTCGAGGCGGGCGGGGTTTTCCAAGCAATCGCGCAGCTCTCTGGCCAGCGCCGTCGGCGATGCCGCGCCTTGGATATACTCCGGATACATGGACTCGCGCAGGAGCAGGTTATTGATCCCGAGGTAAGGAATTTTCACCAGCCAGCGCCCGAGCAAATAAGTGATCGGGTTGGCCCGGTAAACGATCGCTCCCGGCAGTCCGGCCAGCGCGCAGTGCAGGGACATCGTGCCACTGGAGGTGAGCACGGCAGACGCGGCAACCACGCCGCCATTCGGCACCAGTTCCACTCCCCGGGGCACACCGTCTTGCTCAATTACCTCGCGGATCGCCGGACTGGGATGAATCACCCTCGCACCGCGTTTACCGTAGGCCAGGTAGCCGTCGCGCAGCACCGGCCAGATGCGGGCCACAGCCTGCTTGCGACTGCCGGGCAAGAGTAACACCGGCGCGTCGGGTTCGAAGCGCACCGGCGCGACATAGTCGTCGGCCAGAAACGGGTGGCCCACGAAATCGACCGGCAAATCCGTATCCGCATAACAAGCCACCTCGAAAGGGAAAATGCAGGCGAGCGCATCGAGATGCTTGGCCATGCTAAAACGACGCCCGGCCTTCCACGCCCAGATTTGCGGCGAAATATAAAACAGGAGTTTAACCGGTCCGCCCGCCTTGGCCGCCAGCCCGCGCTCGTTCAGCGCGGCGGCGAGGCGCAAATTCAGACCCGGGTAATCCACAAAACACACGGCGCGCGGCCGGTGCTCTTCGATCCAGCGCAGAATCTCGTAAAACAGCGTCTTAAAAAACGGGTAGTTCTTTAACACCTCCACCAGCCCGACCACGGAGGAAGCGGTTAGATCATGCAGCAACTGCGCTCCGCTGGCCGCGAGATGCCTGCCGCCCAGAGCGCATACATGCACTGCCGGGTCGCGACTGCGCAAACCGGCCACCATGCGCGCGGCGTGCTCGTCGCCCGAGTGCTCACCCGCAATCACGAGCAGGTCCACCCGGCCGGAGGCGGGAGGGGCAAGTCGAAAGGGCAGTGCCTTAACACTCATTTCTTCGCCGCTTTGATCTGTTCGGTGATCTGGATTGCGACTTCGAGCGCGGTCTTGCCCAAGGCCGCACCCACTTTGGGCTGCTTTAGCTCGGCCACGCTTTCGGCAAAATGTTGCAGCTCCAATTTCAAGGGCTCGTCCTTTTCAATGGGGATTTCCTGCACCGGGATGGAGCTGGCGTCGCCCGCCTTGGCCAGGCCGATCTTCACCTTTAAACCATAGGCGATGACGTCGCTCTTTTTCACCAGGTGCCCTTTCTGGTTCATGAAATCGAGCGAGAGGTAGGCATCGTCCTGAAAGATGCGAATCTCGCGGTTTTTCTTCAGGCTCATCCGGCTGGCGCTGAGGTTGGCCACGCAGCCGTTTTCAAACTCGATGCGGGCGTTGGCGATGTCCTCGGTTTTGGAGAGCACGTGCACCCCGACGCTGTCAATTTTACGAATGGGCGACTTTACCAAGGCGAGCACGATGCCGATGTCGTGAATCATGAGATCGAGCACCACGCCGACCTCGGTGCCGCGCGGCGTGTAGGGTGCGAGCCGCTCGGCGGTGATATATCCCGGACGGTCGATGTGCTTCTCCATGAAGCTCATGACCGGATTAAAATGCTCAATGTGCCCCACTTGAACGATGCAGCCGTGGGCTTGGGCGGCGGCGAGCACGCGCTCGGCCTCCTCCAGCGTCGCGGTGATGGGTTTCTCGATCAGGAGATGGGTCTTTCGCTCCAGCAAGGGGATGGCCACCCGCTCGTGTTTATCGGTGGGCACGACGACCGAAATGGCGTCGCACGCCTCGCCCAGTTCCTCGAGCGTGGCGTAGCGTTTACAGTTATGACGGGCGCAGATTTCAGCCGCGCGGGCATCATCGGCCTCGAAAATCCCCATGAATTCCACATTGGGCAACGCGGCGTAAATGCGGGCGTGATGCTGGCCCAGCGAGCCTACGCCGGCGACGCCGCATTTTACTTTGGGCTTGGGAGAAGAGAAGAAGTTCACGGGTAAAGAATGCCGAGAATTGTCTTAGCCAAACCCGCGAGGCGAGCGGGATATGCCATAGCCAGACAATCAGCTTAATTAATGCCCCGTTCCTCGCTCGACGTGCCCGCCCCCCGGTCAGCTATTCGCAATGTTTAACCGTTCGGTAACACCGATGGTTCGCGCTTCATCGCTTCCACCGGAACATCAGAAGTTACGGCGAGCCGTCCGGCGGCATCATCCACCTTAACGCCGCCACCTTCGCCGACAAGAACTTGCAGCGTGGAGATTTCCGTGGATCGAACGACGACTTCGACGGTGTTTTCAAGGTCAGTAAATGTGCCTCTGGCGCGACCTTCGTAAGTCCAGGAACCGGGATTTTTAATTGGATTTGTGGACGCTTTCAGCCGCCCTCCCGGCAGACCAAACCCCTGGATGGTTTGTTCGATCGAAAACGCCGGACCTTCGCCGTCGGCAAGCACATGCACACGCACCGAGGCACCTGGTGAAACGATCATCAACGCGTTCGGTGCCAGCTCCAGTTTTCCCCACTCGAATTTAAACTGTTTGTGTAGAGGCGTCGCGAGCAAGACCCCGATCACCATTATCAACACCCCAATAGCCAAAGCGCTGTTTTTGGCCCACGCTAACCAAGCCCCAACGCCAGAAGAGGTTGTAGCTGGCACTGCCGCGGTGTCGCAGGTTTCAGGCGTAGTTTCCGGCTCTGTTTCCATCCTAACAATAAAGTAATAAGCGAACCACACGGCCCACCACGTGATGAGCGCTGACCAAATTACATCGGATAAAAAGTGAGCGCCCGCCGCCATTCGCGCCGCTCCCATGCCGGCTCCAAGCAAGGTCGATAAGATAAACGCAGTCCACGCCAGTTTTGGCCGTCTGCGCCGGAAGAGGAGATAAAAAGCCACGTAAGCGAAGGCTACCGAAGGATGCCCGGCTGGGAACGACTTAGCTTTGCCTGCCTCGCCCTTGAGCAAGGGCGGACGGTACGTTTCCGGCCCATTGAACTGCACGATGTGCTTTGGCCTTGGACGCCCCCAATGGTTTTTAAAAACCGCATTGACCAAAATTCCCGGCCCCAAAAGCAAGGTGACCAATAAGAACACGCCGTTACGCTGCAATCTGCGCCTTTGCGGCCGTCTCGCCCCCTGCACGAAAGCCCAGACTGCGGCGATCAGCATCACCACCACCAAGAAAGGAGGCGCGTAATAAAAGAGTTTCACCCATGCTGCGTTCTCCAACCACCAAGGAGCAGCAGAATTGCTCGTATCGTAAAACAAACGAGCGGCCAAAATATCCAGTCCGGTAAGCCAAAAAAGCGGTGTTAAACTCACAGCTAACAGCAGCCAAACACCCAAAATGACCCAACGTGCATTGATCTTGGAATGAGTGGCGAAAGACATTTTGCGAACACGAGGAATCATCTTATTTCAAGCAATGCCCTTCACTGCTTGTGACACATTCGTAATAAACGTAACTTGAATGTTTCATTTAATAAGTGGAAATGAACTATTCGTTCGAGTGAAGCCTAGTCATGCGAAGAAAGCCAAATACTTCACACAATTTAATCCATGCCCATACCTGAGATTTCGATCATCGTGCCCTTCTATAACGAGGCGGAGAACATTCTCGATCTTCTAACTGAGATCCGAGCCGCCTGTCCCGGGGCTGAAATCGTGGCAGTGGATGATGGTTCCACCGACTCCTCAAATGCGATTCTTCGCGCTGAGACCGGCATCCAAGTCGTTACTTTTCCGATAAATCGGGGGCAGAGCGCGGCCCTCTACGCCGGGCTGCGCCGTGCGAGCGGTCGGATTTGTGTGATGCTGGATGGCGACGGCCAAAACGACCCGGCCGACATTCCCGCCCTCATCGCCGCGCTCAACGATGCTGATCTGGCCTGCGGCTGGCGGCGTAACCGACGCGACACGTGGAATCGCCGCGTTTCTTCCCGAATCGCCAATAGCATCCGACGCGCCTTTCTGAAAGACGGCATCCGCGACACCGGTTGCTCGCTCAAGGCCTTGCGTCGTGAACACATCGATTTACTCGTCCCTTTTAACGGTCTACATCGCTACATCCCTGCCCTTTTGCGCAACGCCGGACTGCGCTTAGTCGAGGTGCCGGTGAATCACCGCCCCCGCCTGCGCGGCGTTTCAAAATATACGATTGGCGGGCGCGCCCTGCGAGGAATCCGGGACCTCTTTGGCGTATCGTGGTTGCTGACCCGCCAGATCCGTTTTCCCGCAGGGGTTTTAGCACCCAATTCCGTGTCCATCCCGGTCGAAAAAACCTCCTAATCCGCTAATTTTGTGAACGAAATTCTTCTGCGTCTTGATCTCGGCCCCATCCATCTGGTGATCACCGGCTGGAAACTGGTCGGCTACTTGGGCGTCGGCCTATTTGCCGGTCGCTGGGTCGTGCAACTCTTCGCCTCCCGGCGGGCCGGACGTCCGGTAATGCCCCGTGCTTTCTGGTATATGAGCGTCTCCGGCAGTCTCTTGCTGCTGGCCTACTTCACGCTGGGGAAAAACGACTCCGTAGGCGTGCTTTCTAATTTATTTCCGGCGTTCACCGCTGCCTACAATTTGTGGCTGGAGGTCAAGCCCCGGCCCGGCCAGGCGGTATGAGCCCCGTAAAACCCATTTCGTATTGGGCCGTCATCTTACGACTTCACTCGGGGGCGTGGTCCGTTGCGTGGGCGAATCGGCGGAAATTCCTAATCGTATTCGCTATTCTTGGAGTTTCCCTGTTGGCGCTCCACAGCCTGGACCATCCGATCATGGATCAACTCGCGACTTGGCGCACCGAGAATGTGGTCCAATGGGCGCAGTTAATCAGTTTGCTTGGAGAACTGCACATTGCCCCACTGATTATCGTGGCGGGGGTTTGGGCTTGGGCGGAATGGCGGCGTAACCATCAATTCCGAATTCCACTTATAGCCAGCGTTTTAGCTATGTTGACCAGTGGCGTATTGGTTTTGGTGCTTAAGAAAATCATCGGCCGTCCTAGGCCCCATCTGCCGGTTCCCGATCAGTTTGACTGGTTCCATCCCACTTGGAATTCGTTTCCCTCCGGGCACGCCATGCATTGGTCGGCCTTGATCGGGGCGCTTTGGATACTGTCCCCGCGTCTGGCCATCGCGGCGACGCCCCTGGCCTTGATCGTTATGACCGCCCGCTTGCTTGTCCCGAGACACTACCCGACTGATCTTTTGGCCGGTGCCGTTTTAGGCCTGCTTTGCGGAATTTGCTTCGGACTCGCGGCCCGCAAACTCACCCAAACGAGTACTCGGTTACCGGACTCGACCCACCATGAATAACGTTCTCACCGGCCGATTCGCCCCCTTTTTCCTCTTGGGGTTTACCCTGCTGATGCTCCTTCCGGGCACGGGCACACTCCCACTGTTGGATCGTGATGAACCACGTTTTGCCACCGCCAGCCGCGAGATGGCGGAGCGGAGCGATTGGATTATACCCACTTTCAACGGGCACGATCGCTTCGATAAACCGGCACTGTCTTACTGGTTGATGCGCTGTGGTTACGCGATTTTCGGGCAAAACGAATTCGGGGCGCGTTTCCCCAATGTGCTCTGCGCGGCCGGTCTCGTTCTGATTGTATGGTGGCTGGGTCGCCAGTGGTTCGGGGCCCATACCGGTTGGCTGGCCGCCATCGGCCTGGCCACTTGTATTCAGTTGTTTATCCATGGACGTCTCGCCCTGGCCGATATGCCTATGGTGCTCGCGATTACCGTTATTCAACTATCGCTGGCGGCCCTGCTCTTTCCGGCCAATCGTGTCTGGCGACCATCCGTTACGCCGTCCACCGCCGATGGAATCGCGGCTGATCATCATGATGCGCGCGGATGGTGGTGGGCGCTGTGGGTATCGGTTGCGGTGGGGTTTTTAGCCAAGGGGCCGATCACCCTGGCGGTGCCGTTGGTCAGTCTGCTTTTGCTGCGCTTCGCCTTTTGGCGGGAGCCATTGCCTTGGCACCGGCTGGCTGCGGGACGGGGCTCACTGCTCGCGCTTGCTTTGATCGCTGTGTGGGGAATCCCCGCGCTGATCGTCACCGATGGGCGTTTTTTCGCGGTCGGTATCGGGGAACACGTGGTTAAGCGCGGTTACGAGAAATTCAACGGACGCAGCTATAATCCGTTTTTTTACTTAACCACCGCCCCACTCAGCCTGTTCCCCTGGATCGTTTTTGCTCCATTGGCGTGGTTCGCGCTCAAAACCCGCGACATTCGCCATCGCTGGCTGGCTAGTTGGCTAACCGCCCCGTATCTGATTTTCACACTCTATGCGACGCAGCTGCCCCACTACGTTTTACCCGCGTTCCCGGCTTTTTTTCTCCTTCTGGGCGAAGGACTAAATTTACCCCGCCCCGCCTGGCGGCGCGGCGGACTGATCGCGTTAACCGTCTTCGCGGTCGTCGTCATTATCGGCCTCGTTGTGCTTCAATTCCGCCCGCTCCCGGATTACGCTTCAATGCTACGCCCTGCTTTCTCTGGATTACTTATCGTGGTTTTGGGGCTGCTTGGCATTGCCGGTGGAACGGTAGCGGGAGGGGCTAAATGGCTGCGCGCAGGACTGATCGGGGGTGGCCTGGGCGTTGCCTTCGGGGCCAGCCTGCTCGCCACCGGCCTACGCTCCGCCAGCCTGAGCATTTCCCTGCCTTCGCGCTGGACCGATGCCCCGAATGAGGCCCGGTTTATCGGAGCGGGTTTCACCGAGCCCAGCCTCGTTTTTTACAGTCATCGGCTGTGGCTGAATGAACTCACTCCTGCGGAACTGGCCGAGGAAATCGCCAAACCAGGCCCCTTGGTATTGGTGACAGTGGACCGACAAATCGACCCGATTCACCTCTTCACTGGTCTTGACCGGTGGCGGGTGCAAACCGCCCCGCCCGCCGCCGTGACGTTACCGGGTTGGACTCGTCAGACCCTCGCGGGGTTCAATCCGGGTCGCACTCGCTGGCAGGAATTGTCCGTCTGGCGACGCGACTAAATTCCCTCCTAGCGGCCCACCGGAACCGCCGAAACCAATTCGACCGCGCCCTCTGCCGCCATGCGCCAACGCAGATTCCAGCCGGCGACCGTCATGCCATAGGTTCGCCCTGTTTCTTCAGCCTGATACGCAGGCTGCAAGTCCAACGCGAGCAACTGGCGCACCAGCACGAGTGTCTCCGGCGGCAAAATCGCCGCCCATTCCGGCGCGATCAGGATCTGCTCCGCACTCCGCGCCGCCGGCGCCCCCTGCGCCCAATCCGCCCGCGCGTCCGGGTGTGCTTCACAATAAGGCAGGTAAGGTTTCACGTCATAAACTGGCGTGCCGTCCACGCAATCGATGCCGCCCACCCGCAGCGCTCCGGACTCGACCGCGAGCAGCGTGACCAGTGAAAGCCCCAGCCCATTCGGCCGAAGCGGCGAGCGCGAAGCGAAAACCCCCACCCGCTCATTGCCGCCTAGGCGCGGTGGCCGTACCGTAGCGGAGCCGTTCCAAGCCGGGTTTTTGTTAAACCCGGTAATTAGCCAAAGATGCGAAAACGCCTCGATGCCACGCATGAAATCGGGCGAAGAAAATGCGGGCAAAAACTCCACCCGCCCCTCGGCGGCGGGCACGATTCCACTCTGTCGCGGGATGCCAAATTTCTCCGCGAACGGCGTGCGCAGAAACGCCACGGGGCTGAGCTCGGTCATAGCCGCGCCTCTCCCGAAATCCTCGAAACGTGGTGTGTTCGTGTCGTGTTGATCTGCGTTCAATCCAAAAAGAACCCCGCGAGGTCCAGTCCGATATTGCCCGATACCTCACGCCAGCCTTGGGCGCGGCGCTTGATTTTTTGCCCGCATTGGTAACTTCTCACCCTCCCCTATCTTATCACCATGTCCACCGATACCGCACCTGCTCCGCAATCCTTCGAATTCCAAGCCGAGATCAAGCAGCTCCTGGATATCGTCATCCACTCGCTCTACACCGAGAAGGAGATCTTCATCCGCGAGCTCGTTTCCAACGCCTCCGACGCCTCGGAAAAGCTCCGCCATCTCCAGCTCACCGAGAAAAACATCCACGACGCCGACCGCCCGCTGGAAATTACCGTCACCACCGACGAGAAGGCCAAGACCCTCGTCATCGAGGACGCCGGCATCGGCATGACCCGCGACGAACTCGCCAAAAACCTCGGCACCATCGCCCACTCCGGCTCCAAGGCCTTCCTCAAGGCCCTCGGCGAAGGCGGCCAGAAAAACTCCAATCTCATCGGCCAGTTCGGCGTCGGTTTCTACGCCGCATTCATGGCCGCCAAATCCGTCGAGGTCTTCTCCAAATCCTGGCAGGCCGACGCCCCCGCCCACGTCTGGCGCAGCGAAGGCACCGGCAGCTACACCCTCGAACCCGCCCCCGAATACACCACCCGCGGCACCAAGATCGTTCTCCAACTCAAGGACGACGCCGAAGACTTCGCCAAGAAGCACCGCGTCGAGGATATCCTCAAAAAATACAGCGCCTTCGTCTCCTTCCCCATCAAGCTCGACGGCGACCACGTCAACACCGTTACCGCGCTCTGGCTGCGCTCGAAAAACGAAATCAAGGACGAGGAATACACCGCCTTCTACAAATTCCAGGCCCACGCCTACGACGAGCCCCGCCTGCGCCTCCACTTCACCGCCGACGCCCCGCTCCAGATCGCCTCGCTTCTATTCGTCCCGAAAGAGAACCCAGAAAAATTCGGCATGCAGCGCGCCGAACCCGCCGTTTCACTCTACTGCCGCAAAGTTCTGATCGACTCCCGTCCCAAGGACCTGCTCCCCGAGTGGCTGCGTTTCCTCAAAGGCGTGGTCGATAGCGAAGACCTCCCGCTCAACATCTCCCGCGAGACGATGCAGGACAAAGCCCTGCTCGAAAAGATCGGTAAAACCGTCACCTCCCGCTTCCTCAAATTCCTCGCCGACGAAGCCAAGGCCCGCCCCGAAACCTACGACGAGTTCTACGCCGAATTCGGCGTGTTCCTCAAAGAAGGCGCCGCCCTCGATTGGACCCACAAGGATGGTTTGGTGAAGCTCCTCCGCTACGAGTCCACCTTCACCGAAACCGGCAAGACCACCTCGCTCGCCGACTACGTCACCCGTCTCAAGGAAGGCCAGTCCGAGATCTACTACCTCTCCGGCCCCAGCCGCGCCGCCATCGAAGCCGGCCCTTACCTCGAAGGCATGAAAGCTCGCGGCTTGGAAGTTCTCTTCTGCGTCGAAGCGGTGGACGAATACGTGATGAACAACGTGCGCGAATTCGACGGCAAAAAGCTCGTCGCCGCCGACAGCCCCGACGCCAAGCTCCCCGATGCCCCCAAGCCGCCCGCCGCCGACGGCGACCTCAGCGAAGACCAAGTCAAAGCGCTCTCCGAATGGCTCAAGACCACCCTCGGCGACCGCGTGACCGAGGTGAAAGCCAGCGACCGCCTGGTGGACTCCCCCGCCCTCGCCATCAATGCCGACCGCTTCATGACCCCGCAAATGCGCCGCATGATGAAGGCCATGAAGAAAGACGAACCCGAGGCCCCGGTTAAGGTCTCGCTCGAGCTCAACCCCCGCCACGCCGTTATCAAGCGCCTCGCCGCCACCCGCGAAGCCAACCCCGAGCGCGCCACCATGGTTGCCGAGCAAATCCTGGACAACGCCCTCATCGCCGCCGGTCTCTTCGAGGACCCCAGCAAGATGGTCGCCCGCCTCTACAAGCTGCTCGAACAGGTCTAAAACGAACCACCTGCTTCCGTTCCCCTATCACGCCGCACCGGTTTCCCGGTGCGGCGTTTTGTTTTTCCCCAATAGCCAGCCAGCCCGTGCAACCCACACGCCATGATCCCGTAACTTTCGTAACTAAAATGTCATAAGTGAGAGTTTGCCGTAACGCACCCGCCGTCCTGAACGTGCGTCCAGACCCTATGACCACGGCCACGCTCGCCCCCGAACCACACGCTCCCGTCGCCCTCCCGGACCCAAGCCCGTCCACCCGCCCCACCCCGCCCAAGAGAAATCCCGTGGACGCGCTTTCCTCGGTCATCGCCCGCTGGATTTTCAACGGCGTCCACGGCAATTGCCTCGTTTACAACACCTGCTGGGAGGATCCCCGTATCGACCGCGAGGTTATGCGCCTCGGCCCCGACGACGACGTCGTCATGATCACCTCGGCCGGTTGCAACGCCCTCGACTACGCCCTCGACGGTCCTCGCTCCATCCACGCGGTGGACATGAATTTCCGTCAAAACGCGCTGCTCGAACTCAAGCTGGCCGGTATCCGCCGTCTCGATTTCGAACGTTTTTTTGAAATCTTCGGACACGGGGGCCATCGGGAGTTTTCCCAGTGGTATCGTCGCGAACTGCGTGACGACCTCTCCGCCGTTTCCTGCCAGTATTGGGATGATCGCCAGCACTACTTTACCCGCACCCATCCGGAGCAATCCTTTTACCATCGCGGCACCACCGGACATTTCGGCCGCATCCTCACCGGCTATTTCCGCCTCGCCGGATTTTACGACGACGCCAAACGCCTCTTCCACGCCACCTCCCTCGACGAACAACGCGCACTCTACGAACGCTCCATCAAACCGCGCTTTTTTCGCGGTTCGCTGAAACACCTGCTGGAAACCGACCTCGCCCTCAGCGCCCTTGGCATTCCGCAAGCCCAACGCGAACACTTGGAACGCACCTGCGGCATGAGCATGGCCGAATTCATGGAGGACTGCGTCGAGACCGTATTCACGCGGCTCCCGGCCCACGAAAACTACTTCTGGCACCTCTACCTCTACGGACGCTACAGCCGCACCTGTTGCCCGCATTACCTGCGCCCGGAATCGTTTGCCCGCCTCCGCGCCGGGCTCGCCGACCGCATCCACCCCCACACGTCCGATCTCGCCGGTTTCCTGCAAACCCATTCCGGCGATTTCTCCCGCTTTGTCCTCCTCGACCACATGGACTGGCTCAGCCACGAGCACCCGGACCTCCTGACCGCCGAATGGCAGACCCTCATCAACCGCGCCCGCCCCGGTGCCCGCCTCCTCTGGCGCAGCGGTGGCTTCCATGTCGATTACGTCAACCCCATCGTCGTGCAACGCCCCGAAGGCACGCGCCGCGTCGGTGAACTCCTTCGCTACGACACCGCCACCGCCGCCGCCTGCCACGCCCGAGACCGGGTCCACACCTACGGCAGCTTTTACATCGCCGACCTCGTCGGATGAACACGCCCCTCGCTGACGGTCCGGCCCGCCTCCTGTGGGGCGCGGCCGCCTTGGCCGCCTGCAACGACGCGGCCACCGAAAACGCCGCGTACTGGCGAGGTCTTCTCGCCGCAGGCCCGCAATCCCTGGTGGGCAACTACCACGTGCGCGCCGGCCTCCTCGTCCACGATGGCCGTGCCTGGCCCCTCACGCTCGGCCATCGCCCAAGCGCCGAAGCCTACCCTGCGTCACTGCACTCCCACTACGTTCGTTACCCAAAGGCCGAGCTTCATCTGGTGCCTTCCCCCCTGCTCCGGCGCGCCGCCCGCGCCGGGTTCACGCTCTTCGACGGGCTCACCCGGCTCGCCCGCATTGATCGCACCGTGCAATGGAGTAGCTGGCTCCTTTCCACCAATCTTCACCCGCCCGACATCGCCGCCACTTCACCGGAAATCACCGCCACGCTAGTTCGCTTTTTCCCCGCCTACGCCGTGCTCGTGCGAAACCTCCACGATTACCTCGATCCCCATCTTAGTTCCCGCTTCGACTCCGTCGGTTACCACCTCCTCGCCGCCCGCCGCATATACCTTTTCGACGGCCGAACACCGGATTTCCTCTCCCGCTATAACGTAAAAACCGACGCCAAGGCCCTTCGCCGTCTGGCCAGCCACCGCCTCGTTACCGTCGACGACATCACCGAAGCTGACGCCCCGCGAATCACCGAACTCTACCGCCTGCTCTACCTAGAAAAACACTCACAGCTCAACCCTGCCTACAACCTCCACTTCGTTCGCCAAGCCCTGCGCGAGCGCTGGTTCGATTTTCGTGGCCTCCGCCACGAATCCGGCCGTCTCGACGCCGTGTGCGGCTCCTTTCACGCCCACGGCACGGCCACCACGCCTTTCTTCGGGTACGACACCACCCTACCACCCTCTCTCGGTCTCTACCGCCTGCTCGTCGCCCACTTGCTCGAAGACACCGCCGCTTCCCGCCGAGTGCTCAACTACAGCTCCGGTGCCGGTGCCTTCAAACGCCACCGTGGAGCCATTCCTGTGCTCGAATACAACGCCCTGTTCACCCGGCATCTGCCTCCCCTCCAACGTACTGCCCACGCCCTCCTCCGCCTCTTTATCAACGGCCCCGGACGTCGATTCCTGGAAAACACCGACGTCTGACCCAAACAACGCCCGCCATCTCACCCGCAGCTGCCCGCTTACTTTAAAAAATTCTCCTGACTGGCCAAAGCCGAAGCACGCCCCGAACCTGCCACCATGAACCTTTCCGAAGCCGACCAGGATTTCTTGCGCGACCTGGTCAAAACCTCCCGCCAACGCTCCCATAATGTCAGCTGGACGGATCGCGACGGTACCGCCCGAACCACCACCCTGACCCCAGCCGAAGCTTCCCGACTCAATGCCGTCGCCCACACCCTCGGCGTGAGCAAAGACGCCGCCCTGCGCCAATCCACCTTCTGGCCCGCAAAAAAAGCTTCGCCTGTCGCGCCCGCCGCTTCGGCCACCCCGTAACCCTCGCCCCGCGCGCCGCGCCGACTCCCCATGTCCCGCAACTTCGCGCGTTTGGTTTTTGGTTTAACGCTGCTGTTTTTCGCGGCGTTTTTCTTTTGGCCGGTTTTTCAGATTTTGCGCGGTGGCTTTCTCGACGCCGATGGCCACTTCACTCTGCGCACTTTCACGGCCCTGCTCGCTGATCCACTCTACCGCGAAGGATTGTTAAACGCCTTCGCCTTGGGGCTCGCCACTACCGCGCTCGCCTTTGCCCTCGGTCTTCCGCTCGCCTGGCTGGCCGACCGTTACGTCTTCCCCGGCAAGACCCTGCTCGGCGCCTTCGTTCTTGTGCCCATGATTCTCCCGCCCTTCGTCGGCGCGATCGGCATCAAACAGATTTTCGGGCAATACGGCGCGCTAAACGCCCTGCTCGTTCAACTCGACCTGCGCCCCGAGGGCTGGACCTTCGATTGGTTCGCCGTCGCGCCGTTTTGGGGCATGGCGGCAGTCAGCGCGCTCTCGCTCTACCCGATCGTTTACCTCAACTGCGCCGCCGCCCTGGCCAACGTTGACCCCGCGCTGGACGAAGCGGCGGAAAACCTCGGCTGCACTGGCTTGCGCCGTTTCGTTCGAGTCACCCTGCCGCTTATCCGCCCCGGACTTTTCGCGGGTGGCACCATCGTTTTTATCGCGGCGTTCACCGAACTCGGCGTACCCCTGATCTTCGATTACTCGCGCATTACTTCGGTGCAGATTTTTTACGGCCTCAAGGACATCGGCGGCAGTCCCGCGCCCTACGCCTTGGTCACACTGCTCCTGCTCAGTACCACCGCACTCTACTTGGTGGGCAAGGGGCTTTTCGGTCGTCGCGCCTACGCCATGATGTCCAAGGCTTCATCAACCGGCGGCGCGCGTCCGCTGCCAACCGGCCTCGCCTGGCTCTGCACCGCGGGCTTCGCCACCGCCACCGCCGTGGCCATCCTGCCCCATTTCGGGGTCATACTCACCGCTTTTGCGACCGATTGGTATGCTGGGATCCTACCCGGCGGCTTTACCCTGAAAAACTTTGAACTCGCGCTCGGCCACCCGCTCACCGTTTCGGCCATTCGTAATTCCATCGTTTTCGCAGCCGCTAGCACCGTGATCGATCTCGGCCTCGGCGTCGCCATCGCCTACGTGGTGGTGCGCTCCCGCCTGCGCTGGCGCGGCCTGCTCGATGTGCTCGCCATGCTGCCCCTCGCCGTGCCCGGTCTGGTGCTCGCCTTCGGCTTCCTCGTGATGAGCCAGGAAGGCCGCTTCTTCGCCTTCCTGAATCCGATTCAAAACCCCACCGCCCTGCTCATCATCGCCTACTCCGTGCGCCGCCTGCCTTACGTGGTGCGCGCGGCGGCGGCGGGCCTGGAACAGACCAGCGAGACGCTCGAAGAAGCCGCCCAGAATCTCGGCTGCCCACCGCTGCGTGCCATCTGGAAAATCACCCTGCCGCTCATCGCCGCCAACTTGATCGCAGGCGGACTCCTCGCCTTTGCGTTCGCGATGCTGGAGGTCTCCGATTCGCTAATCCTCGCCCAAAAACAGGCATTCTACCCCATCACCAAGACCATTCTGGAACTCTTTCAACTGATCGGCGACGGCCAGTTCATCGCCAGCGCGCTCGGCGTCTGGGCCATGACCTTCCTCGCCATCTGCCTCGGCGGCCTAAGCCTTGCGTTAGGCAAAAAACTTGGCGCGATTTTCCGGGTTTAAAATTCTTCTACCCTAAACCGACTGATGTTCCTCCTCCTTTTTGTCTCCCTGCTCTGGGCCTTTTCCCCCGGCCTGATCAAACACTTCCTTGGCGACCTGTCTTCCCCCGCCGTAGCGACCGTGCGCCTAGGGCTCACGCTTCTCGTCTTCGCCCCGTTTCTCCGCCCTGCCAAGCTCGCCAAACGAACCGCCGTTTGGTTGGCCGGCATCGGAGCGATCCAGTTCGGTGTCATGTATCTGCTCTACCTTGAAGCATTCAAACATCTCCAAGGTCACGAGGTGTATCTCTTCACCATCCTGACTCCGCTCTACATCGTCCTGCTCGATGGCGCTCTGGATAACAAACTCGCCCCGCGCCACGCCGCCGCCGCCCTGCTCTCCGCCGTCGGAGCGGGCGTTTTGGTGTGGCGGGGCGTCGGCACGCCCGACGCCATGATCGGCTTCACCCTCGTGCAAGGGGCCAATCTCTGTTTCGCCGCTGGTCAGATCGCCTACAAACGCACCCGTCCCGCCCTCGCCCACCTCGGCGAGCCTCACCTCTTTGGCTGGCTTGCCTTGGGCGGCTTCGTCGCCACCGCTCTCGTTTCGGTGCCCTTCGCCGCGTGGGCGGCCTTCACTCCGACCGCGACCCAATGGCTGGTCCTCGCCGGACTAGGGCTGGGGGCAAGCGGAGCGGGGTTTTTCCTCTGGAACATCGGCCTCTCCCGGGTCAACACGGGCACCCTCGCCGCCCTCAACAACGCCAAGATTCCCCTCGGCGTGACGGCGTCTCTCCTCATTTTTAACGAGCCCACCGACCCGGTGAAATTAGCCCTTAGTCTAACCCTGCTCGCGACCGCCGTCTGGCTGGCCGAAAGCGGGCCCAAACCCCGCTACACCGAGCATTAACATCAACTCCGTCAGGGTGGCGTGGGTTGGTATGCGCCAAGCTACGACCATGGCGCATGACCTCCTCCGTTTCCCTCCGTTTTGCTCCCCGTATACTCTTTGTTTTAACCGCTCTTGCTGCGCTTGGCCTGGGCGCCGCCCGCGCCGACGAAACCGTGCGGCGCGAGTACATCGACCCTCGCTCCAACGTCGGCGACCCGCGCGCCTTCAGCGCCGCCGTGCTCGTGGGCAACACCCTCTACATCTCCGGTCACATCGGCCTGACCGAAGCCAAAAAAGTCCCCGACACCGCCGAGGGCGAGGCCAAGCTTCTGCTCGACCAGGTCAAAGCCACGCTCGCCTCCGCCGGCATGACCATGGACGACCTCGTCATGGTGCAAATCCTCTGCTCCGACCTGTCACTCTACGGTACGTTTAACCAAATCTACCGTACCTATTTTAAGCAGGAATTCCCCGCCCGCGCCTTCCTCGGCACCAACCAACTGCTCTACAACGCCCGCTTCGAAATCCTCGGCGTCGCCGTAAAACGCTAAAAGGCGGAGGCCCGGGAGCCTCCGCCTTCTTTAGAGCTTAAAATCGCTTCAACTCGATCGCTGCGTCTCAGCGCGGATCCAGCACGCTGGCCTGCGAGAGCTTGCCCGCCGCCGCCGAGCTCAACTGCGTAGCCTTGCCGTTTTCGGTATCCAGAACCCACAGGCTGCTGGTTCCGGCCGCGCGCGCCGAGAATACCACATGGCGACCGTCGGCCAGCCAGCTCGGTTCGACCGCATCGAAGGGAGCTTTCGAGACCACCTTGGCGATGCCTGAGCTCAGGTCATAAACCGCCAGCTGAAATCCGCCGCCCATGCGCGCGGTAAACACAATCTTGGTCGGGTCAGCTTTGCTCCAATCCGGCTCCGCGCAGTATCCGCTTAAACGCGTGCCCAACCGACGCGCTTCGCCGCCCGCCGCCGACATCACATAAAGCTGGGGACCACCCGCCGCATCCGAGGTAAACACCAACTGCGAACCGTCCGGCGAGAAACAGGGCGAGGACTCGATCGCCCGGGTGCGCGTCTTGCGCGTGATCTGCCGACCCTGAGCGTTGCCCACGTAAATCTCGGGGTTGCCTTCGCCGGAGAGCACCATCGCGACGTTGCGTCCGTCCGGGCTGAAACGCGCGCCGCTGTTGGTGCCCTTGAAGCTCACAAAGGTATTCCGCTGCAAAGAACCCAGATCGAGCATGAAAATATCAGGAAACCCGGTCCGGAAAAAACTCGTGTAAACCAACCGGCTGCCGTCCGGCGCCCAGCGTGGCGTGAGGGCCAGCGCCTTGTCGTTGGTGATCTGGCGCACCTCGCCCATGAATAAATCACCCACGTAAACCTCGGGCTTGCCAGTGCGCTCGCCGATAAATGCCAGCTTGGAGGCGAAAAACCCGGGCTTGTTGGTCATCGCCTTCACCGCCAGGTCGCCGGCGCGGAACAGCGCATTGCGGGGCGTGTTGCCCGAAACGACCTGGCTCAACACCGGCGTGCCCTGCCCGCGCGTCACCGTCACTTGCACTTGATTAGGCCCGCCGCCGGGAGCGAATTTCACGTCGTAAACGAAACCCTGTTCCACCCGACGAAAAGCCCCGTGGGCCGCGAAAGCCTGATTCGCCAGCGAGTTCAGCTCGGGCGTCGCGCCCGTTACCCGTATGGCGGTGTTCTTGAGCTCGGTGTTGATCGTCACATCGCCCATGTTTTTCACGGTCTGCGCCCGTGCCGGACTGACGCCGGGAGCGATCGCCGCCAAAGCGACGGTCGCGATTAATGCCAAAGACTGGAAACGAGATGAAATGCGGGTGAACATGAAGAAGAGTGGGTGTGGCGTTGACGCCTCATCTATTTACCCCGCCACTCGACCGCTCAACGCCAATTCCGTTTCTTTTTAATTTTAACCGCCATGACACCCGACGCCCTCAAGGAACACCTCAAACAGGTCAAATACCCCGGCTTCAGCCGCGACATCGTGTCGTTCGGGCTGGTCAAATCCGCCGCCCTGCTCGACGGCACCGCCCGCGTCGCCCTCGCCATCACCACCGCCGACCCCAAGGTTCCCACCCACCTCAAACGCGAGGTCGAGGCCTGCCTGCGCGCCCTACCTGACGTCAAGGACGTGGTCATCGACATCGCCGTGGCCGCACCCAAAGTCGCCCCCGGCGGCAACCTCGGCGGCAACGCCAACGCGCCCAAGACCATCCGCCACGCCGTCGCCATCGCCTCCGGCAAGGGCGGCGTCGGTAAATCCACCTTCTCGGTCAACCTCGCCGTGGCCGCCGCCGCCCACCTCACCGCCCTCGGCCGCCCCGGTCGCGTCGGCCTGATGGACTGCGACATCTACGGCCCCTCCGTCCCCCTCATGATCGGCCTCCACGGCCAACGCCCCGAGGTCCAGGGCGAGGGCGAAAACTCCCGCCTCATCCCCATCGAGGCCCACGGTGTAAAAGTCATGAGCATGGGCTTCCTGGTGGACGACAACACCCCCGTCGTCTGGCGCGGCCCGATGATCATGAAAACCATCCAGCAGTTCGTGCAAAACGTCGAGTGGGGCCCGCTCGACCTCCTGCTCGTCGATCTGCCGCCCGGCACCGGCGACGCCCAACTCAGCCTCGTGCAAACCCTGCCGCTCGACGGGGCCGTACTGGTCACCACCCCCCAACCCGCCGCCACCCAAGTCGCACGCAAGGGCGGGCTCATGTTCCAAAAGGTCAACGTGCCCC
>CANIWJ010000007.1 GCA_947471035.1 Verrucomicrobiota bacterium
AATCCTGCGGTCACCGTTTGGTGAAGCGGGCGGGTGCCCGACGATTGTTCTGGTTTCATTCACCTCCAATCACTTCCCAAACGGCGACACCTCTTCAACTGCACGTTTTCGGCTAAGAGCCTATCCGGCTAACCAATGGAGTGGCGTTGCCATGAAATACACTGGAATCGACTACCCTTGCGGCTCATTGAGGCGATGCAGCCGTGCTGAGTGAGGGCCTGTCGATAGGCTGCGCTGGCGTATCGGCAGCCACGATCCGAGTGATGCAGCACTCCGGCACCTGGCCGACGTTGTCGCAGCGCCATCGCTAGAGCCGTTAGTGGTAGCGCGGTTTCCAAGCTAGGACCCATGGCCCAGCCGATCAGTCGGCGGCTATAAAGGTCGAGCACACCGGCCAAATACAGCCAGCCTTCTGCGGTTTCGCTGTAGGTGATATCAGTCACCCATATTTGGTCGGGCCGGGTGGGCGCTGGGGCTTCGGCCAAGCGGTTGGGCGCGATAGGCTGATCGTGGCGGCTGTCGGTGGTTCGCACTCGATAACGGCGCTTTTGCCGACCCTGTAGACCGGCTGAGCGCATCAAACGACCAACCTCCTCTCCTGCCGTTCGTAAAGCGATCACCATGCGCTCACTCCCATACTCAATCGACTTCCCGCTCGCCCAAGCCCGGGATGCCGTTTGCATCGGCACCCATGCTTCAAGCCATCCGCTACCTGATCGACTTCATTCTCCACATCGACACCCACCTGGCCGAAATCATCGCCCAGTACGGGGCTTGGACCTACGCGGTGCTCTTCGCCATCATCTTCGTGGAAACCGGCCTGGTCATCATGCCCTTCCTCCCGGGCGACTCCCTGCTCTTCGCCGCCGGTGCCTTCGCCGCCCGCCCCGACACCGGGCTCAACGTCCACCTTCTCGCCCTCCTGCTCTGGGTCGCCGCTGTGATCGGCGATTCCCTCAACTACGCCATCGGCGCCCGCCTCGGCCCCGCCGTGTTTAACCGCCCCGACTCCCGCTTCCTCCGCCAGGCCCACTTGCGCCGCGCCCACGAATTCTTTGAACGCTACGGCGGCCGCGCCATCGTGCTCGCCCGCTTCGTGCCCATCGTACGCACCTTCGTTCCCTTCGTAGCCGGCGTCGGCCAGATGGATTACCGCCGCTTCCTCGCCTTCAACGTCGTCGGCGGCTTCGTTTGGATATTCGCATTCACTTACCTTGGCTTCGCCTTCGGCAACCAACCCGTCGTGCAACGCAACTTCAAGTTCGTCATCCTCGGCATCATGGTCGTCTCCGTCCTGCCCATTGTCATCGAAGTCCTCCGCGCCCGCTTCGCCTCACCCGCCCTTAAGCCCCCCGGCTCTTCCATCGCCTGAAGCGCCCTCATCCCATGGATTTCCCCCTCGATAGCCGTCACTCCCAGCCATTCGAATCTTCCGTCCCATCGATCGACTTTCGCGCCGAGCTCAACGACGAGCAATTCGCCGCCGTCACCGCCGAGCCCGGTCCGCTCCTCGTCCTCGCCGGCGCCGGCTCGGGCAAGACCCGCACCCTCACCTACCGCGTCGCCTACCTGCTCTCCATGGGTGTGCGTCCGGGCGAAATCCTCCTCCTCACCTTCACCAACAAGGCCTCCAAGGAAATGCTCGCCCGCGTCGAGCAACTCACCGGCGTGGAGCCCCGCCGCTTCTGGGGCGGCACCTTCCACTCCCTCGGCAGCCGCGTCCTGCGGATCTACGGCGACGCCCTCGGACTCCCGAAAAACTTCACCATCCTCGACGCCGACGAAGCCGAATCCCTGCTCAAAACCGCCGTCGAGTCCGAGGACAAACTCTTTTTCAAGGACAAGACCCACCCCAAGCCCGGCCCCCTCCACAACGTCATCTCCCTCGCGCGCAACACCCGCCTCGACCTGCTCGAAACCGTCAAACGCAACTTCCCCCAATACGACGAGATCGCCCACCGCCTGCCCGCTTTCGCCGCCGCCTACGCCTCCCGCAAACGCGAGCAAAACGTACTCGACTACGACGACCTGCTTGAACTCTGGCTCGAACTCCTGATCAAGGCTCCCGACATCGCCGTCTACTTCGCCAACCGCTTCCGCCACGTCCTGGTGGACGAGTATCAGGATACCAATACACTCCAGTCCGAGATCGTGGACCGCATGGCCGCCCACCACTGCGTCATGGCCGTCGGTGACGACGCCCAGTGCATCTACTCCTGGCGCGGCGCGAACTTTGAAAACATCATGACCTTCCCCGACCGACACCCGGGCACCGTCATTCACCGCATCGAGACCAACTACCGCTCCACCCCGCAGATCCTCGCCCTCGCCAACGGAGTGCTCGAAGCCCAGCCCAAGGGCCGCCACTTCGAGAAGAAACTCATCGCCGCCCGCGCCAACTCCACCAAGCCCTACGTCGTCCAGGCCATGGACGACCGCGAACAGGCCGACTTCGTGCTCAAGCGCATCCGCAGCCTCATAGAGGACGACGGCGTCTCCCCCTCCGAAATCGCCATTCTCTACCGATCCCACTTCGTCGCCCTCGAGATCCAGCTCACCCTCTCCCGCGCCGCCATTCCCTACACCATCACCAGCGGGGTGAAATTCTTTGAACGCCAGCACGTCCGCGACCTCGTTGGCCTGATCAACTTCGTTTACAACCCCGCCAACACCCTCGCCTGGGAACGCATCGCCATCCTCCTCCCCAAGGTCGGCGAAAAGGGCGCGGCCAAGATCCACGCCGCCGCCCTCGACCACGCCCGTTTTCTCCAGCAGGACTTCATCGACGCCCTCGCCTCAGACGACGTCAAAGCCAAGGTCCCCGCCGCCGCCAAGGACGACTGGACACAGTTCTGCGCCTCCCTCCGCGAGGTCGCCCAAGCCATGCGCGACGAGAAACCCGCCCGCGCCATCGAGCTCGCCATCGAGGGCTGGTATGGCGACCACATGAAAGGTGCCTACGCCGACTACGTGGACCGCTACGAAGAGCTCAAAGCTCTCGTCGGCTTCGCCTCCCGCTTCGACGACATGCAAGAAATGCTCGCCCAAATCGTCCTGCTTAATGGCGAGACCAGCGACAAGGAGGTCGCGCCAAGCCAGGACGCGATCAAGCTCACCACCGTCCACCAGTCCAAGGGCCTTGAATACGACGCCGTCTTCGTCATCGGCCTGGCCGACGGCATGTTCCCCGGCCGCCGCTCCATCGAGGACGGCGACGTCGAGGAAGAGCGCCGCCTGTTCTACGTGGCCGTCACCCGGGCCAAAAACGAACTCTACCTTTGTTACCCGAAGATCGCCTCCCGCGCCGGCCCCGGTGGCATGATGCTCAATCCCAGCCGCTTTATAACCGAGCTCTCGCCCAGCCTCTACGAACCCCTCCGCATCAAACGCCAATTCGGTTGGTAAGCCCTGCGCCTCCTCTCCGTCGATCCCGACAAGCCCAGCGCCGACTTATATCGCCTGGCGATGTTTACATACCTTGTTGCCCTTTTGCTCTATGCAACCTTGCCGCACCCCAAACTCGCGCCAAGCTTCGCAGGCATGAGCACCCTGACCAAGCCCCGCGCCAAGCCCCTTTCTAAATCCGTTCCAAGGGTGAAAACGGTCGCTCGCGCCAAACTCACGCCCCCGCCCGCCACGCCCGCCAAGTTCGCCAGGGAGGTCATGGCCGATTACCCCGCCCCTAAACCCCGCGCTGCCGCTCCCCTCCGGGTCTCCCGTCCAAACGCGGCCGCTTTACCCCCCCGGCTGGTTCCCCCACCAGGCCGGAAAGCTTCTGAAATCGCCGACTTGCTGCCCCCACCAGATAAAAACTTTGACGCCGCATGGGTTGAAAAAATCGTGGCCTGCCGCTCAGACCGGTGATTTACGACACAAATTTTCTGATTGCGATACAAGGACGGCTAAAACGCTTTAGCCGAGCCCAAGCCGTAGCCTGGTTAAAGCGGGAAGACGACGGAAACGCTTACATCCCCCGCATGGTGGAAATTGAATTTCGCGCCGGATTCCAGACCGACTTAGATGCCGAAGCCCACCTGCGTTTTTTTACGGTTATACCGATAAGCGATCCCCTGATTTCAGAAACCCTGCGCGTCATGCGCGACCTCCGCCAAACCGGCAAAGGCATCGGCGCTGCCGATTCCATGATAGCCGCCACCGCCCGCCTTTACGGCCTGCCCCTCGTCACCGACAACGCCCGCCACTTCGCCCGCGTTCCCGGCTTGGACGTGCGCAGCTACATGGGTTAAACTCCGCCCCCCGCGCCGCGCCGCCGCCCGGATCACTTCCCCCCATGCTCAACCGCCAAACCTACTTCATCCGCGAACACGTCGGACTCCTGAAACTATTCGATGCGTACGACATCCTCGACCCCGTCTCCAAAGCAAAGATTGGCGAAGCCCGCGAAGAAATCAGCGGCTTGGTAAAATTCCTCCGCCTCCTCATCGACAAGAAACTCATGCCCACCCGCGTGGCGGTTTACGAAGGTGCCGAACTCACCGCCAATCGCCGCCTGCTCTTTTCTCTCCGTCGCGGCGTGGCCCTTTTCCGCCCCCGTGTGGACATCCTCGACGCCCACGGGACGTCCCTCGGCTACCTGCAAGCCAAGGCCTTTTCGCTCGGCGGAGCCTTTAGGGTGTTTACCGCCGACGGCCAGGAAGTCGCCCTCGTGCAAGGCGACTGGAAGGGCTGGAACTTCCGCTTCCTCAGCGGCCAGACCGAACTCGGCGTTATCACCAAAAAATGGGCCGGCCTTGGCAAAGAGCTCTTCACCACCGCCGACAACTACGTGATCAGCATCAACGGCACCCCCGCCCCCGAGATCAACCTACTCCTGCTCGCGGCAGGCCTCGCCATCGACACTGTGCTGAAGGAAAAAGACTGATTCGCGACCGATTTACGACCGCCATTCATCGTTGGACAAGCGCCCGGCATCGTTTCCATCCTGCCTTCGTGTCTCCCGCCAACGCCAAGCTCGCCCGCCGCTTCTTCGCGGTCATCGGTAACGGGCTACTCTTTGGCCTCTGGCTAATCCTCCTCGCTACCCTAGCGCTGCAACTCCGCATCGTGGCCGACGGCGGCCTGCGCTTGCCGGAATTCGTGATCGAACACCTGACCGCCGATCTCCGCACCCGTGGCCTGGACATTCGGGCGGAAGCGATCTGGCTCGATCCCCAAGGCCGCGTCCTGGTGCGCGCCCCCGCTCTCGCCCTTGCCGTCCCCGCCGGCAACACCCCCGCTCCCTTCGCCAGCGCCGCCGCCATTTACCTTCAACTCGACCGCGCCGCCCTGCGCTCCGGCACCGTCGAAATCAACCGCGCCGAAATTACCGGACTCGCCCTCACCCTGCCCGCGCTGCACTCCCCCACCGGCGCACCGCAAACTCTCCTCAACGCAGGTGAATTTCGTCTCACACACGCCACCGGCACCGCCCTCTGGCAACTCGATCAGGCCAGCGCCCGCGTGCTCGACGTGCCCACCGCCTTCTTCGGCGCACTACCCTCCCGACCCGCCGCCAATTCGACCGCACCCGCCACCGATCTCACTCCCCTGATCAGCCGCAGCCTTATCCAAGCCGGTGCGCTCTACCGCCAGCTCGCCCGTATGCCCCTTGATTCGATCAAAATCCTTCGCCTCGACCTCGCACCTGATCGCTTCATCGCCTCCGCCGAAATCGCCTCCCTCCTCGTCCCCGCCCACCCTGCGCTGCCTCCCGCCCTTGTCGGAGCCACCCTTACCACCGCCCGCCTCTCGGCCAGTATTCCCTTCGACGACCCCGCCGGCGAGGAATTGCGCATCCACGCCGCTCACCTCTCGGTCCCGCCGCCCCTTGCCTTGGAAGTGGAGCAACTAGCCGCCCGACTGCGCCATCCCTCGGGCGGCCCCCTGTTCGCCGATCTCGCACTTGGTCGAATCCATAAAATCGATACGGCCGTCCCTCCCGCCCCTTTGGTCGCCACCCTGACCTACGACCCTTCCTCCGGGCTGCTCGGCGGCGACCTCTCCACCCGCTTGGCCGACGCCCTCTGGTCCCTCGCGATCAACGGCCGACCCGCCCAACGCGCGGGCACCTTGGTCGCCGAGGGCGAACTCACCCCCGCCCTCTTACCCGTCGTCGCCTCCTACCTGCCGGAGAAAACCCGCCGCATCCTCGAACTCACCGACCCTGTACAACTCGCCTTCCAGACCGAATTCGATCCGGCATTCGTTCTCCGCACCGCCCGCGCCCGTGTCACCGGCGGGCGCGCCGTAGCCGGCCACGTCATCTTCCGCGGCGCCACCGCCGAGTTGCTCTACGAACCTCTGGCCCACCGGTTCACCGCCTTCCCCGTCCTGCTCCACCTGCCGGAAACCTCCGCCTCCGGCAGCTACGAGATGGATACCCAAACCCTCGCCTTTCGCTTCCTCCTCGGCGGCAGCCTGCGCCCCATGGCCATCGAGGGCTGGTTCACCGATTGGTGGGATCGCCTTTGGGAAGACTTTCACTTCGGCCACGTCCCGCCCGCCGCCGAAGTGGACATTCAAGGCACTTGGGGCGACCCCGATGACACCACCGTGTTTGTCGGTGCCGCCTCCGGCCCCATGGCCCTGCGCGAACTCGCCCTCGATACCGTGGCCACCCGCGTGATGGTCCAGCACAACCACATCGACATCCTCGGCTTCCGCATCACCCAAGGCACCCACGCCGCCGACGGCCGCCTCTCGCGCCGACTCGCGCCCGGCGGTCCCGCCTGGGAACGCCTCGACTTCGACCTGCGCTCCGACCTCCCCATCACCGCCCTTACCGACCTGTTTCGCAACGACGGACAGGAAATCGTCGCCCCCTTTGACCTGACCGTCACACCCCGCCTGCGCCTGGTCGGCCAGGCCTTCGGACCCGACGCCGGCGCCCTCGCCGGCTCCCAACGCTACACCCTCGACCTCGAAGTGCCCGGCTCTCTGCGTTACCACGATTTCCCGTTGGACAACCTGGCCGTTCGCATCCTCCGCCAAGACTCCGAAATCCGCTTGGAAAACATGCGCGCCGGTTTCGCCTCCGGCGTCGTCTCCGGCACGGCCACTCTAGACGGCCCCGCCGACGCGCGCCGTCTCGCCTTCGACGCCGTGGCTACTGATGCCAGCCTCGACCTCGCCCTCGCTAAATGGCGCGAGTTTCAAGCCATTCGCACCCCACCCTCCCCCGCGACCAGCACGCCCGCCAAGCCCGACACCCGTGAAAAACCCCTGGGCGGCACCGTCCAACTCCGACTCGCCGCCCAAGGCCCCGCCAACGACCCGCTGGGCTTCACCGGCCAGGGCTCCGCGCTTGTCACCGGGGCCGACCTCGCCCGCATCCGTCTCTTCGGGCTTTTTTCCGAATTACTCAGCGAACTCGGTATCGGCCTCACCACCTTAAAACTCACCGACGCAGACGCCCGTTTCACCCTCGACCGGCAACGCCTCGCCTTCTCGGAGCTCAACCTCAAGGGCGCGTCCACTCTGGTCGAAACCCACGGCGACTACTATCTCGCTGACGGCAAACTCGCCTTCACCGCCAAAGTCCGCCCCTTTGAACGCAGCGGCAACCTCCTCGGCTCGACCGTGAATCTCGTGCTCAGCCCGCTCTCCACCGTGCTGGAAGTGGAGCTCGGCGGCACCCTGGAACAACCCGACTGGACCTTCGCCCTCGGCCCCACCCGCCTGCTGCGCCGCATCACCGGCTTCGGCCCCAAAGCCGCCGAGCCTCCTGCGCCAGTGCCTGCCCCCGCACCCGCCCCGCTTTCCCCTCGCATCGAATCGCCAAACCCCTAGTGCCTTACTTCACGAAATGACCCGCGTGCCGCACCCCATTTTGGAGCCGGTCCCCAAGACCCAGCAATTAGCCCTCGGGCTAAGTCACTTCGTCATCATCTGCGGTTGCCTGGTTTCGATCGGCTGGTGGCTCCGCATGGATACGCTGGTTCAATTCCGCCCCAGTCTCGACCCGGTCAAAGCCAACGCCGCCATCGCTCTCGCCCTTCTGGGCTTCGCCCTGCGCGCCCTGCTGCTCAGCCCAGGGAGATATTCTTGGCTCGGTCTCCTCCCCGCCTCCATCGGACTTTCCTCTGTCCTGCAGGACTTGCTGGGCATAAACCTCGGTATCGACGAGCTTCTGGTGCGCGATTACCTCTCCGCCCCCGGCATCGCCAACCCTGGCCGCATGGCTCCCGCCGCCGCCGTCTGCCTTTTCCTGACCGGCCTCGTACTCACCCCTTTGCTCGGTCGTGGCACCGCCCGCCGCGCCTTGGGACTGGGCCTGGCCGGCTCGCTCGCCGCTGCCATCGGCACCGCCGCCATTCTAGGCTATCTACTCAATCTTCCCGGCGGCCTCGGCTGGAATGCTGGCGGCAGTCTATCCCCCTTTTCCGGCAGCCTCGCCATCCTCCTCGGCGTGGCCTTGCTCGTCGCCGCCTGGCGGGTGCACGAAAACACCGACGACACCCCGCCCGTCTGGATGCCCCTGCCCGTCATCGTCGCCTCCTGCGCCCTCACCCTCATCCTCTACACCGGCCTGCGTGAACGGGAGCGTTACTACGCCGCCGTCACCTCGAAAAACACCCTCGATAGCCTCGGTTCGGCCATCCACCTCGAAATCGAGCGCCAGTCCGCCGCCCTCGAACGCATTGCCCGCCGCTGGAGCCTGCTCGAAAGCGCCAGCCCCGTCGTGCGCGAAGCCGACGCCGTCAACTACCTCAACGAAGCTCCCGGTGCCCGCGCCCTCGCCTGGACCTCCGCCGAGGGCCTCAACCGTTGGCTTTACCCCCTCTCCGGCAACGAGGCGCTCGACCACTTCGACCACACCCGCGACCCCCTGCGCAACGACGCCATTCTGCGCGCCCGCAGCATCAGCCTGCCCGCCGTATCCGCCACCCTCCAGATTCCCGGCCTGGGCCAGGGCTTCGCCATCTACGCCCCCATCCTCACCGTCAACGGCTCCGCCGGCTTCGCCACCGCAGACTACGCCTACCCCCGCTTCTTCGCCGCCCTCGACACCCGCCTGAAACGCAGTACCGAGGGCTACGATTACATCATCGAAATAGGCGGCGTTAATGTCTTCGACTCCCGCGATCCTTTGCTGCGTGAGGCCGCCCTCCCCAACGCCCTCGAATCCATCTTCCCCATCTTCGAACGTCGCGTCCGCATAACCCTCGCGCCCGTTCCCGACTCCGACACCCTCAACCGCCGCCGCCTCCCCGAAGTTGCCCTCTTCACCGGCTTTGGCATCACGCTGCTTCTTGGCCTGTCCGTCCACTTCGCTCGCGTCGCCCGCGCCGGTCAGCGCCAGACCGAAAACACCAACGATAAACTCCGCGCCGAGGTCGAGGACCGCCGCCAGGCCGAGGCCGCCCTCCGCGCCTCCCAGCTCGCCGAACGCAAACTCGGCCTCGTCGCCGCCCGCACCGACAACCTGGTCATCATCGCCCGCCCCGACGGCGCCATCGAGTGGGTCAACGACGCCTTCACCCGCCTCCTCGAACGCACCCTCGCCGAGGTCGGAGGCCACCCCGCCCTCGACCTCCTCGGCCAAAGCGACCCCGCCGCCAGCATGCGCCTCCGTCAGGCCCTCGACGCCGGCGACTCCCTCTCCACCGACCTCTCCTGCCGCTCCCGCTCCGGCCGCCAATACGACCTCTCCCTCGACCTCCAACCCATTTACGGCACCGACGGCCGCCTCGAAAACTACATCTTCCTCGCCGCCGACATCACCCAGCGCGTCGAAACCGAACGCGAACTGCGCCGCGCCAAAATCGAGGCCGACGCCGCCTCCCGCGCCAAAAGCGACTTCCTCGCCTCCATGTCGCACGAGATCCGCACCCCCATGAATGGCGTCATTGGCATGACCAGCCTCCTCCTCCACTCCCAGCTCAGCCCTGACCAGCGCGACTCGGTCAATACCATCCGCCAATCCGGCGAGACCCTCCTCACCATCATCAACGACATCCTCGATTTCTCCAAAATCGAGTCCGGCCAGCTCGAACTCGAAGCCCTCCCCTTCGACCTCGGTTCGCTCGCCGAGGAGACCCTCGACCTCTTCGCCCCCCTCGCCGCCGCCCGCAGCCTTGACCTCGCCTACCGCATCGACCCCACCCTGCCTCCCTGGATCGAAGGCGACCCCACCCGCCTGCGCCAAATTTTGGCCAACCTCGTTAACAACGCCATCAAGTTCACCCCCTCCGGCTCCGTCTCCCTCGAAATCATCCCTGTCGCCCCCCCGCCCTCCGCTCGCCCCACCCACGGCGGCAACGCTCCCCGCTCCATCGAATTCCTCATCCGCGACACCGGCATCGGCATCGCCCCCGACCGCGTGGACCGCCTCTTCAAGGCCTTCTCCCAGGTGGACTCCTCCACCACCCGCAAATACGGCGGCACCGGCCTCGGCCTGGTCATTTGCCAGCGCCTCACCCAGCTCATGGGCGGCCAGATCGAGGTCGATAGCGAAGTCGGACGCGGCTCCACCTTCCGCTTCAGCCTGCCCCTACGCTCCGCCCCCACCCCCGCCGAATCGCTCCCCCTACTGCCCCCGGCACACCGCCCCGCCGTCCTCCTCCTCGAAACCCATCCCCTCAACCGCCGCCGCCTCGTCGAGCAAATCTCCGCCCAGTTCGGACCCGTCATCGCCCCGTCCGACCCAGCCGCCCTCGAAACCCTCCTCTCCGGCGCGGCCACCCTAGTGCCCACCCTCATCGTGGCCGACGCCGCCTATTTTTTCCCCGACCCCAACCACTCGCTCGCCGCCCGCCTCCGCACCCTCCACCTGCCAGTGCTTTGGCTTCACCCCCCGGGCCACCCTTCTACCAACGAATTCCCCCTCGGCCCAGTCCACGCCCACCTCACCCGCCCCGCCCGCACCGCCCAAGTCATCTCCGCCCTCCGCCGTCACCTCGGCGTGGACGCCCCGCGCACGAGTTCCCGCCCCCCACTCGAAATCGAGCAACTGTCCAGATCCATCCCGCTCTCCATCCTCCTCGTCGAAGACAATCTCGTTAACCAAAAAGTCGCCCTCCGCTTCCTCGACCGCCTCGGCTACCGCGCCGATGCTGTCGCCAACGGCCTCGAAGCCGTGCGCTCCGTCCAAGACCGTCCCTACGACCTCGTCTTCATGGACCTGCAAATGCCGGAAATGGACGGCTTCGAAGCCTCCCGTGAGATCCGGCACTCCGTGCCCACCGACCGCCAGCCGCGCATCATCGCCCTTACCGCCAACGCCCTCCAAGGCGACCGCGAAGCCTGCCTCGCCGCCGGCATGGACGACTACATCACCAAACCGATCAAACTCCAGGACATCGCCGCCAGCATCCAGCGCCAGTTCGCCCCGCCTACGTCATAAGGCTACACCTCCCGAACCCACGCTTTAAACGCCCTCAGCTTCACCGGCGTGCCAAGCGCCAGCAACTCGTCGCCCGTCCGCAATAACTCGTCCCCGCCCGGGTTCAAAATCCGCCGGACACCTCGCTTCACCCCCGCGATTTGCACTCCGTGTGTCGCCGAAGGCGCGAGTGTTGCCAGCGTCACCCCCGCCGCCCGGCTGCCCTGCGGCACCGTCACCGTCTCCAAACCCACCACATCAAAGTCAGAGGTATCCCCCGCCGCGACCGCGCCCAGCGCCGCCTTCGCCGCCGCCCACTGCTCCGGAGCGCCCAGCAAAAGCACCTTGTCCCGAGGGAACAAGGCCTCCCCCGGCCCCGGCAGCGTGATCATGCAGCCCTGACGCTCGATCCCCACCACCGTGCACCCAAAACGCAAACGCAGCTCCAGCTGCGCCAGCGTGCGCCCCGAACACGCCGCCAGATCCGGCAACACGCAATCCGTCACCCCCATCGCCCACTCCTCGTGCTTGGTCCCCGCCCACGGCACCGAGGTCGCACTCATCCGCTGCGCCGCGCTATCGCTAAGCACATCCTGCAAGCCCACCTCCAGCTCGCTGTGCCAGTAAATCAGCCGCCGACGGAGCAAACCCAACACCGCCGCCACCACCAGCAGACTTCCGAGCAAGGTCCACCGCGCCGAACCCGTCGGCGCAAACGAGGCCACCCACACCACCAGTGCCACAGTCGCCACCAAGCGAATACCGTTGGCAATCAGCCCGCGCAGCCGTTCCTGACTGTTCTCCGCCTGCCCTTGGGTGGAAAACTCCGCCACGATCAAGGCCAGCGCGCCCACATTCCTCCACACCGCAAACAGCGGCACCAGCGCCACCCCCACCAAACCCAGCCAAAACAGCAGCCGCGGCCCGCCCGGGATCAACCAGTTCGCCCCCAGCCACTCCGTCAACGCCGTCTCCATTGGCTCGGCAAACACTAGCAAACCCGCCACGAACAGCAGCTCCACCCCTATCTGCATCACACGCTTGCGCATAAGCTTCCACAGCATGCTGCCCGCCTGCCGCTCCCTCAAGCGCTCCAAACCTTCCTGATACGAGGTCAGCACCGTCACCAACCACTGCGGCCGCCGCCGCAAGATCGCCTCCGAGATCGGTTCGGCCCGCCGGGTCAAAAACGGCGCGGTCAACGAGGTCATCAACGAGAGCCCCACCGCCAGCGGATAATACACCGCCGGCACCACCGCCGCCGCCACCCCCAGCTGCGCGATGATAAACGAAAACTCCCCGATCGGCGTCGTCACCAGCCCCGTGCGCAACGCATCCCGGTGCGGCGTCCCGATCAGGGTCAACCCGGTCGAAATCGCCCCCACCCGCACCACCAAGGTAAACGCGGTCAATCCCAGGATCAGCCACCACGCCTCGCCCAGCGCCTGCACGTCGATTTGCAGCCCTATCGCCACGAAAAACACCGCGCTAAACACATCCCGCATGCCCTCAAAAATTCGCTCCACCTGATGCCGGTGCGGCGTCTCCGCCACGATGCACCCCAGCAAAAACGCCCCCAGCGCCAGCGAATACCCCGCCCGATACGCCACGATCGCCAGCCCGAACAGCAACGCCGCCGTCGCCAACGTCTGCAACTCCTCGTCCGCATTGATGCTCAAAACCCGCAGCAACCACGGCACTATCAGCAACCCCATTACCCCCGCGAACACCACAAACGCCCCGAACCCGCCCAGCGTCGCCCCCAAGCCCGACCCCGCCGTCGCCGCCCCCTCCACCGCTCCCGAACCCAGCACCACCAACGAGTTCAACACCGTCAACATCACCACCGCCACCACGTCTTCCAACACCGTCACCCCCATCGCCAGTTGCGAAGACCGCTCATGCCCCGTCCCCGTCTCGTGCAACACCTTCCCGATGATCGCCGACGACGACACCATCAGCATCGCGGCCAAAAACAGCGTCTCCGTCCCGTCCAGCCCCACCGCCACCCCCAGCCCGCGCGTGGCGTAGTAAGTCATCACCGCCCCAAGCCCCACCGCCAGCAACAAGCCCGCCCCCAGACGCTGCAAACGCCGCAGACTCAGCCGCAGCCCGATCGAAAACATCAGGAAAACCAGCCCCACCTGCGCCGCCGTCGCGATGCTCCCATCATCCGTCACCAACGAAAACGGCGGAGTATAAGGCCCCACCACCATGCCCGCCACCAGGTAGCCCACCACCGCCGACAAACCCGCCCTCTGACACAACCAGCCCAACGCGGCCGCCGCCGCCAAGATGATCGCCAAATCCTGAATAAAGATAACGCCAGGCAACATAGTCCCCCCACCGTAAACGCGTTCTTCGGCTTAGCCGAGCCGCCAATGCGTCGGAATCAAGGATTCGATCCCATGGTTCACCAACCGGTAATACATCCAGAACACCACCGCCCCCAACCCGATCAAAAACCACGCCTCCCCCGCCCCGCCCGCCTGCGAACGGCTCACCCGCTGCAACCACCGCACAAACGCTTCCAGCGCGGGCGACACCACAAACGCCACCAACGACGACCCGCCCAGCACCAGCCCGATCACCACCACCGTGCGCAACCAAGGATCGTCAATCCGTCCGGCCTGATAACCCACGAACGAATTCACCAAATTCAAAAGCAGCAGACAGCACGGCAACACATAGTAAACCCGCAGATTAATCAAAGGCTTGGCCATGCCCCCAACCCAACGCCCCCCGCGCAGATTTCAACCCGGATACCTATTGTTACGTTTTTATACCTGCCCCGCCGCGCTTAAATAAGGCCCCGTCAGTGCAAATAACCCGTGGTATCGACGTGATCAACGCCAGCCCGACCAAGTCACCCAAGACACCGCCGCCCACGCCCAGGAAAGCGCCTGCGCGACCGATGAGCTCCAAACCCAGGCCGAGCAACTCCGCGCCGTATCCACCCAACTCGCCCGCCTCGTCGGCCTCCGCCTCGCCTGAACTGTCCCGCCCCAGCCAGCGGCTGCATCTTCGGCTTTTACCTTTTGACACCTCTGGGAGCGGCACTTGCAGTAAGTTCACGCTGAGCGGCGGCCCCCGTCGTCCCCTCCGCGCACTTTCCACTACGCAACCATGTCCTCCTTCTTCGGCTACTTCTCCAACGACATCGGCATCGACCTGGGCACCGCCAACACCCTCGTTTACGTGAAGGATAAAGGCATCGTCCTGCGCGAACCTTCCGTCGTTGCCCTCGATACCGTCACCCGCAAAGTCCGCGCCGTCGGCGACGAAGCCAAGAAGATGCTCGGCCGCACCCCCGGAAACATCACCGCGATCCGCCCCATGAAGGACGGCGTAATCGCCGACTTCGACGTCACCGAGGCGATGCTGCGCTACTTCATCCGCAAGGTGCACAACAACGCCCTGCGCGTTAACCCCCGCGTCGTCATCGCCATCCCCTCCGGCATCACCGAGGTCGAAAAACGCGCGGTCAAAGACTCCGCCACCCATGCCGGCGCGCGCGACGTCATCACCATCCCCGAACCCATGGCCGCCGCCATCGGCGTTGGCCTGCCCATCGACGAACCCGCCGCCAACATGATCGTGGACATCGGCGGCGGCACCACCGAGATCGCCATCATCTCCCTCTCCGGCATCGTATTCAGTAAATCGATCCGCGTAGCCGGCGACGAGCTCGACAGCGCCATCGTCAACTACATGAAGCGCGCCTACAACCTGCTCATCGGCGAGCGTACCGCCGAAGAGATAAAGGTCCGCGTCGGCTCCGCCTACCCCCTCGACGAAGAGCTCAGCATGGAGGTCAAGGGCCGGGATTCCGTCGCCGGCCTGCCCAAAACCATCCACATCACTTCGCAGGAAATTCGCGAAGCGCTGAGCGACCCCATCTCCGCCATCGTGGACGCCGTGCGCGGCACCCTCGAACGCTGCCCTCCCGAACTCTCCGCCGACCTGGTGGACCGCGGCTTCGTCATGGCCGGCGGCGGCGCCCTGATCCGCGGTATCGACCGCCTCCTCTCCGAAAAGACCGGCCTGCCCGTCATCGTGGCCGACGACCCGCTCTCCGCCGTGGCCAACGGCACCGGCGCCGTCCTCGACGATCTTAACTGGGTGCTGCAAAACGTCTGACCGCCGACGCCCCCCCGCGACGCGATCCGCTCCCCCCCTCCTCCCGTAGCCCGTGCCCCGTCGCTTCGATCAGGCCCGCCCCTTCCTCACGCTCGGGGTCGTGCTACTTGCCTGGCTGCTCCTGCCCGCTCTCTTCAAACGCTTCGCCCGCCTCAGCCTCTACGAACTCCAGGCCCCGGTCGAAGTCAGCGCCTCCTACGTGCGCGACCTGCAGGAATTCTGGTCCGAAAAAACCCGCTCCAAAAACGAACTCATCGAGGCCGCCCGCGACCTCTCCCGCCTCAACTCCGCCTACGAACTGCGCCTCGCCGAGGATGGGCGCCTGCGCGCCGAGATCGACCGCCTCGAAGCCCTCCTCCGCCTCCCTTCCTACGGCGAATTCCGCACTGAACCCGCCCGCGTGGTACGGCGCGATTTCACCGCCTGGTGGCAACGCCTCGTCGTTCGCAAGGGCAGAAACCACGGCCTGATCGTCGGCTCGCCGGTCATCTACTCCGGCGGCCTCGCCGGACGCATCTCCGAGGTCCATGCCACCACCGCCGTCGTCGAACTCATCAGCAGCCCCGGCCTGCGCCTCGCCGCCGTCTTCGAGGGCGACGACCGCCCGGTCAGTTTCCAAGGCGGCGTCAATCCTCCCCTGCGTCCACCCGAGGGCCTGCTTGAATTTGTCCCCCTCGATATCTTCGCCACCCCCTCCTCGCCCCGCCGCCTGGTGACTTCCGGACTCGGCGGCGTTTACCCGCCCGGCCTGGCCGTCGCCGAGGTCTTCCAACTGGAACCCAGCACCGATGGTCTCTTTAAAAGCGGCCGCGCCCGGCTCGACCCCCGCCTCGGCCGCCTCAGCGAAGTGACGGTTCTGGTCCCGCTCGACGGCGATTTCGAACCGTCCCCCGCCCGCAAGCCATGAGCGCTGCCGCACTCCGCCAAGTCTTCGTCCTGCTTGCCTGCGCCGGCTGTCTCATCGCCCTCCTTGGCCAGGCCAACCACGAGCTCGCCCCCTTCGCCCTTACCCTCGCCGCCCCGGGCCTGCTGGTGGTTTACACCGCCCTGCGCCTGCCCTTGGCGCGCGGCCTCGCCGTCACCGGCCTTACCGGCCTGCTCCTCGACGCCGGTGTCCCCGTGCCCTTCGGAAGCCACGCACTCCTGCTCGGCCTGGGCTTCTGCGCCCTCCACGGCGTGCGTGCCCGCCTGCCGCGCGAGGAAACCCTGGTCGGCGTCGTTGCCGCGCTTTTCATCAATCTTGGCCTCTTCGTCGTGCTCGCCTTCGCCCGCCTGGGTGATCTGCCCGACCCCGGTTCCGCCGCCCTGCGCCTGCTGGCCGATCTACTCGTCTCCCAACTCGCCACCGCCCTGCTCGGCCCCTGGTTTCTTGCCCTGCAAAGCCGCGCCCTCGAACTGGCCGGCGTCGCGCCTTCCGCCATGCCCGCCTGGTCGCGTCGCTTCGGTTAATTTCACCCGCCGCGCCCCCGCCATGGCCTACGCCCCCCACTCTTCCACGCCCGATCGCGCCGGCTCGATGGTGGAGTCCCATCGCGGTTACGACCCCCGCCTCTGGCTTTTCTACGGCCTCGCCGTACTCCTCCTCGGCGTGCTCGCCGCCGGTCTGGCTTACCAACAACTCGGCCGCACCAATGAACACCGCGAACGCGAAACCGTGCAAAGCCAGCGCCGTGTCGTCATTCCCGGCCCCCGCGGCAACCTCTTCGACCGCGAGGGCCGCCTCCTCGTCGGCAACCGCCCCCGCTTCGCCGTCACCCTCAATCTCGACGAACTCCGCTCCGAATTCCGCAAGGAATACCTCCGCATCCGGCGCAACTACCGCGACAGCGGCGACAAGGATCTGCCCACCGCCGCGCAAATGGAACGCATCGCCCGCGTCTCCGTTGTCCAAGGCTACCTCAACATCGTCAACCGCGCCCTCGGCACCCGCCACCGGGTTGACGACGACGTCCTCGACCGCCACTACCGCCAGGCCCGCATCCTGCCCTACCTCCTCCTCGAAGACATCAGCCCCTCCGATTACGCCCGGCTCCTGGAACAACTCCCCGTCACCTCGCCCCTCCAGGTTTACACCGCCAGCACCCGTAACTACCCGCACGGCTCCCTCGCTTCCCACACCCTAGGTTATACCGCTGCGGACGATGACCTCGCCGTCGGTGCCGACCTGCCCGGCGCCGACCTAACCACCTTCAAAATGCGCGGCAGCATCGGCCGCCAGGGCCTCGAAGCCGCCCTCGACGCCCGTCTCCAAGGCCAGGCTGGCGGTGCCATCTACCGCGTCGATCCGGCCGGTTACCGTATCCAGCCTCCGTTACAAAAACGCCGCCCGGTGCAGGGCGGCGACGTCGTGGTGAGCCTCGACCTCGATCTCCAACGCGCCGCCGAAGCCCAGCTCTCCGAAACCGGCCTGGCCGGCGCCGCCGTCGCCCTCGACATCGCCACCGGCGAAGTCCTGGCCCTTGTAAGCAAACCCGACTACGACCTCAACGCCTTCACCCCCCGCCTCTCCAACGAGACCGCCGCCGACATCCAGACCCGCGGTGCCTGGATCAACCGCGCCACCCAGGGCCTTTACCCGCCCGGCTCCACCTTCAAGCTGCTCACCGCCATCGCCGGCCTGCGCAGCGGCCATATCCAGCCCGACTCCAGCGTCGAATGCACCGGCACCTACCGCGTCGGCGGCCGCATCTTTGTGTGCAACAACCACCGTGACCGCGGCACCGTCACCCTCTCCCAGGCGATCGAGAAAAGCTGCAACACCTTCTTCTACGACCACGGCCTGAAAACCGGCATCGACGCCATCGCCGCCGAAGCCCGCCGCCACGGCCTCGATGCTCCCACCGGCCTGGAACTTCCCTTCGAAGCGCGCGGCATGCTCGTCCCCGACCCCGCTTGGAAAGAAACCCGCCGTCAAGAACGCTGGTTCCCGGGCGACACCGCCAACGTCTCCATCGGCCAGGGCGACCTCGCCCTCACCCCGCTGCAAATGGCGTGTTTTGTCGCCTCGCTCGCGCGCGGCGAGACCACCACACACCCCACCCTCCTTCACCACCCCGATGCCCCGCGCCAGCACAGCGAGCCCGACAGCCTCACCCCCGCGCAACGCGGCGCGATCCTCGCTGGCATGGAAGCCGTGACCAACACCGGCACCGGCCGCATCCTGCAAACCCCGCGCTACCGCGTGCCCGGCCTGCGCCTGGCGGGCAAGACCGGCACCGCGCAAAAACGCACCCCGGAAGGCACGCTCAACTTCGCTTGGTTCGTGGGCTTCCTGCCGATTGACAACCCGCAGATCGCCATCGCAGTGATCGTCGAAGGCGACACCCCCGGTGAAGATGTTGCGGGGGGCCGCTACGCCGCCCCGGTGGCAGGCGCGATCATCAAAGCCTGGGCCGACAAATCCGTCCGCTACGCCCCCCTCCCGACCGTAGCCCCCTCCCCCTGAAATCCCCCCCCCTCGCCCCGCCTCCCCAAACGCGCCCAGCATCAAGTAACCTATTAGGTTACTTTGGGCTTGGGAACAAAAGCCTACCAAGCGGGCGCGTGGACCGGAATCAGCCAGACCGGATATCCATAAACCCGAAACGCGCTAAAATCCGGGCGGCATCAAAATCGCCCTTGATTCGTGAGATCGAGGGCGACAGGTTCCGCCCTCCCCGATAGCCGGACGCCTAGCTCAGTTGGTTAGAGCACATCCTTCACACGGATGGGGTCACAGGTTCGAGTCCTGTGGCGTCCACCATTTAACCGCGACGTTTATCGCGCTCAGGCTTATCTCAACGCTCGAAGGTAAACGAGGCCGCCGTGGTTTGAAACGCGGACCCGCCCACCCCCAGACTGGCACTCGGCGAAGCCCCATAACGCGCCACAGTAGTGGCATCAACGCTCCAAGCCGGCCGGTTCTCACCCCGCGCCCAGGCGGCGGCACGTTCGGCTTCCTGGGCCGTGGCCTCGTCCAAAACATAGCTCCAACGCGACACCGCCCCGACTTCGTGGCTTTCGTTTGCAATCCCTACTGCCGCCAAGGTCAGACGCGGGGCCAGCCCGTGCTCCGGCACCAGCGAACCCATGCCCGACGGACGGGCGGCGGGAAACTCCGCCACTTTGGCCAAAATCACCGGCTCCGGCTCGGCATGCACCACCGCCGCTGCTTGCTTGGTGGCCGGCGCATCCGCCGCGACACTCATGACCGGAGAACTGACGCGCACCATCAACACCGTAAACAAAGCGGCCGCACCGGCCAGACCGCCGCCCGCCGCCCAGTTCCAGTTCCAAGCCCAGCCGCGCGAACGCTCGGGCGCGTTCACCTTGCGATCCGCTTCGCGCAGCGCACGAAGCATACGCTGCGAAGCTGGAGCCCCGGCCGCCGAACGCCGGAACAATTCCTCGCAACCTCCCTGCATGGCCCGATACATTGCCAGCTCGCGCCGACGCGCGGGCTCGGCCTGCAAAAGCAGCTCCAGCTCCAAGGCCTCGCCTGCATTCAGCCGGTGGTCGAGGTGGAGGTTTACCAGTTCCCTAAACCTGGGGTCCGAGTTTTTCATTGATCATCCTTTCCGATTAACTCCCGGAGGCTGTCGCGAGCGCGGGCGATCCGGCTTTTGACCGTTCCCACCGAGATACCCAAAATCACGGCAATCTCTTCGTAAGAGAGGTTCTTAACGTTTCTTAAAATCAAAATCTCCCGGTGGCGGGCACTGAGCTTTTCCATCCCCACCGCGATGCGGTCCACCAGTTCCTGCGTGACCGTGAGGTCTCCCGGCGACTCGGCGTCACCGGCAAACACTTCGGCAAACGTCGTGGTGTTGTCCTCCCCCACCGGCTGATCGAAGGAGACGGTGTGGTCGCGTTTGCGCCGCCACCAATACCAGTAACGGTTTCGCGCCAAATTGGTCGCGATCTGGTAAAGCCAGGTGGAAAAAGCCGAATCGCCGCGAAAGTTGGCCAGGCCGCGATGCGCGCGGATAAAGGCGTCCTGCGTCACTTCCTCAGCGTCCTGCGGATTTCGAAGCAACTGGTGCACCATGGCGTAGATGCGATCCCAATGCCGGTTAACCATTTCCTCGAAGGCGGCGGCGTCGCCATTGCGAAAGCGATCCACCAGAATTCGGTCGAGAGCTACTTCTTGGGCGCGGGCAGACATATGTTGGTCCGCACTCTGACGCGCTTCCTCGGCGAATGTTCCCTCGGTTTTTTTCGGTGCCGTAACCATCGCCGGAACTAGCGCGGCGGGAGCGGCCGCCAGAGGTAACGTTTGCGGCAAGGTGCTCATCGAAGGGCCCTAAAAGCCGCTTTTGGGGCCCCTCTGTCAACCGGCTTGTCCCGGGCTTCGGCAAAAAACCCTTGCCAACGTCCGCCGTGAAATCATCCAAAGCACCCTCACAGCGCACGGGGGTCGATAGCTCAATGGTAGAGCAGCATCCTTTTAAGTTGTTGGTTCCGGGTTCGAATCCCGGTCGACCCACCAAGCGCTGGCCCCGGCCGGGAGCTCAAAAATCCTGCAAGCGCTGCTCTCCCGCCCCTCTGTCCGGCTCCAGCCGGGCCAGCACTTCGCCAAGCAGGTAAATCGAGCCGGTCACCACCAGCACATCCTCCGGCCCGCCCGCCGCGCACACGCCCGGACCCGGGAAAAGCCCTTCCACCGTCGCGCGGTGAATTTGTCCTCCGCCAGTCGCTGCGCGCGAAAAAAACTCCGCCGGCACCAAGGCCTCCAACTCCTCAAAGGTGCTCGCCCTCGCCTGCTGCGGTCGAGCGAGGTGGATTTCTCGCGCATGCCGTCCCACCACCGCCAGTAGCGGCGCGGCGCGGCTCACCCCCAGCACGCCGGTGATCACGATCGGGCGACGGCCGGTCTCTTTGACCAGCTTACCCAGCAAATCATCCAACACCGCCGCCCCCTCGGGGTTGTGCGAGGCGTCGAGCACCAGCAATCGGCCATCGGCCAGCCGCGTGCGTTGCCAGCGCCCCGGCCAGCTCACGTTGGCCAAACCGGTTTGGAGGTGCGTATCCGTAATCCCCAAACGCCCGGCCAGCAGTCGGACCACCAAGGTCGCGGTGGCGGCATTGAGGCGTTGATAATCGCCCTCCAGACCGGCGCGCGGATACGCCGCGATGCCTTCGCCAAACACCTCGCGCACGCTGGTCAGCGGCGCGCCGCGTTCAGCCGCGATGGCCCGCACCACCGCCTCGGCCTCCAGCGGCAACCGCCCCATGACCACGGGCACGCCCGGCTTGATGATCCCGGCCTTTTCCGCCGCGATTTTCTCCAGCGTGTCGCCCAGCAGCTCGCAGTGGTCCAGCCCGATGCTGGTGATCACGCTCACCTCGGGGCGGATGATATTGGTTGCGTCCAGCCGCCCGCCCAGCCCGACCTCGATAATCGCCACGTCGCAAGCGCGGCGGGCAAACTGCAAAAACGCCATCGCGGTCATTAACTCGAAGAAACTCGGTGCCTCCCCCGGCGCGTCGCGCTCCAAGCCCGCGACCACAGGCGCCAATTCTCCGTAATAGGCCACGATCTCCGCCTCCGAGAGCGCCACGCCGTCCACCTGCACGCGTTCGCCGAGGCGCACCAGGTGCGGCGAGGTGTAGAGCCCGGTGCGCCGCCCGGCCGCGCGCAGGATGCTCGCCAGCATGGCCGAGACCGAGCCTTTGCCATTAGTGCCCGCGACGTGGATCAGCGGCAGCGCCCGTTCCGGCTCACCCAGCAGCCGGGTAAACGCCAACATGCGATCAATGCCGAACGACACCCCGCGCGCCTTCAGCGCATAAAGCCGCTCGCAGACGGCGGCGTATTCGGCCGGGGAGACTGGGGAAACGCTGCTCAAAAACGGAATAGCCCAGAACTCGCGCGCCCTCAGGCCGCCGCCGGGGCCTTGCGCGTGTGCAGCGCGCACAGGACGCCGCGCAGGGTGTCACGCATTTCCAGACGCGGCACGATCAGATCAATCAAGCCCTTCTTTTGCAGGAATTCAGCGGTTTGAAACCCGGGAGGCAGGGTCTGCTTGACCGTGTCCTTGATCACGCGCGCCCCGGCAAAGCCGATCAAGGCACCGGGCTCGGCGATGTTCACATCGCCCAATACCGCGAAACTGGCGGTCACGCCACCCATGGTCGGATGGGTCAACACCGAGATATAGGGCAGCTTGGCCTCGGCCAGACGCCCCAGCGCCGCGCTCGTTTTGGCCATTTGCATGAGCGAGAAAATCCCTTCCTGCATGCGCGCGCCGCCCGAAGCGGAAAAGATGATGCAGGGAATTTTCTCCGCCATCGCGCGCTCGATCGCGCGGGTGATCTTTTCGCCGGCGGCCGAACCCATGGCCCCGCCGCAAAACCGGAAATCCATCACCGCGACCGACACCGTAATGCCGTGAATGGCCCCGACGCCGCAAATCACCGCTTCGGGCAAGCCGCTGTCTTTTTCGTATTTCTTAATGCGCTCAGGATAAGGCGCGGAGTCCACGAACTTCAGCGGATCGGCCGAACGCACCGACGCGTCGTGCTCGACGAACGTATCCGCATCAAACAGCCCCTCGATCCGGGCCCGGGCCCCGATCGGGAAATGGTAGCCGCTCTTGGCCACGACCATCTGGTTGGCCGCGAGTTCCTGATTGAAAACGACTTCGCCCGAGATCGGGCACTTCGTGTAAAGGCCCTTGGGGATGTCCTTCTTTTTGACCACTACGGTGGAATACTTGGGCGTGCTGAAAAGCGACATAGTCACGTAAGGGGATGAATTAATGAGAGAAATGCGTTTAACCGTGGCCGAAAGTGCAGACGTCCACTTTCAGCGCGCCCGCCCGCCGCAGCACGGCCGCGCAGGCATTGAGAGTGGAACCCGTGGTGAAGACATCGTCGATGAGCACATACCGAAGCTCGGGGTTAATGCCGACCCCGGGGGCGAGGGCAAACGCGTTTTTGAGGTTAGACTGCCGCTGCGCGCGATCGAGACTGGTTTGCGTTTGGGTATCAATGACCCGCGCCAGCACCGCCGAGCAACGCGTCCCGCCACCAAGCTCGCGCACCAAGGCCTGCGCATACTCGCTCGCCTGGTTGTAACCGCGCTCTCGCTCCTTGCGCCCGTGCAAGGGCACCGGCACCAACACCGCCCCGCGCAGGAACTCCGCCACGTGGGGATTGGCCGCGACGATCGTTGCCATATCGCCCAGCACGTGCAGGCCCTGCCGGTATTTTAAAATATGCACCAGCGACCGCGCCGGGCCGCGAAACAGCACCGCCGTGCGCCCTTCGCCAAACTCCGGCCGCAATCCCTCGCAGTGCACGCACAGTCGCTCCCCCGAGGCCTCGCCAAAAAACGGATGCCCGCAACTCGGGCAACATGGCGGCTCCACCCGCACCAGCAAGGGCACGCAGGCCGCGCAGACCATCCGCAACGGACTCGCCTCGATCAGGTCGCCGCAATGCACGCACGATGGCGGAAACACCAAATCCGCCGCCACCCGCGCCCACGCCCTCCAACTGCCCGCCGCCGCCACGTCTGCCGGGGCTGCCGGGGCCGCTGTGCCTGTGTCTTCTAGCGGTTCCATGGCGCCGGATAGTGCACTCGCTCCAAAAACAAGCCCTGCGGCGGCGCGGTCTCCACCTCGGCGGTGCGTTCCCGGCTGGCCAGCAACGCCGTGATGCGCTCCGCCGAGAGTTTACCCATACCGGCATAAACCAGCGCGCCGACCAGGCTGCGCACCATTTTGTAGAGAAACCCCTCCGCCTCCGCCTCGATCCGCAGCCGATTGCCGTCCTCGATCAAATCCAGCCGCGCCAGAGTGCGCACGGTGTTTTCCCGCTCCTCGCCGCCGAAGGCCGAAAACGCCCGGAAATCATGCCGCCCGCGCAGGACCGCCGCCGCCGCGCGCATCGCCGCCACGTCGAGTGCCTTCGGCACCGACCACGCATAGGCCTGGGTAAACGGATCCGCCCACCCGCCATGCACGAGGTGGTAATGGTAGGTTTTGCCCACGGCGGAAAACCGCGCGTGAAACTCCGGCCCCACCGGCTCAGCCGCCCGCACTTGAATCGCCGTCGGCAAGCCTCCCCGCAAAGCCGCCAGCAACCGCTCCGGCCCGTGCCGCCAGCCGCCCTCGAAGTGAAAAACCTGCCCGCGCGCATGCACCCCCGCATCGGTGCGCCCGCTCCCGTGGATGCGCATATCCGGCGTTTGCAAAAGCTCGCCCAAGCGCCGCTCCAGATGGTCCTGGACCGCATTCTTGTCCGGCTGGCTTTGCCACCCCGAAAACGCCGTGCCATCGTAGGCCACCAGACACTTCCACCGCGAAATTGCCGCCGCGTCCGCCATGAGGAAAACCTAAGCGCCCTCCCTGTCGTCGGCGGCGGGCAGCCCCGGCGGGAAGCGTTGATCCAAATAATCCTGTAAAATCACCGCCGCCGCCCGCGAATCGACGATGCCCTTGGCCCGGATTTCCCGGAGTTGTTTTTGGTTCATGCCCTGCTCGGCCATGTGCGAGGTCAGCCGCTCGTCCACCAGATGCACCGGCAGACCGAATTCGGCGCGCAGCTCCGCCGCCAAAGCCTCCATTTCCTTCGCCTTGAAGCCGGCCGAACCATCCATGTTCAACGGATAACCCAGCACGATCTCGTCGATGCGCCGCTGCCGGATCACCTCCGCCAAGGCCCGCCGCCGTCCCGCCAGCTCCGCCACCACCAAGGCAGGCAAGGGCGTGGCGATTCCCAGTTCGTCTCCCCCGGCCAACCCAATGCGCCGGGTGCCGTAGTCGATGCCGAGGAAACGCATGGGAAATAAAAGGAAGCGGAATAACGCAGCGGTAAGCCTTAGAGGCGAACCCGCCGACTCAGCCGACTCAGAGCCGCTTCGCCGCGTCCTTGCGCAGGCCGACTTTGGCGAGCAAAGCCTTGATGTCCTGCGCCCGCGCCTTCGGCATGACGAGAGTAGCGTCCGCCGTGTGCACCACGACCAGATCATCGACCCCGAGCAGGGTCACCAGATGGCCGCCCTCGCCAAAAACCAGATTCCCCCGCCCCTGCTCCACGATCACCTCGCCCCGGGCCACGTTGCCAGCCGCGTCGGCCTTAAAATGCTTCGCCACCGCCGGCCACGCCCCGACATCGTCCCAATCAAAGGACGCCGGCAGCATCACCACGTTGGTCGATTTCTCCAGCAACGCGTAGTCCACCGAGATACGCACCAGAGTCGGGTAAACCCGCTTCAACACCGCCGCCAACGGTGACTTTTTCCGCAACGCCACGCGGATTTTCTTCAAGCCCGCGTCGAGCTCCGGCGCGTAAGCCGCGAACGCCGCCTCCACCACCGGCACGCTCCAGACAAACATGCCCGCGTTCCATACGTAATCGCCGGATTTGAGATACGCCTCGGCCAACTCCAGTTTCGGCTTCTCCACGAAACGCTTCACCGCAAACACCGTGCGCGCGGTCTTACCCGCGCCCACCCGGCCCCACTCCTCGCCGCGCTGGATGTAGCCAAACCCCGTCGCCGGCTCGTTCGGCGGGATGCCGATCGTCACCATAACATCCGCCGCCCCCGCCGCCGCGAACGCCGCGCGCAGGTCGATTTGATACGCCTTAATGTCGTGAATGACATGGTCGGCCGGAAGCACCGCGAATACCCCATTGGGATCGCGCGCCCCCACCAAAGCCGCCGCCAACCCGACCGCCGCCGCCGTGTCGCGCCCGACAGGCTCGGCCACGATGTTCGCCGCCGGGATCAGGCCACGGCAGACCTTCGCCACCTCGCGCGCCTGCACCGCGCTGGTGATCACGAAAGTGTTTTTCGCCGGCACGATGCCCTTAACGCGCTCCAAAGTCTGCGCCAGCAGCGGAGTCTGCCCGACCACCGGCAGCAAGTGCTTCGGGCGGGCGGTCCGGCTCTGCGGCCAGAAACGCTCCCCCTTGCCGCCGGCAATGATCACAACATACGGTGCGGACGAATTAGACGCGGTAGTTTTGGCCATAAATCAGGCGAAATACGCCGCGCCCGACCGGACGATGCAACGCCGGAGTTGCCCGCCGGAATTTTACTCTTTCAGCTCCCATCATGTCCACCCCCGCCGCCGAATTCCCGCTCGAAGTCACCGTCGAACACGCCCGCGACCTGCTCGCCCAAGGCGGAAATCAAGTCGTGCTCATCGACGTGCGCGAACCCTCCGAATACGAGACCGCCCGCATCGCCGGAGCGAAACTCATCCCCATGGGCCAGATCCCGGAAAACCTCCCCCAGTTACCCGCCGACAAACACCTGCTCATCCACTGCCACCACGGCGGCCGCAGCCTGCGCGTCACCCAATTCCTGCGCGCCCAAGGCCTCACCCGGGTTACCAACATCGCCGGCGGCATCCACGCCTGGAGCCAGCGCATCGACCCGAGTATACCGACTTACTAGTGCTTGATTGCGGGTATAAGCGATAGAATGGAGGGGTGGTTTGGCTGCGGCCAAGGCGACGGAAAGGAAGGTATGCCAGCGGCACGTGTCCTTTCCGGCAACGACGGTCCCAGCCCAAAGCGCCCGCTAGGCTATCGCTTATTTCTGCAACCAAGCACTAGATCAGCTTCCCAGCGCGTCCGCCCGCGCCTGCAAGTGCTTGCCCACGCTCCCGCACACCAGCTCGCACAACGCAAAAATCGACGGATCCGCGATCGCGTAAAACACCTGCAAACCCTCCTTGCGGCGGCTCACCAACCCCGCCTCCGCCAGCGTCTGCAAATGCCGCGATACATTCGCGTGAGTCCCCCCCGTCGCCTCGGCCAAGGCCCCGACCGATAACTCGCCGTCAAAGAGCGCCTGCAACAACCGCAGCCGCATCGGCTCCGCCAGCACCGCAAAGCGCCGCGCCACCAACTGCAGCGCCTCGTCATTCATGGGTCGTTTCGTCTTTGGCATGAACTCACCAAAACAGATGCTTGACCATAGCACAAGTATTCAATTATATACTCATATACTAAAACATGACCTCCGACGCTTTTATCCGTATCCTCGCTGGCGGCATGATTCTGCTCAGCCTCGCCCTCGCCCAATGGGTGGATGAGCGCTGGTTGTTTTTCACCGCCTTCATCGCCCTCAACTTGATCCAGTCCGCCTTCACCGGCTTCTGCCCGCCCGAGTGGCTGGCCCGCAAACTAGGCTGGGTAAAACGCACCGGCACTCCGGCACCCAGCTCATGAAACCGCGCCTCTCCGCCGCGCTGCGCACCAGCGCCGCCGCTATAACCCTCGCCTTCGCCGCCTGCCGCCCGACCACGCCGGGCCCGGGCAGCGCCACCCTTGCACCGATGGCCGTCACTACCGCCCCCGTGCGCGCCACCACCGAGACCCGCACCCAGTCGCTGGCCGGCACCGTCCGCCCGCTCCACCAAGCCCTCGTCGCCGCCCGCATTCTTGGCACCGTGACCCGCGCCGACCTGGCCATCGGCCAGCGCGTATCCGCCGGGCAACTGCTCGTGACTCTCGACGCCGCCGAGCTGGCCGCGCGCGTCACCCAGGCCGAGGCCGCCCTCGCCCAGGTCGTCGCCGACCACGCCCGCGAGCTCGCCCTCCTTGCCAAGGGTGCGACCCCCGCCGCCACCGTCAGCACCCTCGGCGACCGCCGCCATGCCGCCGAGGCCGCCCTCGCCGAGGCCCGTGCCCTGCTTGGCTACACCGAGATTCGCGCCCCTTTCGCCGGTTCCATCTCCCGCCGCTACATCGATCTAGGCGACCTCGCCGCCCCCGGCACCCCGCTCTTTGCACTCTCCGGTGACACCGAACTGCGCGCCGAAATCGAGATACCCGCCACGCTCGCCCTGCCCTCCCTCGGCGCCCCCATAAGGCTCACCCTGTCCGGCGGCACCGTCACCGGCGCGCTCGCAGAACTCGCCACCGCCTCCGATCCGCACACCCGCACCCGCCTGGCCAAGATCGCCCTACCAACCGAGGCGGCCGCCCGCGCAGGCGACTTCGTAAAAGCCGCTTGGCCCGCCGGTTCCAGCGCCACGCTCACCCTTCCCGCCACCGCCCTGAGCCCGCTCGGCCAGATGGAACGCGTCTTTGTGGTTCAAGCTGGCCTCGCCCGTCTGCGCCTCATCAAAACCGCCGGCCCCTCGGCCGATCCCACCCAAGTTAATGTAGCCGCCGGTCTCGAAGCGGGCGAAATCGTTATCCTCGCCCCCTCCCCCGCCCTGCGCGACGGACAACCTGTAAGCCTCCTGCCGTGAACCCGCCCGTGCCCCACGCCTACGGTCTGGCCGGACGCCTCGCCGGCATCGCCGTCAGCTCCAAGCTCATCCTTATCGCGGTCATCGCCTCGATGTTACTCGGGCTTTTCGCCGTCATCCAGTTACCCCGCGAAGAGGAGCCGCAAATCAAGGTGCCCATGGTCGATGTCTTTGTCGGCCTGCCCGGAGCCACGCCCGCCGAGGTGGAAAACCGCCTCACCCGCCCGCTGGAAAAACTGCTCTGGGAAATCCCCGGCGTGGAGTATCTCTACACCACCTCTTCGCCCAGCCAGGCCTTGATCATCGTGCGCTTCGTGGTCGGCACCGACCTCGAAGCCGCGCTCGTCCGCCTAAATCAAAAACTGGCGATGCACGCCGACCGCACACCGCTCGGCGCCACGCCCCCCTTGGTCAGGCCCCGCACCATTGACGACGTCCCCATCCTCGCACTCACCCTGCACAGCCGGGTGCACGACCACCTCACGCTGCGTCGCCTCGCAGCTCAAATGGACGACGCGATCAAGTCCGTGCCCCAAGTTGCCGAAACCACCCTCATCGGCGGCACCCACCGCGCGCTGCGTGTCACCCTCGCCCCCGCCGCCCTCACCGCGCGCGGCCTCACCGTCGCCGACATCGCACCCGCTCTCCAAGCCGCCAACCGCCCCGTCTCCGCCGGTTCTCGACCCTTCGCCAATCAGGAAATCCTGCTCGAAGCGGGTAACTTCCTCGCCGACGCCAGCGAGGCCGGCGCGGTCATCCTAGGAGTTTTCGCCGACCGCCCCATCTACCTGCGCGACGTCGCCACCCTGGCCGACACCGCCACCGAACCCGCCGACTACGTTCTCCACGGCGACGCCTCCGGTGAACTCGAAGCCGCCGTGACCCTCAGCGTCGCCAAGCGCCCCGGGGCCAACGCCATCACCGTAGTCGAGCAGGTCCTATCAAAAGTCGAGGCCCTACGCGGCACCCTGCTTCCCTCCGACGTCACTCTCACCATCACCCGCGACTACGGCCATACCGCCGCCGAAAAAAGCGACGAACTCCTGTTCCACATGGGCATCGCCGTTTTCGGCGTAGCCGTGCTCATCCTGCTCTTCCTCGGCTGGCGCGAATCCCTCGTCGTGCCACTCGCCATTCCCACCACCCTCGCGCTCACCCTGTTCGTTTTTTACCTCTACGGCTACACTCTCAATCGCATAACGCTCTTCGCGCTGATTTTCTCCATCGGCATCCTGGTGGATGACGCCATCGTGGTGGTGGAAAACATCGTCCGCCATCTGCGCCTGCCCGGCGGCGAAAAAAAATCCCTCGGCCAGATCGCCCTCGAAGCGGTGGACGAAGTCGGCAACCCCACCATCCTCGCCACCTGGGCGGTTATTGCCGCCATCCTGCCCATGGCCTTCGTCGGCGGCCTCATGGGCCCCTACATGCGCCCCATCCCCATCGGCTCGACCGCCGCGATGCTCTTCTCCCTGGCCATCGCCTTCACCATAACGCCTTGGGCCGCCGTACGAGTCCTCCGCCGCCGCGCCGCCTCCCTCGTCCCCTCGCTCGCGACTCTCCCCGCCGCCCCCACCCCACCCCCAGCCCAAAGTAACCCAATAGGTTACTCGACGTCGGAGCCACCCCCGACGCACCTCTTAAAAACACCGACTACCCCAGCATCAAGTAACCTATTGGGTTACTTTGCTCCGGGGGCTGGCGCGTCTGCGGTCGCGTCTCCTGCGGGTGTTCCATCAGGCTTAACGGCCCCCATATCCGCAGCCTCCGACGCCCGCGATCACGACCACGCGCCGTCCGATTGGTTCACCTGCCTCTACCACCGTGCCATGGACCCGCTGCTCGACCGTCCGCGCGTTCGCTGGGCCTTCCTCGGCGGCATCTTCGCCCTGCTCCTCGTTGCCATCGGCTTCGTTCTCACCGGCGCGGTCACGATCAAAATGCTGCCCTTCGACAATAAGTCGGAGTTCCAAATCGTGCTCAACACCCCCGAGGGCACCACCATCGAACACACCACCCGCATCGCCACCGAAATGGCCGCCGCCCTCCGCACCCAGCCCGAGGTACGCGACTATCAGATCTACGCCGGCACCTCCGCCCCGTTTAATTTCAACGGCCTCGTCCGCCACTATTTCCTGCGTCGCGGTCCCAACGTCGCCGACATCCAGGTTAACCTCGTCCCCAAACACGAACGCGCCGACCAGAGTCACGCCATCGCCAAACGCACCCGCGAGCTCGTCGCCCCCATCGCTGCCCGCTACGGGGCCGCCGTCGCCGTGGCCGAGGTGCCGCCCGGCCCTCCCGTGCTCCAATCCCTCGTCGCCGAAATCTACGGCCCCGACGAATCCCAACGCCTCGCACTCGCCCGCGAAGTCCGCGACCGCCTGGCCAAAGCCCCCGGCGTCGTGGACCTCGATTGGTATGTCGAAGCCGACCAGACCAAGGTGCGCTACGTGATCGACCGCGAAAAAGCCGCCCGCCACGGCATCACCGCCGACGACATCGCCCGCACCCTCGTCCTCGGCGCCCAAGGCGCGACCATCGACCGCCTCCGCCTGCCCGACGAACGCGAGGACGTGCCCATCATCCTCGAACTTTCTCCCGCCGACCGCGCCGACCCCACCACCGTGCTGGCCCTGCCGATACGCTCCGCCCGCGATTCCTCCGCTCCCGCGATCCCGCTCTCCGAGCTGGTCAGCCTGCGCACCGAGACCGGCTCGCGCTCGCTTTATCGCAAAAACCTCAAACCCGTCACCTACGTCACCGCCGATGTCGCCGGCGCGGTCGAGAGTCCCGCCTACGCCCTCCTCCCGCTGCACTTCGCACTCTCCGAGATCGACGCCCGCCTCTTCGGAGGCACCGAGGCGCGCCTGCCCATCTACCACCTCAACCTGCCCCCCGCCGACCAAGGGCCCGCGCTGAAATGGGACGGCGAATGGCACATCACTCTGGAGGTGTTTCGCGACCTCGGCCTGGCCTTCGTCGCCGTGCTCATTCTCATCGCCATGCTCATGGTTGGCTGGTTCAAGAGCTACGTCACCCCGCTGGTCGTCATGGCCGCCATTCCGTTTTCGCTCATCGGCATCCTGCCAGCCCACTGGGCGCTGGGGGCATTTTTCACCGCCACCTCGATGATCGGCTTCATGGCCGGCGCGGGCATCGTGGTGCGCAACTCGATTATCCTGGTAGATTTTATCGAACTGCGCCGCTCCCACGGCCTGAGCTTGCGCGACGCCGTGGTCGAGGCCGGCGCGGTTCGCTTCCGTCCCATGCTTCTGACCGCTTTGGCGGTCATCGTCGGGGCCAGCGTGATCCTCGCCGACCCCATTTTCCAAGGCCTCGCGATCAGCCTCATGTTTGGCGAGATCGCCTCGCTCCTCATCAGCCGCATGGCCGTGCCCGTGCTCTACTACATGGCCAACTCCCGATCCACAACGCCCGCCGCAAGCGCCACCTAAACACGCCTCTACTTTCCCCCTGACCAACATGAAAACCAACATCGGCTCCCTCGACCGCATCCTCCGCATCATCATCGGCCTCGCCCTTCTAGGCGCGGGTCTCGCCGTCCACTCCTGGTGGGGCCTCGTCGGCCTCGTCCCCCTGCTCACCGCCGCCGTGCGCTTTTGTCCGGCCTACTTGCCCCTCGGCCTGAGCACCTGTACCCGCCCTAAAACGGACAAATAACCCACGCCACCCGCCTGATCTCGCACCCATGAAAACCGCCCTCCTGTTCGTCGCCGTATGTGTGGTGTTCTTCATCGCGCAGAGGCTGCTCGCGGGCGAAATCATCAAGCCGACGGAGGCGGCCCGTCGCGTCGCCGCCGGCACCGCCATTCTGATCGACGTGCGAGAACCTGGCGAATGGCGCTCCGGCGTGGTCCAGAGGGCACTGCTCCTCCCATTGAGTGATCTGCAAGGCCCGCGCACCCAATGGAACGAGATTCTCAAAACTTATCTGGCCAAGGAGTTTCTCCTCTACTGCCGTTCCGGAAACCGCTCCGGCATCGCCTGCCGCATCCTTTCCGCCGAGGGTTTCACCACCGCCAACGCCGGCGGTTTCTCTACCTGGAAAAACTCCGGGCAACCCGTCAAGTCGCCCTGAGTGCACCGAGGAAAACCCAACCGGCTTAGACGCAAACCCGGTCGCGTGTCCCCTAGATTTCCCCCCCCAAAAACCAACCCCTAGCACCATGAACACCCGCCGCTCCTTCCTGAAACTCCTCCCCGCCGCCTTCGGTGCCTGCGCCCTGGCACCCTCGCTCCTCGCCCAGACCGGCGAAAAAGCCACCGAGTCCGACCCCGCCGCCGCCGCTCTCGGCTACAAACAAGACGCCACCAAGACCGACCCCACGAAATACCCCCAGTACAAAGCTGGCTCGGTCTGCGCCAACTGCGCCCTCTATGCCGGCAAACCCGGCGACTCATCCGGCCCCTGCATGGCCCTGGCCAACAAGGTAGTGGACGCCAAGGGCTGGTGCATGGTTTACGCAAAAAAACCCTGAGCCGCGTCTGCCGCGTCTAGTCACGACATCCGCCGCTGCGCCCGCACCCGCCCATGAGTTTCGCATGTCCCCACTTCGAGCCTGACACCGACACCTGCCAGCGGGTGCGCTGCGAATGCGTGCCCGGCCGCCCCGGCTGCGGCATCTCCAAAAGCTCCGTCTTTGCCGTTCCGTGGGAGGAACGGCTTAAAGCCAAGCTGGAAGAAAAACGCCTCGCCGCGCTCGCGTCCGATCACCCCATCACGCCCTCTGCCAAAAGCCCACAAGCCAACGCGAACCAGACACGCTAAGCCGTTCTCAGCACCTTCGCCAGCGACCAACCCTTGGCTAACTCATCCACCAATTTATCGAGGTAACGAATTTCCCGCATCGTTGGGTCCTGCACTTCCTCAACTCGCACCCCGCAAACCACGCCTTTGATCAACAAGCGCTGCGGATTTAGAGCCGGGGCTTCGCGGAAAAACGTCTCCATATCCGTCGCTTTACGGAGCAGGGTTTCCAGTTGTTTCTGACTGCAACCGGTCAACCAGCAGATCACGGCATCGACCTCGGCTTTGGTCCGCCCCTTTTTCTCCGCCTTGGCGACGTAGAGGGGATAAACTTGGGCAAAACTCGTGGTAAAAATTCGGTGTTTCTCGGGCATCGGTATTCGTAGTCATACACCGCCAAGCACGATCCGTGACAAACCGCCTGCGCCCCCCGAAGTCATGGGGGCGCAGGCGACGCGCGTAAGCAAAGGAAGTGTTACAGGCTGACGGTGACCTTGGGCGCAGACTCGGCCAGAAGTTTTTCGATGGTCGCGATAAAGTCGCGACGCAGCTCCTGGTGCAGCTCGCCGGTGGCGGGCGCGGCGAAACCGGCATGGGTGGCGCGCACCCGGCCGTCGCGGCCGAGCACGAAGGAGGCGGGCCAGACATTGAGATTTTCCACCTGCGGCAGCTTGGCGTTCACTTCTTTGCGGTCGCCACCGAGCAGATAGGTGAAGTTGAGGTCATACTTCTTGATGTAAGCGCGCAGACGCTTGGCCTCGGGCAACTGGGCGGCCTCCTCGAACGAGAACGACACCACCTCCAGACCGAGCGCGCGATACTTGGCATAAATCTCCTTCAAAAACGGAGCTTCGTCGTGGCAGTTCGGGCACCAGCTGCCGCCGACCGCGATCACCACCACCTTGCCTTGGAAACGCGGGTCGTCGTTGCTCACGATTTTGCCATTCAAATCGGGGAAACTGAACCGAAAGGGCTCGTCGGGATTTTTGATGCGCAGATGATTCAGCGGATCGTTCGGGGGAGGCAGACCGCGACTGGTCGCGACCTCGGGCCGCAGGGCGGTGAGCTTGGAAGCCGGGCGGGTGGCGGAGGAACGCAGGGCGAGCGCGAGCGATCCGTCGGCCGCCGGGGTGATGTCGAGAGTGTAGCCGCGCGCGCCATCGAACTTTTGCAACGCGAAGCGCTCGCCCGTCCAGATGCCGTCGATGCTGCCGGTGTCGCCGTCGATGCGGTTGATGGCGGCGAAGACCTTGCCGCCCTCCTGGCGCACGATCAGGCTCCAGGCCTTTTCACCCTTTTCGGATTCAGTGGGAATGGTCCACACCCCGCCGATCTGGGGCGGATTGGGCGCGGGCGCGACCTGCGGGCGGGCCTCGAAAGGTTTGAAGCCGCGCTGCTCGTTGCCGTAGCTGCCCTTGAGCACGCCATTCTCCAAGGTGGCCTTGAGCGTGTTGCCGTAGTGGGCGAACTCGAGTTGGAGTTGGTTGTCCTTCAGCGAACCGCCGGTCGAGGAAACGGGGATTTCGCCGTTAAAAAAGCTGCCGGCCACCGCGTCGCCGTCACCGGTGACTTCAAAGGGGAAGGCGAGTTCATAGTTTTCGCCCTGCACGATTTTGGCGTCCCAACGGACGGTGGGCAGCGCGGCGGCGAGCGAAGAAACCCAGGCGGCCAGCGCCGCGCAGGTGACGAAGAAGTGAGGTGTTTTCATGGTGCGGTTCGGAAAAAAGACAAAGAGGCCGACAACCCGTCGTCGCGCAGGACGAACGGCACAACGCGCTTCCAGAGGACTGGTCAGTGCGTCGCGTTTGGCAGGGTCAGGCAAAGAAATCTAGCGCCCGGTTCAATCAAAATCAGACTGAACTAGTGTGAATTAAATTCAGCAGTCGTATCGTTGCTTCGAGACAGGGTTTTGCTGGAAGAAACGATTGGTGCGGCGCAGTCCAATCTGGACGTATTCACCGAGCGTTCGGCGGGAGTAGTGGCCGCGAGAGTGGCGAATCCCTGAATAGGGAAAAGCGAGGGCCAAAGTTTAGTGCCCCATAAAAAACTTGGAGGCGGGGGTTGGAGTCGAACCAACTCATGAGGCGATTGCGGCGCCTGGCCTTCCCACTTGGCTACCCCGCCGGAAAGATAAGAGAAATCAGATAACGCAAAGTCGCGAAGACGCAACGAACCAGCCAATTTTAACGCAAAGTCGCCAAGTCGCGAAGTTCGCAAAGACCCGGAAATGATGATTTATTTGAACCTCTCTGCGCCCTTGCGCCTTTGCGTTAAAAGGTCTGAATCCGATCAGTTTCAGGCCTTGGTGAAGAGGTCGGAGATGTCGTCCGACTCGGCGCTCACATCGGCGAAGAGCCAGGTGGAGAGGTAGCGTTCGCTGGAGGACGGAATGATCGCGACGATGGTCTTGCCGGCGTTTTCCGGGCGCTTGGAGAGCTGGATCGCCGCCCAGGTGATCGCACCCGAGCTGATGCCGATGGGCACGCCGTCGAGGGTGTTGACCTGCTTGGAAACGGGGCCGGAGTCGGCCTCGGCCACCTGGATAATCTCGTCGATCACGCTCTTGTTGAGTACGGCGGGCACGAAGCCGGCCCCGATGCCTTGCAGCTTGTGCGGGCCGGGCTGGCCGCCGGAGAGCACGGGCGAACCGGCGGGCTCGACCGCGACGATCTTCACGCCGGGCTTCTTTTGTTTCAGCACTTCGCCGACGCCGGTGATGGTGCCGCCGGTGCCGACGCCGGCCACGACGATATCCACCGCGCCGTCGGTATCACGCCAGATTTCCTCGGCGGTGGTGCGGCGGTGCACGGCGGGATTATCGGGATTGGCGAACTGTTGGAGAATCACGCTGCCGGGGATCTTGGCCTGGAGCTCCTCGGCGCGGGCGATGGCACCCTTCATGCCCTTGGTGCCTTCGGTCAGGACGAGTTTGGCTCCGAGGATTTTGAGGAGCTTGCGACGCTCAAGACTCATGGTCTCGGGCATGGTGAGAATGAGCTTGAGGCCCTTGGCGGCGGCGACGAAGGCGAGGGCGATGCCGGTGTTGCCCGAAGTGGGCTCGATGAGGACGGTCGAGGGCGTGATACGACCGGATTTTAGCGCCTCGTCGATCATGGCGAAGCCGATGCGATCCTTCACGCTGGAGAGCGGGTTGAAGAATTCCAGCTTGAGCAGGATGGTGGCTTGGGCGCCATGGGCGGCGGCGGTGCGGTTGAGGCGGACCAAGGGGGTGTTGCCGATGGTCTCGGTGATGTCGTTGTAGATGCGGGACATGGTGGGTGAGGGAAATGGGTGGGTTTAGATGTCTCGGCCAGCGTCCACTACGGCGGGCGTGGCGTCGTCGGCGGCGACATCGCGCTCAACGAAGGCCCCGGCGGGGAAAAGGCGGATATGGCGGAAAACCACGAATGCCTCGTCGCCGGCGGCGAGGCCGAGCTCGGTCAGGCGCACGCGAGAAAGCTCGGCGTCGATGGTGTCGCCGTTGTCGATGCGCACGAGGGCGATGCGGCCGTAGTTACCGGCCGAGAACACGTGCTGCACCCGCACCCGCACGCCGTGTTCGCCTTCGTAATGGCGCTGGATGTCCACGTCGTGCGGGCGAACATAGATCACATCCGGACCGGCGCCGCGCAGCGGATGGCCGAGGGCGGCGAAGCGGTTCACGTTGCCCAGAAACTCGATCACGAAAGGCGAGGCGGGCTGGTCGTAAACCTCCTGCGGGGTGCCGACCTGTTCGATCTTGGCGTTGTTCATGACCACGACCTGGTCGGCCAGCTCCAAGGCCTCCTCCTGATCGTGGGTCACGAAGACGGTGGTGATGCCGATCTCACGCTGGAACTGGCGCAGCCAGCGGCGGAGGTCCTTGCGCACCCGGGCGTCGAGCGCGCCGAAAGGTTCGTCGAGCAGGAGCACCTTTGGCTGCACGGCGAGGGCGCGGGCGAGGGCGACGCGCTGGCGCTGGCCGCCGGAGAGCTGGGCGGGGTAACGCGCGCCGAGGTCGTCGAGCTGGATGAGTTTCAGGAGCTCTTTGACGCGGGCCTGGATCTGGGCGGCGGACTGGCGTTCGCGGCGGGGCTGGACGGTGAGGCCGAAGGCGATGTTTTGCGCCACCGTCATGTGACGGAAGAGCGCGTAGTGCTGGAACACGAAGCCGACGCCGCGCTTGCCGGCGGAGATGTCGGTGACGTCGGTGCCATGGAAGTCGATGCGACCGCTGCCGGGGTCGGAAAACTCAAGCCCGGCGATGATGCGCAGCAGGGTGGTTTTGCCCGAGCCGGAAGGCCCGAGCAGGGCCACCAGCTTGCCCTCGGGCACGTCGAGACTGACGTCGTTGAGCGCGGTGTAAGCGCCGAAGGTTTTGGTGATGTTGCGGGCGATGATGGACATGGCGGAAAGGGGGCTGGATGCTAGTTTCTAGTGGCTAGGAGCTAGGCGGTGCGGCGGGCGTGGGCCCACTCGACCAGCGATTTGAGGACGAGGGTGACGAGGGCAAGCAGGGCGAGCACGGAGGCGGCGGCGAAGGCCCCGACGAACTGGTATTCGTTGTAGAGAATTTCCACGTGCAGCGGGAGGGTATTAGTCTGGCCGCGGATGTGGCCGGAGACGACGGACACGGCCCCGAATTCGCCCATGGCGCGGGCATTGCAGAGGATAACACCGTAGAAAAGGCCCCACTTGATGTTGGGCAGGGTGACGTTCCAGAAAGTCTGCCAGCCGCTCGCGCCGAGGGTGATGGCGGCGTATTCCTCGTCGTTGCCCTGCTGCTGCATGAGCGGGATGAGCTCGCGGGCGACAAACGGAAACGTGACGAACACGGTGGCGAGCACGATGCCGGGGACTGCGAAGATTATTTTAAAGTCCTGCTCGATGAGCCAGGCCTGCAAGACCGGGAACCACGGATCGTCGGCCCTCAGGTAATGCCCATACCAACCCTGCGCACCGAAGAGCAAAACGTAGATGAGGCCCGAGATCACCGGGGAAACCGCGAAGGGCAGGTCGATGAGGGTAATCAGCAGACTTTTTCCCGTGAAGGTGAACTTGGCGATGCACCACGCCGCGGCCACGCCGAAGACTAGATTGGCCGGAACGGCGAGCGCCGCCGTAATCAAGGTAAGCTTGAGCGCGTGCAGCCCGTCGGGGTCCTTAAGCGCCTCGAAATAGGCTCCCAGCCCGCGTCGCAGCGCCTCGGTAAACACCGCGACCAAGGGTAAGAGCAGGAATAAGGCGAGGAACCCAAGGGCAAGCGCGGTGAGCCCGTAGCGCACCCAGGCCGCATCGCGGGTGGCAAGGGGCCGCACGGCGGAGCCGGAAGTGCGGGAGAGAGAGGATACGGAGGAAGCCATGGCGTTTAACGGGTCGAGGGGGGGCCTTAAACGGCGTGGTGGCGGCGACTCCACTTTTGGAGCAGGTTGATGATCAGCAGCAGGGTGAACGAGGCGACCAGCATGACGACCGCGATGGCGGTGGCCCCGGCGTAGTCGTATTGCTCCAGCTTGGTGATTATGAGCAGCGGGGTAATTTCCGTGCGCATGGGCATGTTGCCCGAGATGAAGACGACCGAGCCGTATTCGCCGAGGGCGCGGGCGAAGGCCATGGCGAAACCGGTGATCAGCGCGGGCAAAAGCTGCGGGAAAATGACGCGGGAAATGGTCTGCCAGCGATTCGCTCCGAGCGAGGAGGAGGCTTCCTCGAACTCCGGCTCCAGCTCCTCGATGATGGGCTGCAAGGTGCGCACCACAAAAGGCAGGCCGATGAAGGTGAGGGCGATGAAGATGCCGATCTCGGAAAAGGCGATTTTGATGCCGTAGGGTTCGAAAAGTTGACCGATCCAGCCGTTGGGCGCGTAGAGCGCGGTAAGCGCGATGCCGGCCACGGCGGTGGGCAACGCAAAAGGCAGATCGACCAAGGCATCGACCACCCGGCGGCCGGGAAACGGGTAACGCACCAGAACCCACGCGACGATCAAACCAAAGACGCAGTTGAGCGAGGCGGCCGCAAAGGAAGCCAGAAAGCTGATGCGGTAAGAAGCCAGCACGCGGGGCGAAAACACCGCGGTTTTGAACTCTTCCCACGTGAGACCCGACGTCTTGATGAACGCGGCGGATAGCGGCAGCAGGACGATCAGACTCAGATAAGTGATCGTGAGGCCGAGCGACAATCCGAAGCCGGGTATGACGGAGCGGTGGGAGCGGGACATGAAGAGCTTAGAGCGAGGAGCTAGAACGGCAGAGCACAAGCCGGGAATGCCGGAGCTACACCGGAGTTAAAGATTGGGAGCGTAGGCAAGGAAGGCACGGTATTCGTCGAGAATGGTGTCGAGTGCGGTGGTGGCGGCCTCGACCTGGCCGTCGATCGGGGCGAGGGCGGGGGTTTCAAAAATCAGGTCAAAGGGACGCGGGCGTTGTCCAGCCGGCGCGGATAATACGCCCTCAAAGCAGGCCTCGATCTTGGCGTCGCGCGCCTCCCAACCGTCGATTTTAGGGCGGGGATCGCGCGGCAGGATGTAGCTGGCGGAGCGGAGCGCGGGCTCAAGCAGGGCCTCGTTCAAAACGTGTCCCCGGGTGTAGCCGTAAATACCCTCGGCGGTATCGTCGGCATGCAGAGTAATCAGACCATGGAAACGGTTGACCGATAACTCGTGTTCCAGTGCGCGAATTTCCGGCTGAGTGGAGTCGCGCCAGAATTCCCGATTGAGATCAAGCCCGGCGCCATTGTGGCGGGTATCGCGGGCGTAACCGACGGGATTGCAGAGCGGGTAAACGGCGAGCTCATAGCCGGTGGCGCGGGCCGGATCGGCGGCGAGTCGTTCCAAAAAGGCCACGGGGGCGAGCACGCTGGCCGGTTCGTCGCCGTGCAAGCCGCCGAAGATGGCGAGGCGGATCGGATCGTAGGCGGCGGGCGGCCCGGTGAGGACGATGCGGGGGATGGAGTACGGCACCCCCTCATGGTCGAAAGCGCCAACCATCGTGGTTTGCAGAGCCGGATGCAGCTCGCTCGCGAGCACGATAGGATCAAGCAACGCGTGGAGATCGCGAAACGCTGGGATACTGCACGAAGCGTGGGCGAGCTGCACCATGGCGGGAGGCGAGAGGTATTACTTCTTCAGGTAGATTTGATCGAAGAAACCACCGTCGTCGAAGTGAGCTTTCTGGACCTTGGTCCAGCCGCCGAAAGCTTCGTCGATGGTGAAGAGCGTAACCTGGGCGAACTGACCGGCGTATTTGGCGGCGACGGCCGGATCGATCGGGCGGTAGAAATTTTTGCCTGCGATATTCTGACCCTCTTCGGAATAGAGGTGCTCCAAGTAAGCCTTGGCGACTTCGGCGCTGCCCTTTTTCTTGGCCACCTTGTCCACTATGGTAACCGGAGGCTCGGCTAGGATGCTCAGGGAGGGAGTGACGATTTCGAACTTGTCGCCACCAAATTCCTTGATCGCGAGGTAGGCCTCGTTTTCCCAAGCGAGGAGAACGTCGCCGATGCCACGCTGCACGAAGGTGGTGGTGGAACCACGGGCACCGGAGTCGAGCACGGGCACGTTCTTGAAGAGCTTGGCTACGAAGTCCTGCGCGGCGGCATCGGAGCCGTATTTGCGTTTACCAAATTCCCAGGCGGCGAGGTAGTTCCAGCGCGCGCCACCGGAGGTCTTGGGGTTGGGGGTGATGACGGAAACACCAGGTTTCACGATGTCATCCCAATCCTTGATACCCTGGGGGTTGCCCTTGCGGACCAAAAAAACGATGGTCGAGGTGTAGGGCGAGGAGTTGTGCGGGAGGCGCTTTTGCCAGTCAGCCGGGAAAAGACCGGCGTTCTTGGCGATGGCGTCGATGTCGCCGGCGAGTGCCAGGGTAACGACGTCGGCTGAGAGGCCGTCGATGACCGAGCGCGCCTGTTTGCCCGATCCGCCGTGGGATTGTTTGACGACGACGTCGTCGCCGGTCTTGGCCTTCCAGTATTTGGCGAAGGCGGCGTTGTATTCGACGTAGAGCTCGCGGGTCGGATCGTAGGAGACGTTGAGCAGTTCGACCGACTTGGCGAAGGCCGAACCGGTGAGAGCCAAGGCCAGCACGGAGGCGGCGAGGCGGGTGAGAATGCGGGAGGTTTTCATGTTTTAGGCAGGAGCAAATTCGAATTAGAAAGAGACTTGAACGCGGCCGACGACAGCCTGTTCGTTTTCGGAGATGACGGCGCCCTTGGCCGGCTTAGCCCCGGGAGCCAGATCGTAGTCGGCGACGAAGTAGTTCAGGCCGACGCGCACCGCCTTGGCGGGATACCAATTCAGGCCGAGGCCGTAGGTGGTCACGCCGGAGGCGCTCACATCGGGATTAGCAAGGCGGCGGGCGGCCAACTGGGTGGCTTTGGCGGCAGGAGTGCCGGTGGTGGCGGGCAAGGCGGTGAAGACGGTGTCGTCGATGTCGAGCGCAGCGATGCGAGCGACGACTTCAAACGCGCCCCAAGTGCCGGCGGAGGGGTTAAACACGGTCTTGGGCGTCACGCCCTTGTAGCTGGCGTCCTCGCCGGTGAGCACGTAGCCGGCGGAGAGATTCCAACCCACGTTCTCAACCTCCCGGACGGGCAGCGCGGCGGAGCGGCGCACGTCGGTTGAAGAGGCGACGTATTCAGCCAAGATACCCAATGGACCGTAGTAGTAATAAGCCTGGGGCGAGATCGTGATGCCCTTGCCATCGGCCAGCACGGTGCTCTCGTAGCTGAAAAAGGTCTGCTGGCCGTCGGTGCGGTAGCCGCTGGCGCGAGCGCTGGTTCCGTCGTAGTAACCTTGGCTGGCGGCGAGACCGAAACCGAGGCCCTTGAGCACGGACTCCTTATCGTTGACGAAAGGCGTGGCGAAGAGGCGGGCGGCAACCGTCTTCTGGTTGTCGAAGTCCTGGGTGCTCTGCTGGGCGTTGCCGGCGTCGGGCACGCCGTTAAACACGCCGAGCTGGTAGGAGAGCGTATTGGTGGCAAAGGCACCTTCGAGTTGCACGCCGACGTCGCGGTTAGGGGTCAAGTTGGTGGCCACCGAGCGCTCGTTAAAGAAGGCGACCGGATCGGACTGAAGCTGCTCCAGGCCGATGGGCGTCTTGAAACGACCGACGCGTACGTTGAAGGCGGGGTTGATCGCGGTCACGACGTTGGCGTCCAGTATGGAGACGGCGCTGCCGGCGAACTCGGTCTGCACGGTGTAGGCGAAGATGTTGTTAAACTTGCCCTCGAAGGCGAGACGGGCGCGGCGGAGCAGGAAGGTGTCGGTGGTGGCGTTGGTGCCGTCCACGTAGTAGCGACCGTCGGCCTGGACCAGACCACGCAGACGAATGGAGTTGGCCCCATCGGCGGAAGTCAGTTCGAAGCGGCCATCGCCAAGCGCGAGCTTGGGCTGGGCCTTGGCGGCGGCGGTGGCGGTTTCGTCTTTGAGTTCCAAATTCCGCTCAAGCACGCGGAGTTTTTGGTCGAGCTGGCGGATCTGCTCGCGCAAGGCTGCGACATCGTCCGGAGCGGTAGTTTGGGCCTGGGCGGTAAAAGGCGCGAAGGCGATGACAGTAAACGCAGCCGCGTAGGCGGCGGCGCGGGTGATGGTTGGGTTCCTCATGGTAATACGATGGTATTGGTTTGGTGCATGGGAACTTCCCGTGGACGGGTCAGTTACGTGAATGACAGACAGTAAGGTAAAAAATCCTCCGCGGGTGGCGGTGGGGAAAGGGGGGAAGGCCGAAACGCGAAAACGGGCGGCTTACTCGTCGCGAGCGCCGGAACCGCCGAGGCGGGTTTTTTCCGTGCGTTCGATTTGGGTGACTTTACCGTCGTGGACGACGATCTGCACCACGCCGAAACGCAGGCCCTCGACTTTGGTGCGCACGATGGCGAGCCAATCAGGCAGGCTGTTGGAAGAAGTGGGGGAAGAAGCGGAAAGTGAGCTCATGTTTAGGATGACCGGGAGTGGCCGACAGGCGGGGAATCAAATGGCGTAATCAGGCAGGAGTTCAGACAAAAGGCCCTCGACCGGTGCCAGGCGGCGGGCGGACGAGGCCGAGCGACGGGGAACCGCCACGCGCTTGACCCGCACACCAGGCGCGGGCCGGGCGGCGGCAAAGGGCAGCGGGAGCGAGTCGCGGCGCAGCTTGCGGAGGGTCACCTCCACAACATCGGCGAGGGTGTAGCGGTCAAGGATGCCGGCGATGGCGTTGCGCACATCCAGCATGAGCATCCGCAAACCGCAGTGCTCCTCGTCGGGACAACTACACTTTTCGTAGGCGGTGTGGCTCACGCAACCGATGGGAGCGAGCGGACCATCTACAAAACGCACCACCGCACCGATGGTGATTTCGGCGGCGGGCCGGGCCAGCCGATAGCCGCCGAACTTGCCGCGCTGCGCAATCACGAAACCAGCGGCCTTCAACTCCTGCATGATCTGCTCCAGAAACTTGGCGGGGATCAGTTCCTTGTCCGATAGCTCGGTGACCTGCACCAGCTCGCGGCCCACCTCACCGGCTATGCCGAGGTCGATCAAAGCGCGAAGGGCGTATTCACCTTTTTTGGAAAGCTTCATGGGTGCGGATTTAATCCACACCAAAAGCACTGGGTTTAAACCTGCAAGCTCTTTTTCCTACTATTCAGATAGGGTTTAGGGTGATTAAAGTATTTTACGCCACCCATCATACACAAAGCCATTTATTGCAGGCATTAGTGAATCACCGTAAACATGATTAACGGCGTGTGCGATGTGGGTCAAATAGCTCTCCCGTGCACTAATCTGCGCTGCTTCCGCCTGCGCTTCGGAGATACTCAGGTGGGTGGCATGGGGCTTGGGACGCAGACCATCGAGGATGAGCAAATCAGCACCGTGAGCGAGCTGGCGGGCGGCGGGCGGCACGGTTTTGCAATCGGTGTAGTAAGCGAAACGCGCGCCCGTGCTGCGCTCGGTGAACACCAGCCCAAGCGTCTCCACCCGACCGTGCGGCAAGAGGGTGCTTTCGATGGTGCCTTGAGGTAATTCGAGTCGCGCCGGCATGGGAAGAAGATCGAAGCGGGCGTAGCCGTCGGGTTTTTCGCCACGCGGGGTGAGGGCATAGGGATAGACGGCGCGGATGCGTGCCTCCCCTTCCCCGTTGCAGTAAACCGGCAAGGTGCCGTCGGCGCGCAAATCGCAATAGCGGCGCAGGTCATCCATCCCGAGCATGTGGTCGGCGTGGCCGTGGGTAAGGATAAACAGGTCTATGGCCGGGATGCGCTCGCGCAGGACCTGCAGGCGAAACTCTGGAGTCGCGTCCACCTGGATACGCAGCCCGTCCATTACCACATGGATGGATGCCCGGGTGCGTTGGTCACGAGGGTCGTTCGAGGTGCAAACCGCGCAATCGCACGCGATCATGGGCACGCCATGCGAGGTGCCGGAGCCGAGGACGATGATTTCCATCCCGCCAGAGGGCCAAATTCCCGCACGCTCGGCCACGGGAAAATAAATTGACGAGCAAGGCAGTGGATTTGCCCTAAGTTCCTTGCTCCGACTCACCGTAGTCCATGGGAAACACGACGCGAAACGTAGTGCCGGATTCCGTCGAGGTGGCTATCTCCAAGCTCGCATTTAACAGCTCGCACAAGCGTTTCACGATCGAGAGCCCGATGCCTTCGCCCGGTTGGTGCGGAGAAGATATTGCCGCGCCTTCGGGAAGTTCCGGCGGCGGCAACACCTTCGAAGGCGGCGCACCGGGAGCGGACGATTTCTCATCCGAATCCTTAGCGCTGGCGGTCGCCTCCTGCAGGCCGGTCACCAGCGGAGCGTTGGCCTTGGACATGAGACCGGGACCGGTGTCCTTGACCATCAGCCACCAGTTAGCCTTTTCGACGCCCCAGCTTACCGAGACGCCACCGACCTCGGTATAGCGCACGGCGTTGGTCAGCAGGTTTTGCAACACCCGGCTGATCTTGTCGGCGTCACCTTCGATCCATAGCTCGTCTGCTCCCTCGACGGTCAAGAATAGCCCGCGTTCACGTGCTTGCGCTTGGTAAACATCGCAGCGCGCTCGAATTATCTTCGCGGCATCGAGTTGGTTGATCCGGCGCTGGTCTTGTCCGGCCTCCAGCCGGGCCAGATCCATCAGCTCCTCCAACATGCAGGTAAGCCCGCTTACCCCCTTGTGCAGCAGGTTGGCGAACTCCGCCCGGTTGGTCTCGGCCACATCGGGCTGGCCGATCAGCAGTGCGGAAAAATGCACGCCCGCAACATCGTTGCGCAGGTCATGCACCGCTTGGTGGTAGAGCTTGGAGCGACTGCGCTCGATTTCGCGAACACCGGCCAAGGCGACCCTCAAGTCGCCCACGTGCCCGGCGGCTTCCGCTTGCTGCATGCGTTCGTATTGGGCAGCGCTCTCGCAAATCGTATCGTTGATCAAAGCCAAAACCTGCCGGTTCGCTTCGAGTAAAACCGAGCTTTCATACTCGGGGTGGGCTTGGGCGATCAGAAACAACTCCTCGAATAGACAGGCCTGAAGCAGTCCGCACTCACTGATAAGCTCCTTCAAGCGGTAGCCTTGCTGCCAGCGATGCAGGCCATGCTTAACGCCCTCGAGCTTTTTGCTGGCATCGGCGGCGCGCGCGTCCTCGCCATCGCGGCGAGAACGTAGCCGTAACTCGAAGGCATCAAGAATCTCCGGGATGTGATCGAGCAATTGCCCGACGGACAGAGAACGCGCAGTAGTTTGCTCGACATCGGCCCCCGCCGCCCTGCGCCACGCGAGCAAAAGCGCCGGGCGGCGCGCGGCCAGATGATCGGCGAGGCCGCTGAATTGTTCCGATGGAGAAAGCGTCATTAAGGACTATCCTAAAAATCCCTCTGCGTGATAGCCATCGCTGATAAAGTGTGTTTCGGCGGTGGACGCATGCAGTCCTAAACCCGAAATCCGAAATGGGAATCGGCCCTCCACGGGAGGCACGTATGCCGACTGCGCTCTATTTTAACCTGCGCTGCAAGGCCGCGAGGGCCTCATCCAGCGCCGTGGCCTGCCGCCGCAGGGTCGCGATGTCGTCGTTCAGGGTCGTCTCACCGGTGGCTGAAAGGTGACGCTCCCGGGCATCGTTATCCATTTCCTGCCGAGCTTCGTCCATGCCGTTGACGATCACGCCGATCAACAAATTGAGCGTGATCATGGTGCCCAGCAGAATGAACGAAACGAAATAGGTAATCGACGCCGCCGCACCCGCCGGGCCCGCGATCTGGGTGCGCATAATATCCGCCCACCCCTCCAGCGTAACCACCTGGAAAAGCGTGAGCGCCGCCGCGCCCAAAGTGCCGAAATGCTCCGCGTCCGTGCGCCCGAAGAGCGATACGCCCAGCACCGCGTAAACGTAGAACAACACACTCAGCAACAGCGCCACATAAGTCATTGAGGGGATGCTTTTGAGCAACGCCCCGACCAGAATCTGCAAACGCGGCACCGCCGTGATCAGTCGCAATACGCGCAAGACCCGCGCCAAGCGCAGCACCGCGACAAACTCCGCATGCACCGGCAGCAGGCACACCGCCACGACCAAAAAATCGAAAATATTCCACCCATCACGAAAGAAGCGCCAGGGCCGCGCCCCGCACGCGCCGATCCGCAGCACCAGCTCGCCCACGAAGAGCGCCAGCACCACCCGGTCGATGGCGTGCAGGAGCCCTCCGGCACGCTCCATCAGCGTCGCGCTCGTCTCCACGCCGACCAACACCGCCGCAAAGAGGATAAGTCCCAAGACCGCGCGCTGAAACCCTTTCGCCTCAATGATCCGTTGACAGAAAAGTTGCATAATGGGCGTGCACTAAACGCCCCGAATCAAGCTAGGCAATTCCGCAAGATTTAGGCTACCCGCGCGCGTTCGCATCTCAGGCAGAAAGCGTTCGCCCTGGGCCTTCGCCGAGCCAACCAGTTGCTGGAAGGTCTCTTTTAACTGCAAGGCCGAGAGGGTGCGCCCGCCGCCGTAATAGCGCTGGGCCAGCTGGCCGAGCGCATAGGTCGTAGCAAAGGTGATGACCGGGCCGGTCGCGGCCGAAGTCAAGGAGCCAGCCAGGCCGCCGCCCGCGCGCTTCACCAGCCCACCGAGAAATTTCCGCGCCATGCCTTCAAAGGCCTGCGAGGCGAGGCCCAGCCCGAGCACGCCCAAAAACTCCTTCACGTGGCCCGCATCCAGGGTGTAGCCGTGTGCTTTGCCCACTCGATAAACGAGGTGGGTCTGAAGCGGCAGCACGGCGAGTGTCGCCACCGATTGCGGCAGCAACTCCAACGCGCCGGCGAGTATCGCGGTTTTACGAATCGTGGGTTCCAAGTCGCGCACGGGCGCGAGTGCGGCGGCAGGTGGGGCGGAAACTGCGGACGCGATGGCGGGTAAGGCCCCGGCCGCGGCGACAGCATCGGCCGCTTCCAGGGTTTGGCGCGACTCGGCCGAAGGCAGCGCGAGCAAGTCGCCCAAACGCGTGAGAAAGCGCGTTTCCTCTGCGTTGCGATGGCCGTCAGCCTCCACAATGCAGACGGCCATTTCGTAGGCCAAGGCGCGCGACTCCGGGCTGACCAAGGCTGCCGTGGTGGTTTCAAGCGGCGCTTTGTTGAGAAGCACGCGCGGCACCAGGCTGGCCGCATTGGGTAGTTCAAGGTTGCCCAGCAACTCGCGGATGCGGTCGCGTTCCTCCTCGGATTTTCGGCCGTCGCAAAACGCTGCGGCCACTGCAATCAAAGCCACATTTTCTTTTTCCTGAATGGTCATTCGCGGACCAAGATAACTTTCCCGCTCAGTCGCAAACCGGACTTGCGCGTTTGGAATCAGCCCGGCGATTTCCAATCCCCGGGCCCGGACCTCGTAATCTACCGCACCAAGTCGCAGGCGCCGCCAGCGCAGGCTACGTGGTCCTTCAAGTTGATCTCATCGCCGCGCTAGGGTTTCGCCCCATCGCTAAAACACGGCCCTCTGCAGTATCTTCACCTCTTTATAAAAACACGATGAAAGCCACCCCCATTCCTAGCCCGGCGAAGAAGTTCGACCACGATTTGAAGTTGTTCGCGAAGCTGCCCGAAAAAACCAAAGAGTTAAGTGCGCTCATGGAGCAATCGGAGAAGTCGATCGGTAAAGAAAGAGCCGTTGTTACCAAACACATCCAGGAAAAATCCAAGTAGGGCTTTCTCCAAGCTCACTGACGGCTGATTCCCGTTCGCTTTCAAACTTAGCCGGATTTCAGCGACCATGGTTCCCCCTAGGGTTTAACCCCATTGGGATTTCCAGTCTTTCGGCTACTCTCGCCGCGAACGGACCCAGCAGGCCGTTTTTCCAAAACCCAATTTCGTCGAGCGGCTGATATAATATGAATCACGGATGCATCGCCTACTTCTCGATGGAGATCGCCCTAGATCCCAGTATGCCAACCTACAGCGGCGGCTTGGGCGTGCTCGCGGGCGATACGCTGCGCTCCGCTGCCGACCTCAAACTGCCGATGCTCGCGGTGACCTTGTTGCATAGCAAAGGCTACTTTCGGCAGAGCTTAGACCCTAGTGGCTGGCAGACGGAGGAAGCGACCGAGTGGGACGTCCCAAAGTTTTGCGAGGCCTTACCAACACGCGTACAAGTGACCATAGAAGGCCGTACGGTTCAGGTGCGCGCGTGGCGCTACACGGTCAACAGCATCGGCGAACATGGCGTGCCGGTTTTTCTTTTAGACACCGATCTACCGGAAAACTCGGCGTGGGATCGAACACTTACCCATCAGCTCTACGGCGGTAATTTCCACTATCGGCTTTGTCAGGAAATCATTCTGGGCATAGGCGGAGTGCGCATGCTCCGCGCCCTCGGCTATCACGACGTGAGCAGGTTCCACATGAACGAGGGCCACGCGGCCTTGCTGGGACTGGAGCTGTTGGACGAAAGCGCGCGCTGGTTCCAGCGAACTTCGTTTAATGAAGAGGATGTGCAGGCCGTGCGCGCGCAGTGCGTATTCACCACCCACACGCCCATCCCGGCCGGGCACGATAAATTCCCATTAGACCATGTGGCCCGCGTGCTGGGACGCTCGGATGTGTTCACGATGCGCGATGTGTTCTGTTGCGACGACCAGTTGAACATGACCTACCTCGCGCTGAATCTCAGCCACTACGTCAACGGCGTGGCCAAAAAGCATGGCGAGGTCGCCCGCCGGATGCTCACGCCGCGCGACGCGAGGCATTCTTACCAAATCGATCACATCACGAACGGGGTGCATCTGACCACTTGGGCCTCGCCCTCGTTCGCTGAACTATTCGACCGCCACGTACCCGGCTGGAGAGAGGACAATACCCTCCTGCGCGCGATGGCTAACGCACCAAAGGAGGCGGTGTGGCATGCGCACCAGTTAGCGAAGTCCCTCGCGATCGGAGAGATCAATCGCCGGACCAACGCGAACTTGGACCTCGCGACCCTCACCATCGGTTTCGCCCGCCGATTCACGGCCTACAAGCGCGCCGACCTGCTGCTCAACGATATTACGCGATTGAGGGAAATCGCCGCCCGCGTCGGTCGTCTGCAAATCGTCTATGGCGGTAAGGCGCATCCCGGCGACGAACAGGGCAAGCGCATCATACAGCACATCGCGCAGACTCGCAACACACTCGGGCCGGAGGTGCGTCTCGTGTATTTGGAGAATTACGACTGGGAGATGGGCCGCCTCCTCACCTCCGGCGTGGACGTATGGCTCAACACTCCGCTGCCTCCCTTGGAAGCGAGCGGCACGAGTGGCATGAAAGCCGCCCTGAACGGCGTGCCCAGCCTCAGCATTCTTGACGGCTGGTGGCTTGAAGGTTGCGTCGAAGGTGTCACGGGTTGGGCGGTTGATGGCGCGGCTGGCGGGAAGGAACTCACCTCCGAGAATCAAACCCCTCTGGATGCGGCCTCGCTCTACCACCAACTGGAGCACGTTGTTGTCCCGCTTTATTACGGCAATCGCCCAGGATTCATTGAGGTCATGCGTCAGGCCATAGCGCACAACGCGTCGCAGTTTAACACCCAGCGGATGCTTAAGGAATACATCGCGAAAGCGTATTCCTGACCGTCGCCACGGCTGCGAGCCCGCGGCTTCAGTCAATGCTGCCCCAACTCAACTATGTTTCCCCCAAAAAACTCCGATAAAGCCAAGCCGTCTAAGGATGACGTCGCGAAGCGGGCCTACGCCATCTACGAAAAGGAAGGGCGTCCGGAAGGTCATGACGTGCAGAATTGGCTGGAGGCCGAAGGTAAGAAGCCGCTCGCCGATAAGGCACCACCAGCGGGTGAGGCAGGAAAGATCAGTGCCACCGATAAAGTGTGGCATAACCTGCCAGCCGATGAGGTCGCACGGACACTCAACGTTACTTTATCCACCGGCCTTTCGGCGGATGAAGTGGCCAAGCGTCAGAAGGAATCCGGACCGAACCGCGTCGCCGCGCGGCGCGGCACGCCGCTGTGGCGCAAGTTTCTCCAGCAATTCAACCAGCCCCTGGTTTATATTTTGCTCGTCGCCGTCGCGGTAACGGCCGCGCTCGGCGAATGGGCGGATGCGGCGGTGATCTTTGTTATCGTGCTCTTTAATGCGGTCGTCGGCTTTCTTCAGGAATCCAAGGCCGAGACGGCGATTGAAGCGCTCGCCAAAATGGTCGTCACCGAGGCGACCGTGCGCCGTGACAACCAAAAGCTACGCGTGCCCTCCGAGTCGCTCGTCTCCGGAGACATCGTATTGCTACAATCCGGCGACCTCGTGCCCGCCGACCTGCGGCTTATCCACGCCAATAATCTACAGGTGGATGAGTCGGCGCTCACCGGCGAATCCCTGCCGGTGACCAAGCAGCCCGACCCACTGCCGCCGGAGACCATGCTGGCCGAGCGCAAGAACCTCGCGTTCGCCGGGACTTTTGTGACGAGCGGTCAGGCGGAGGGTGTCGTGTGCGCCATCGGAGACCAGACCGAGACCGGCCGCATCGCCGGGATGATCGCAGGTGCGGCGGAGTTAGATACACCCCTGACGAAACAGATCGCGCAGTTCAGCAAGCTCGTGCTCTGGATCATTCTTGGGCTGGCGGCGGCCACCTTCGCAATGGGTGTCGTGCGCGGCGAAAAGCCGGCCGACATGTTTATGGCCGCCGTGTCGCTCGCGGTCGGCGCGATTCCTGAAGGCCTGCCCGCCGCCGTCACCATCGTGCTCGCCATCGGCGTCTCGCGCATGGCGAAACGCCAGGCCATCATTCGTAAGTTACCCGCCGTCGAAACGCTCGGAAGCACCACGGTGATCTGCTCGGACAAGACCGGCACACTCACCGAAAACCAGATGACCGTGCGGGAAATTCTCTCGGACGGAAAACTCTACGAAGTCACCGGCGCGGGCTACGAGCCTGGCGGCGAAATAAAACTCGAGGGCGCAGGAGTGAAGTTAGCCGAACATCCCGCGCTCGCCGAGTGCTTGCGCGCCGGCTTGCTCTGCAACGATTCCAAAATCGTAAGCGAGGACGGACGGCCCAAGGTGCAGGGCGATCCCACTGAGGCCGCGCTAATAATCGCCGCCGATAAGAGCGGACTAAAACACGACGACGTCCATCGCGAGTCGCCGCGCGTAGACATGATTCCCTTCGAATCCGAACACAGGTTCCGCGCCACGCTGCACGATGCGGGCGGGGGCCGCGTCATCTACTTGGTCGGAGCGCTCGAAGTGCTGCTTGATCGCTGCACCGACGCGCGTGGCGACGCCAACGCCGTAGGCGCGCTCGACAAAGAAGCCGTGCAGCGCGCCGCCGAGACGATGGCCGCGCGCGGCCTTCGCGTGCTGGCCATCGCACGCCGGTCGGTGGACAAGCAGCACGCAAAGCTCGAGCACGCCCATGTCGCCGCGGACCTCACCTTTCTCGGACTGCAAGGCATGATCGATCCGCCGCGGGATGCGGCCATAGCCGCCATCGGACAATTCGCTCGCGCGGGCATCGCGGTAAAAATGATCACGGGCGACCACCTCGTAACTGCCCGCGCCATCGCCGATCAAATTGGGCTCAAGGGCCAGGACGAGCATGCGCCGCTCGTCGCGCTCGCTGGCGATGATTTGGAGAAAATTTCCGACGGCGATCTGCCCGAGGTGGCCGAACAAACCACGGTATTCGCCCGGGTCGCGCCCGAGCAAAAACTTCGGTTGGTGAAAGCGCTTCAGTCACGCGGGCACGTGGTGGCGATGACCGGCGACGGCGTAAACGACGCCCCCGCGCTCAAGCAGGCCGACATCGGCATCGCCATGGGCATCAGCGGCACGGACGTGGCGAAAGGCGCGGCCGCGATGATCCTTACCGACGATAACTTCGCCAGCATCGAGGCCGCCGTGGAGGAAGGCCGGGGCGTGTTCGACAACCTCACCAAGTTCATCGTCTGGATAATACCGACGAATCTAGGCGAGTCGCTCATGCTTTTGAGCGCCATCGTGCTCGGGTTACCCCTGCCCCTGCTCCCGCTTCAACTGCTCTGGATCAATCTCACCGACACGCTCCTCGGCCTCTCGCTGGCGTTCGAGCCCAAGGAGGGCGACGTGATGAGCCGCCCACCACGCCCACCGAAACAGCCCTTGCTACCGAAGACACTCGTGCGGCGTGCCGCACTCGTTTCCTTCATCATGGTGGGCGGCGGGCTCGGTTTGTTTCTGTGGGAACTAAGGGTGGCGCAAACCGGAGAGGCCGTGGCCCGCACGGTGGCGGTCAATGTCATCGTCTTGATCCAGATATTATATCTCTTCAATTGCCGCTCGCTGAAACGCACCGCCTTCGCCCTCGGTTTATTTACCAACCGCTGGGTTATCGCCGGTTCGCTTGGGATGTTGGGCGCGCAAATGCTCTTCACTTACCTGCCGTTAATGAACCGGCTCTTCCATAGCGCCCCGATCTCGCTCGGGGCGTGGCTACGGGTGGTCGGAGTCGCAGCAGTGGCCTATGGTGCGGTGGAATTCGAAAAATGGCTCCGTTTTCGTCGCGATGACGACACACGAGCTGCCTCAGAAAACACTACCGCCACCTTGGGTGTGTCTGGTAAATAAACTCATCCTGCGCGCAAACCAGAGGAGAAACCCGCTGGGCCAGCGTTGCCCTCGGCGGCATGGACCGCTGGTCCACCTCCGCCTTGGTCGCCTTGGCCGAGCGAGTTTCTCCTCTGGCGCACGACGAGTTTATTTCCCACACGCACCCTAAGCTCCGGCGCCCTTTACGACGCTCTAACGCACGAGTTCGCACGCGCCGCCGGCGCAGGCGACTTGTTCCTTGAGGTTGGTCTCGTCGCTGTGCTCGCGCATGTGGGTGTAGTCCACTTTGCGCGGTTTTAAGGTGTTCCACTTGGCGACGTCGCCTTCGGTCGAAACCTCTTCGCGCGGAGCTTGGAGGTAGGCCTTGTCACCCGCGTCCTGGAGCAGGGAAATACCGGTGAAAAAGCGGCGGTTGGCCCAGATAAACTCGGAGACCTCGTCCCACTCCTCGGGGCGCACGGTGCAGGTGTTGGAGACGTTGTGATGCAAGTTTGGCGAACGCGATTGGGGGTCGCCGCCGGGGATGACCCACGACTGCTGCACGAGTTTTACCAGCTCCAGGAACTGAATCGCGTTAATGTCTTTGCGCAGGATGGCGTGTTCGGGGGCCTCGACCGGGAAGCTGATCACGTCGTCGGTATCGGGGTTGTAAACCGACACCTCGGTCATGTGGGCGTTCACGGTTTTAAAGAACGCGTAGATGGGCTCCTTGCGGTTGGCCTGCACGCGGCGGAAGTAGCGGCGAGCGTGGTGCGGGTGAATGCCGGAGGCGGCGTTGAGCAGGAGCGACGCGGTGCCCTCGGGCTTGCAAGTGGAGAGTTTGGCGGCCGGGCGGATGTCGATGAGGTCGGCCACCCAGCGGTTGGCGGCGCGGCAGAGCAAGGCACCCCGAGTGAGCACGGCCTGGTCGAAGAGGATTTCGGGGTTGTCCATGAACCCGCAGATCGAGACACCGAGCAGGGCGTCGTGCTCGTTGATGAGTTTGGTGATCGGCCCGAGGTAGGGCATATCGGTGTAGGCGGCCTGGAGGGTGCCGATGGCGGTGGCGGTGATGCAGGCGCGGTAAAAGTCCTCGGTGGTCTGCACGGCGCGACCGTTGATGGTGGTCAGATTGCAGTGCTGGAAACCGGAGAGACGGGTGGTGCCGGGCAGGTCGCCGCGGTAGCCGTTAGCGTAGAGTTTTTCGACCTCGTCGGAGCTGAGTTCCCAGTCCACCACGGGCAGGAGGGCGATCTCGGCGCAGGGGTTGCAGCCGGCCTCGGGGTTGTCGCAGAAGTAGAAACCGGGTTCGCCGAATTCCTTCTGGGCTTTGAAGAGTTTTTTAAACTGCTCGGCGTAGTTGTCGCTGCGGGGCACCACGGCGGAGTTGTTGGAGGCGGCGCGCTGGGCGTTTTTCTCGAACCAGTTGCCGGTCTTGGCATTGATCATCTCCTCGTCGTCGGGCGAGAACAGGCAGATGGTAGCCGAGCGGCGGATACCGCCGGCGAGCACGGCCTTGGCGATAAACATATTGATGTCATAGACCTCGATCGGACGCAGGGAGCGACCGGCGGCGTGTTCTAGGATGTGCTCGACCTTGTGCAGGGCCTTTTTGAGCGGGAGGTGGCCGGGAGCCTTGCCGCCGGAGGTGCGCAGCGGAGCGCCGCGATGGCGGATGACCGAGTAATCGAACTCAATTTTTTTGCCCTCGTAATGGGAGAGAAAGAGCGCGTGCAGCGAATCGGCCCAGCCTTCGATGGTATCGACGATGCGGTAATGCCAGACCGGCAGGTCGTTTTCCGCGCCGCGGGAAGGCAGGGGCGGGAGCATGGCGATATGGTGTTTTTGGACCGAGAAACCGACGCCGCAGCCGCTGAGCAGGAGGTAGAAATACTCGCGGAAAAACTCCACCCGATCGACGTTGGAGTAGCTGCAATTAAACATGCGGCTGTGGTTGGTGAGGATGGCTTTGCCGCCGAACTGCATGGAGCGCATGCTGGGCAACACGTTTTTGACCGCCACCTGGCGAAAGGCTTCGGTGATGATCTTGCGCAGGTCGCGCCCGCCTAAGGCGGAGGCGAGCAGGGCGGCGTTGTCACCGGCTAATTCGGCTACGGCGGCGGGTAAATCGGTGGGGAGAGCGCGGTCGAGTTTATCGGCGAAAAAGCTGAAGTGCATGTCGCGCACGCGCTCGACGCCCTCGTGGAAGACCTCGCGACGGCCGAGCTCGGGGCGGTAGCGGGCGTATTTGGCCATGGCGAGTAGTCGGCCAGGCCGTTGTCGTCGTAACGGGCGAGGCGGCGTTCGGCGTGACGGGCGCGGTAGAGAATGTAGGCGCGGGCCACATCCCAACGGCCGGCGGCGGCGATGGCTTTTTCGACACCGTCCTGCACCTGGTCGATGGAGGGATGTTTGCCGTCGCGGTAGAACAGCTCGAGCATGAGCGAAGCGCCCTCGGCGATCTTGGTGACCTCGATGAAGGTGTCGCTGTCGAGGCCGAAGCAGGCCAGGATGTCGTCGCGATAGGGATTATCCGCGCCTTTGGTGGCGACCTCGTAGAAGGCGAGGGCGACGGCGCGGGTGATCTTGTTGAGATCGAAGCGGGCGCGGGTGCCGTCGCGTTTTACGACCATGCGCGCATCCTGCGGAATGGCGCGGTTGAGTAGGCCCTCGTTTTTGGGCCGCCCGAACAAGCCGGGCAGGAGAATTTCGGTGGGAGCGGGGGAAGTGAACGGCGTGGCCATAAGAGTGAAACGAAAGAGAGGAAATCGGTACGACTGCCGCCAGGCGGCGACAGCAAGGACCACAACATATTGTTGTCATAACCAGATCAAAGCACGACCTGTAGTGGACCCCAAGTTATTACGAATCATCATACCCTTCCCAGAAAACTAGGCGAAACCTGTGCAGTTTCTGACCAAAACACGGGGGCTTCGGGCCAAATTACCACGGCAACCAAACGCTGAGACGATCTATAACAAAAACCGCCCCTAAAACTCCAAAAGCAAAAAACCGGCGCCCTGTGAAGGGCGCCGGTTTTGATTATGGCGAAGCGTTTAGAAACGCGGGAAAGCGCGGACTTAGTAGTCCATGCCACCCATGCCGCCGCCGTGGCCGCCGGCAGGAGCGGCGGGCTTATCCTTCTCGGGGGCATCGGTGATGATGCACTCGGTGGTGAGGAGAAGACCGGCGATGGACGCGGCGTTCTGGAGGGCGGTGCGAGTCACCTTGGTAGGATCGACGACGCCAGCCTTGACGAGGTCTTCATAAGCACCGGTAGCTACGTTGTAACCGTTGGCGCCCTTGGAGGCGAGGACGGCTTGAACGACGACCGCACCTTCGACGCCGGCATTGAAGCACAGCTGCTTGAGCGGGGCTTCGACGGCGCGACGGATGATCTGGGCACCGAGCTTCTCGTCGCCTTCGAGGGCGGCGATGGCGGCGTCAACGGCCTTGGCGGTGCGCAGGAGGGCGACACCACCACCGGAAACGATGCCCTCGGCCACGGCGGCGCGGGTGGCGTGCAGGGCGTCTTCCACGCGCTGCTTCTTTTCCTTCATCTCGGACTCGGTGGTGGCACCGACGTTGATGACGGCGACGCCGCCGGCGAGCTTGGCGAGACGCTCCTGGAGCTTCTCCTTGTCGTAGTCGCTGGTGGTTTCTTCGATCTGGCGGCGGATGAGCTTCACGCGGCCCTGGATGTCGGAGCCCTTGCCGGCGCCTTCGATGATGGTGGTGTTTTCCTTGTCCACCACGATGCGCTTGGCGCGGCCGAGGTCGGCCACGGTGACGTTCTCGAGCTTGATGCCGAGGTCTTCGGAGAGCAGGCGGCCGCCGGTGAGGACGGCGAGATCTTCGAGGATGGCCTTGCGGCGGTCGCCGAAGCCGGGGGCCTTGACGGCGCACACGTTGAGGGTGCCGCGGATCTTGTTAACAACGAGCGCGGCGAGGGCCTCGCCCTCGACTTCTTCGGCGATGATGAGGAGGGGCTTGCCGGTCTTGGCGGCGGCCTGGAGGATAGGGAGGAACTCCTGGAGATTGGAGATCTTTTTCTCGTGGATGAGGATGTAGGCGTCCTCAAGGATGGCTTCCTGGCTCTCCTGGTTGGTGGAGAAATAGGCGGAGAGGTATCCCTTGTCGAACTGCATGCCTTCGACGACGTCGAGGGTGGTCTCGATG
>CANIWJ010000008.1 GCA_947471035.1 Verrucomicrobiota bacterium
CTTCCGCCACCTCTACGTCCATGCCCAAGCGCACCGATCTCCAGTCCATCCTTATCATCGGCGCCGGTCCCATTGTGATCGGCCAGGCCTGCGAGTTTGATTACTCCGGCACCCAAGCCTGCAAGGCCCTCCGCGAGGAGGGCTATCGCATCATTCTGGTGAATTCCAATCCGGCCACGATCATGACCGATCCGGAATTCGCCGACGCGACCTACATCGAGCCTCTTACCGTAGAGTTTTTGGAAAAGATCATCGCGGCCGAACGCCCCTCCGCCCTCCTGCCTACGCTTGGTGGACAGACCGCGCTCAACCTCTCGATGCAGCTGCACGAAAAGGGCATCCTAGCGAAATACGGGGTCGAAATGATCGGAGCCAAGCCCGACGCCATTAACAAAGGCGAAGATCGCGAACTATTTAAGCAGTGTATGATCAAAATCGGGCTCGACGTCGCTCGCTCGCGCACAGTCAAAAGCATGGACGAAGCCCGTGCCGCCGCTGAAATCATTGGCGATTTCCCCCTAATTATCCGTCCCTCATTCACCTTGGGCGGCTCCGGCGGCGGTATCGCCTACAACCGGGAAGAATTTGAACGCATCGTGGCCAACGGCCTTGACCTCTCGCCCGTCCACGAAGTGCTCGTGGAAGAGTGCCTCCTAGGCTGGAAGGAATACGAGATGGAGGTCATGCGCGACCACAAGGACCAGTGCGTGGTCATCTGCTCGATCGAGAATTTCGACCCCATGGGCGTACACACTGGCGACTCTATCACCGTCGCTCCCGCCATGACCCTGACCGACAAAGAGTATCAGGTTATGCGCGACGCCTCTTTCGCCGTTATACGAGAAATCGGTGTCGAGACCGGCGGCTCAAACATCCAGTTTTCCATCGATCCGAAGACCGGCCGCCAGGTCGTGATCGAGATGAACCCCCGCGTATCGCGCTCCTCCGCGCTCGCCTCCAAGGCCACCGGCTTCCCCATCGCCAAAATCGCCGCCAAACTCGCGGTCGGCTACACCCTCGACGAACTGCGCAACGACATCACCCGCCTCACCCCGGCCAGCTTCGAACCCACCATCGACTACGTGGTAACGAAGATCCCGAGGTTCACGTTCGAGAAATTCCCTGGCGCCGACACCACACTCACCTCCGCCATGAAATCGGTCGGCGAAGCCATGGCCATCGGGCGCACTTTCAAGGAGTCTTTTCAAAAGGCTCTGCGCTCCCTCGAAGTCGGAGCGCGCGGCTTCGGCGGCGGCAAGCTAGGCGGAGACGAACTGCCTGATGACAAAACCATTCGTAGCAAACTGGCCACGCCCAACAACGAACGCGTCTTTTACCTCCGCTATGCCTTCCTCGCCGGATACACCGTAGAGCAGATTTTCAACCTTTCAAAAATCGATCCGTGGTTCCTGACCCAGCTCAAAGAAATCACCGAAATTGAAGTCGAGCTCAAGCGCTACAACCTCAATGCCGTTCCGCTGCCGCTCTTGCGCCAAGCCAAGCAGGCTGGCTTTTCGGATGCTCAGCTCGCCGAAATCCTGAAGAGCGAACTCTTCGCGGTGCGCGCCGCCCGCAAAGAGCGCGGCGTCGGCACTACTTATCGCCTCGTGGATACCTGCGCGGCTGAGTTCGAGGCTTTCACGCCCTACTACTACTCGTCCTACGGCGACGAAAACGAGGTCATGCCGCCCAAGGGTAAAAAGAAAATCATGATTCTCGGCGGCGGCCCCAACCGCATCGGGCAGGGCATCGAATTCGACTATTGCTGCGTACATGCATCGTTTGCACTGCGTGAGACCGGTTTCGAGACCGTGATGGTCAATAGCAACCCCGAGACGGTCTCCACCGATTACGACACCTCTGACCGACTTTACTTCGAGCCGCTCACCCTTGAGGACGTGCTGGAGATTTACGAACAAGAGCAGTGCTCCGGCGTGATCGTGCAGTTTGGCGGGCAGACTCCGCTCAACCTCGCCACCGCGCTCAAGAATGCCGGCGTCAACGTCATCGGCACCAGTCCAGAGTCCATCGAGGCGGCCGAGGATCGTAAGCTGTTTTCCGCTATTTTGGAACAGACCCAGCTCAAGTCGCCCGCTCACCGCACCGCGATGAACGAGCCTGACGCGCTAGCCGCTGCTCATGCGCTTGGCTTCCCGGTTTTGCTCCGACCCAGCTTCGTGCTCGGTGGTCGCGGCATGTTCATCGTTTACAGCGAGGAAGAATTTAAGGCGGTTGTGCGCCAAGCCTTCGACGTGATGCCGGACAAGCCCGTGCTCATTGATAAATTCCTCGAAGACGCGATAGAGCTCGATGTGGACTGCATTAGCGACGGCGAGACTACGGTGATCGGTGGTATGCTCGAACACATCGAATTTGCCGGCGTGCATTCCGGCGACGCCGCCATGGTCATGCCTCCGCACACCTTGGCCAAGGCCATGCTCGACGAAGTCCGCCGTGCCACCCACGACCTCGCCAAAGCACTCAAAGTCGTCGGCCTGATGAACGTGCAATATGCGATCAAAGACGGCCAGCTCTTCGTGCTCGAAGTCAACCCTCGCGCTTCCCGCACTGTGCCCTTCGTGGCCAAAGCCATTGGCGTGCCGCTCGCCAAACTTGCCGCCAAGGTGATGACCGGCGCAAAGCTCAAGGATCTTGGTTTTACTAAGGAACAAACGCCCAAGCACTGGTGCGTTAAGGAGGCTGTGTTCCCGTTTGCCCGTTTCCCAGGGGCCACCATCGTGCTCTCACCCGAGATGCGCTCGACCGGCGAAGTCATGGGTCTCGATGCCGACCTCGGGGTCGCCTTCGCCAAGGCCCAGGCTGCGGCGAAACCCGGCTTACCGACCAGTGGTAACGTTTTCCTCTCGGTCAAAGACGCCGACAAGCCTAGGGTCGTGGATACTGCCAGACAGCTCGTCTCCCTTGGTTTTACCATCTACTCCACCGGCGGCACGGCAAAGGTTTTGACCGAAAATGGGGTGCCAGTTCGTTACGTCGCCAAGATCGACGAAGGTCGTCCAAACACGGTGGACATGATCAAAAACGGCCAGATTCAGCTCATCATCAATACTCCGGCGGGCATGATTCCGCGCCAGGATGAAAACAAGATTCGTGCTGCCGCCTACGCCCATAGCGTGTGCATCATGACCACCCTGACCGGTGCACGCGCCGCGCTCCAAGGCATTAAAGCGCTCAAGTCTGAAGCCATCGGAGTGAAGCCCATCCAAGGCTACAAGGGGAACGTCAATATCGTTGGTTGATCGGACGCAACCCACAGCCCGACCGCTAATGGCGGCCGGGCTTTTTTCTCGTGGGAAGCACTCGCTCAAGGTGCAGGGCAAATACCCGCGTTGGCCTCGTGCGTTTTAAGGGCGTTACAGGTCAGCTGTATTCGCCTGTCGGGCACTGCTCGAAAAATCCGGAATCCTGGTCGACGGGGGTGTTTTTTCAGGAATGAAGCACTGGTTCGTTTACAAACTCTGAGACCCCGTTTTTCTGGATATCAATGTCTGCCTGTCTTCCCGCCACTCTCGTCGCATTGCTCCATGGGCCTGATCAGCCGGGTCTGGTCGCGCGCGTGTCCGGTTGGATTTTTGAACACGGAGGCAATATTTTGCATGCCGATCAGCATCGTGACATGGAAGCCGGCGTCTTTTTTCAACGCGTCGAATGGGTGCCACCGAAAGGTGCTGATTCGCCCGCCATGGCGCGCGAGTTTGAGGCGTTTGGCCGCTCACTCGGCATGGCTGCGCAAGTGGCGGATCGCACACGTCGAGCCCGGGTTGCTCTGTTTGTATCCAAATTCGACCACTGTTTCCACGATCTGCTTCTCCGTTGGAAGACCGGAGACTACGCGGCGGATTTCGTAGTCGTGGTATCGAATCACCCCGATCTCGCCGATGCAGCACGCGGCTATGGAGTACCCTTTTACCATCTTCCCGTCACCGCCGCGACCAAGGCGGAGGCCGAGGCACGTCAACTCAGCCTGCTGCACGAGCTCGCGGTGGATCTGGTAATCATGGCGCGTTACATGCAGGTGCTGTCGGCGGAGTTCCTTCGCGCCGCGCCACCCGTGATCAACATCCACCATTCCTTTTTGCCCGCGTTTGCCGGAGGGAAACCTTACCATCAGGCGTACGAACGCGGGGTAAAACTCATCGGCGCAACTGCTCACTACGCAACCGCCGTGCTGGATGACGGACCGATCATTCAACAAGATGTGGCCCGCGTAACTCATCGACATGATGTCCCGGACCTCGTGCGCATGGGGCGAGATTTGGAGCGATTGGTTTTAGCCCAAGCGGTGCGAGTCCACCTAGAAAACCGAGTGCTGGTTTACAGCAAGCGGACGGTTGTTTTTGATTAATACATAAGTCATTTTTTATCAGATATTTAACTTAAATAAATTCGCGGCTTTACTGAGGCATGAACGGGTGTTTTGTTTAACCCCCCGATTTCTTAAAGCATGGTCGCTCCCTCCTCCACTCCCACTCCCTCTGCATCTGGTGACGACCGCAATCTCGTTACCATCGATGAAAGCTATCTGGCCCCAAGCTTGGAAGACCGTGTTCAGCTCTTCTTGGAGAAAAACAGTCGGGCTCTCTCTGTGGTTGGGGTTGTCGTGGTACTTGGCCTAGCTGGTCGCTGGGGGTTTGAACAGTATGCCGCTTACCGAGAACGTCAGGTACAGGCCGCCTATGCCGGTGCGACCAACGCAAAAGATCTTGAAACGTTTGCCTCGGCGAATCCTGCCGCAGCTTTATCCGGTGTGGCCCGACTGCGCATTGCCGATGAAGCCTATAAAACGGGTGATTTCCGCACTGCAGCTGCGACTTATGGCGCCGCCGTCGCCTTATTGAAGGAAACGCCACTCGTGCATCGTGCACGACTCGGCTCCGCCCTCTCCTTGTTGCAGACGCAAGACCCTGCGGCGCGGTCTGCCTTGGAAACACTGGCGAATGACGTCGCTTTAGCGAAAGCATGTCGGGCTGAGGCAGCTTACCATCTGGCTGTTTTAGACCGTGACGCTGGCCGTAGCGAAGACGCCACGCGCTGGGCCGCCTTGGCCGCCTCGGTGGACACCTCCGGTCTTTGGTCACAACGCGCTACCCAGCTTAAGGATTTGCTCCCGGTAGCCCCGATTCCTGTTGCCGTGACTCCCGCGACGCCGGCGACGGCCGTAAGCTTTCCCGGCAACACTAAATAAGTCGGCTTACACACCCTTTCTCCTACTGGTTCTGGGAGACACCCGACGAGCCCGCCGATTCCCCAAACGGCGGGTTTCGTTTTGTCGGGGGGGTGCGTGCAGAAAATGAATTATTAAATTCCAGGTGCTAAGCATTGACTCTACTCCTCAGAAACGTCTCGTTCGTCGTCCGCATGGTTCTCGGGGTGTAGCTTAGTCTGGTAGAGCGCCTGGTTTGGGACCAGGAGGTCGTAGGTTCGAATCCTATCGCCCCGACCATCAGCGGGAGGATTCCACTCAATCACCCTTTTAAGCATGAAATGGGGAATAACTCAGATATTTGCGCCGATGATTGAGTCTCTGCTTGAATCGAGCGCTGAATAGCCTACGCAATAAAACGAACTCTTTAAAAATGGACCCGATTTCGCGCGAATCTTCACCCAGCTACCTGCCTATCGCAGGTCTAATTGCCGGCCTCGTAGGCTTGCTTCTCGGGGCAATTGCCCTGGCCAACGCTTCAAAGGCTAGCAAAGCGGCCGCCACGGCTAGCGAGCAAACCTCGGCTCTGACCACCAAGGTCGAGGGCGTTGAATCCACCCTCGCCACCGCCTCGGCCAATGCCGACACCGCGCTGCGTAATCTCTCCAGCCTGAAGAATTCCACGCAGGAAGGCTTTAACACCGTTGCCACCGAGCTCGGCAAAACCAACGGGGAAATCGCCAAGCTTCAGGAAGCTGCCACCAAAGCAGCAAAACCCGCCAAAGCTGCAGACGCTAAATCGTCCGGTCCTGCCGTAGCAGGTCCAGATGAATACGTGGTAGTTGCGGGCGACACGGGTGCCAAAATCGCCCGCGCCAAGGGCGTGGGTCTGGCCGACCTCGTATCGGTCAATCCCGGTGTAAACTGGAGCGCGCTTAAAGTCGGTCAGAAGGTTAAGTTGCCTAAGAAGTAAATCGGTCTGCCCTAAGTGTCTTCTTAATTTTCAGACCTCCCGCAATATTCGCGGGAGGTCTTTTTTTTGCCCATGTCTTCCGATTTACCCAAGTCTGCATGCGATCATGAATCGCTGTTGAATGCTCCGCCCATGCGTTGGGAACGCGGCGCGCCCAAGCTTCTCGCTCACACGCGTATCCTGGATTTGCAGAGCGTGCCCTTTCATCACCCGAAGCGCGGGGTGAGACGAGATTTCGTAATTGTGGATGCACCCGACTGGGTAAACGTCATCGCCCACACCGCCGATGATCAGCTCGTATTGGTAAATCAATTTCGCTACGGGATAAATGCGTTCTCGTGGGAAATACCCGGAGGCGTCATTGAACACGGGGAGGACCCCGTGCTGGCGGGCACCCGAGAGCTGCTAGAGGAAACCGGCTATTCAGGGGATCGAGCCCGGCTATTGGCCAGCATTCACCCCAATCCTGCGTTTATTCAGAATCGCTGTCATCTTGTTTTAGTTGAAAACTGCCGCCGCATCGCTCCGCCAGCGTGGGATCCAGATGAGGAGATTGAAATCGCAACGCTACCCACCGCTGAGGTCTATGCCCGGGCTCGAGCGGGCGGCATCACCCATAGTCTCGTACTGAGTGCGCTGATGTTTTTCGAACCACTGTGGCGTGCGCGGACCCTTGGTTCGTCCGTTTGACTTAGCAGTTTACTCGCCTACTTCGTGAACCTTGTGATCTCGTCCGCGCCCCTCTTCGCCAATCATCCGGAATTATTAGCTTCCCCCAGTCAGGAAGAAAACTCGCGCGTTCCTGAAATCCTGGAATCAGAAATTCGCCGCATCTACGCGCGAAGCCCGCTATATCCGAAACGTTTTCCGCTGCACCGAGACCCGCTTCATTGGGCGTGTTATCGTGAAATACCCGCGCTATCCAAGAAAGACATAGTCACATTGGGTCACGAGGCGTTCTTTGAGGACTACAAAGTTATCGAGCGCGGTTTAGAGGAAAGACGTTATGAATACGAAGCCACTTCGGGTACCACGCAGGGGCCGATGACGGTCATCATGGAAGATGGCTGGTGGAATGCCCAGACCGCGCGCGCCTACCGCGCACATCCCTTGCTGGCACCTTATGCGGACCGTCCGCATCGCAAATGTGTGCTCGCGCCGGTGGGTTGCTCTTCGAATTTGTGCCCCTACGAGGACCACCCCTTCCCTCACCGTTACTTCGATGGGGTCGTATATTTGAACCTCACCAGTGATCCCTTCGTTTTTCCCGAGAGCGAGTGGGATCGTATCGTCACCGAACTCCAGGCCGTGCGTCCCGAAATCATCGAGGGTGAGCCGATCTACCTCTCGCTGCTGGCGCGCGCGGTGCTGCGCAGACGTGCCTCTGTGCCTTCATTGCGCGTGGCGATACTCACCTACGGAAAAGCGAGTCTGGTTCACAGCCGCCGCATCGCGGAAGCCTTTCCGTCGGCAGAGCAAGTCGATCTCTACGGCTCGACTGAAGCCGGCTACATTTTCGTCGGCGACGCCTTTCGCAACAACTCCCGGGTGATTGACGGCAATGTTTTCGTCGAGCTCGAGCCTTTCCGTGGGCTGAACGACGTTTTCCAGTTGTATGTGACCACTCGCGACCGCGAGGCCATGCCGCTTTTGCGCTACCACACCGGAGATGTGGTTCGTCGATTACCAACCGGCTACAGCGTATTGGGACGTGAGGGAGGATTACATTTTCGTTCCGACGGAAAAGTGATTTCGCCCACGGAGATCGACCAGACGATACCCGCTGATTTTCCCTGTTGGCATTACACCCTTTCCCAAGCCGGAGACTCGCGATGGAATCTGGATTACGTGGCCGAACAAAGCGCGCCTAACGGACTCATACACGCGATAGAGGAAATACTGGGAGACGGCGCGCGAGTCGCCGCATTCCGAAAGCGGCTAATCGCCCCTGCCGCGAGCGGGAAGTTTGCCCTCCTCAAGCCGATTACTCGCTAAAACCAAGGCCGTGGGCGCTGACGGTAAGAGCTCTCGGCATTTTTTGCCCAAGACTCGGCAGGTGGTGTTTCATTTGATCGGCTGCGAACCCACGTAGCTGTGCTTATATGCAGGCGTAGGTTCGGTTCTGACATTAGCAACCCTTTACAACCGACAAGACGGCTTGTTAGTTCTCCGTCTGACCGCGCACTTCCGCGCCAATCCCGACCTCGATCCACTACCTGCCTTCATCGCGATGAGCTTATTCGCCAACCTGTTCCGTTCCTCCATCGGCCGAAAGTTTCTGATGGCTGTTTCTGGTCTTATTTTGACCGGTTTCGCCTTCGGCCACTTAGCTGGCAATCTCCAGATCTTTTCGCACCCCGACAAGATCAATGGCTATGCCCATTTTCTCCAGTCACTTGGACCTGTGCTTTGGCTGGTTCGACTCGTGCTCTTGGGCGCGGTCGGCCTGCACATCTGGGCCGCCGTAGCGCTTACCCTGGAAAGTAAGGCTGCCCGTGGACCTTCTGACTATGGCGTCCATAAGTGGCTCGCCGCCACCATCGCCTCCCGCACCATGCGAATCAGCGGCTTGGTGGTGCTCGCCTTCGTGATTTACCATATCCTGCACTTCACCGTGGGACTCGCCGGCACCGAATACTACAAGGGCAACATCGCCGAGGTGATCCTCGGTCATGATGTCCGAGAATTCGGCTTTCCCTTGGCATCCAAAGGCACTGCAGTTCACGACGTTTACTCGATGATCTTCATCGGGTTTTCGTCTCCCTTGGTCGCCGGTTTCTACATACTCGCGACCGGTCTGCTCGCCGTTCACCTCTGGCATGGTACGGATTCGATGTTTCAAACCCTCGGTTTGCGCAGCTCCAAATGGTCCTGCTGCCTGCGCAAGGCCGTCGCTCTGCTGGCCCTTGGCTACTTCATCGGCAATCTGGCCATCCCCGGCGCGATCTTAAGCGGCTTGGCAAAACCCGCCGAAGGCACCTACGCCGCCAAGGTCCTCTCCACTCGCTAACCCTCGCACCCTTTAAACGTCATGGCCACCCTCGACTCCAAGATTCCCTCTGGTCCGCTCGCCGACAAATGGCGCAAACATAAGACCGAGATCAAACTCGTTAATCCGGCCAACAAGCGCAAATACCACGTCGTCGTGGTTGGCGCGGGTCTCGCCGGCGCTTCCGCCGCCGCCTCGTTGGCCGACCTCGGCTATCAGGTGACTTGCGTGGTTTTCCACGATTCGCCCCGCCGCGCCCACTCCATCGCCGCCCAAGGCGGTATCAACGCCGCCAAGAACTACCAGAACGACGGCGACAGCGTGTATCGCCTGTTCTACGACACCATCAAGGGCGGCGATTACCGCGCTCGCGAAGCCAACGTGCATCGCCTCGCCGAAGTATCGGTTAACATCATCGACCAGTGCGCCGCTCTCGGCGTGCCCTTCGCCCGTGAATACGGCGGCCTGCTCGCCAACCGCTCCTTTGGCGGTGCCCAGGTTTCTCGCACGTTCTACGCCCGCGGCCAGACCGGCCAGCAGCTATTGCTCGGCGCGTATTCCTCCCTCTCCCGCTGCGTCGGCCAGAACACGGTCAAGCTCGTCACCGAGCACGAGATGAGCGACCTCGTCGTCGTGGACGGCCACGCCAAGGGCATCATCACCCGCGACCTCAAGACCGGCAAACTTCACCGTTTCGCCGCCGACGCCGTCATCGTCGCCACCGGCGGCTACGGTAACGTATTCAATCTTTCCACCTACGCACGCGGTTCCAACGTCACGGCCAGCTGGCGCGCCTACAAGCGCGGCGCTTGTTTCGCCAACCCGTGCTACACCCAGATTCACCCGACTTGTATCCCCGTTTCCGGCGACTACCAGTCTAAGCTGACCCTGATGTCCGAGTCCCTGCGCAATGACGGCCGCATCTGGGTGCCGAAGAAAAAGGAAGACGTTAAGAAAGCTCCCGCCTCCATTCCCGAGGCCGACCGCGATTACTTCCTTGAGCGCATCTACCCGAGCTTCGGTAATCTAGCCCCTCGTGACGTTTCTTCCCGCGCCGCCAAACGCATGTGCGACGAAGGTCGCGGCGTCGGCGAGACCGGTCTCGGCGTTTATCTAGATTTCGCCGACGCTATTCAGCGCTACGGCAAACAAGCCGCCGCCCGCGCCAATCTGCAAAACCCCTCTTCCGACAAGATCCTCGAATTGGGCGAGGCCGCCGTCGCGGAACGCTACGGCAACCTCTTCGATATCTACAAAGAGATCACCGACGAGAGCGCCTACAAGCAGCCCATGCGCATCTACCCAGCCGTCCACTACACCATGGGCGGGCTCTGGGTGGACTATAACCTCATGAGCAACGTCCCCGGCCTCTTCGTGCTGGGCGAGGCCAACTTCTCCGACCACGGCGCCAACCGCCTCGGTGCCTCCGCCCTCATGCAAGGTCTCGCGGACGGCTTCTTCGTCATCCCCTATACCATCGGCGATTACCTCGCCGGCCAAAAGCCCGGCAGCCGCCCCTCGCCCGAACACGCCGCCTTCGTTGCCGCCGAGAAGAACGTCGCCGACCTCATCACCAAGCTCATGTCCATCAAGGGCACTGAGCCGGTCGCCTACTACCACAAGAAGCTCGGCAAGATCATGTGGGATCACTGCGGTATGGCCCGCACCAAAGAAGGTCTCACCAAGGGTATCGCCTTGATCCAGGAGCTGCGCGCCGAGTTCTGGCGCAACGTGAATGTCCCCGGCTCGGCCGAAAACATGAACCAAGCCCTCGAAAAAGCCTGCCGCGTGGCCGACTACCTCGAACTCGGCGAACTCATGTGCCGTGACGCCCTTACCCGCGAGGAAAGCTGCGGCGGTCACTTCCGCGAGGAATACCAACACCCAGACGGCGAGTGCCTCCGTGACGACGAAAAATACGCCCATGTCGCCGCCTGGGAATTCCAAGGCGAAGGCAAAGAGCCCCTGCGCAACACCGAACCGCTCAACTACGAGACGGTCAAGATGAGCGTCCGCTCCTACAAGTAAACCAACTGAACCCAACCCTCAGCCCACACCTTACGATGGTCGCCACCGCCCACTCCGCTCCCTCCACCACGCCGATCTCCATCACGCTCCGCGTCTGGCGTCAGGCCGGCCCCACCCAACCGGGCCGCTTCGTCGAGTATCCCGCCAAGGATCTCAACCCCAACATGTCCTTCCTCGAAATGCTCGACGTCGTAAACGACGAGCTCGAGCGCAAGGGCGAAGACGCGATCGCGTTCGCCCACGACTGCCGCGAAGGCATCTGCGGCACCTGCTCGCTGGTCATCAACGGCAAGCCCCACGGCCCCCACAAGGGCGTGGCCTCCTGCCAGACATACATGCGCAGCTTCGCCAACGGCGACGTCATCGTGGTCGAGCCCTTCCGCGCCAAGCCCTTCCCGGTCATCAAGGATCTCGTCACCGACCGCTCGGCCTTCGACGCCATCCAGCAAGCCGGCGGTTTCGTCACCGTGCGCGCCGGTTCCGCCTGCGATGCCAACGCCATCCCGGTCCCGAAGGACGACGCCGACCTCGCAATGGACGCCGCCCAATGCATCGGCTGCGGCGCGTGTGTCGCCGCCTGCAAAAACGCCTCCGCCATGCTCTTCGTATCCGCCAAGGTATCACACCTCGGCCTCCTTCCCCAAGGCCAGGCCGAGCGCGATTCCCGCGTGCTCAACATGGTCGCCAAGATGGACGAGCTCGGCTTCGGCAACTGCACCAACCAATACGAGTGCTCCGCCGCCTGCCCGAAGCTGATCTCCCACGATTTCATCGCTCGCATGAATCGCGACTACATCGGCGCTTCCTTCCGCCAGGCCTTCAAGCCCAAGAGCAACTCCACCGCCGGCGGCGCTTGATGCGCCAAACAGCGACGCCGCTATACGGCTTTTTAACCCGCGTTCCCCCTGGGGACGCGGGTTTCTAGATTGTAGGCAATTTCTGAGCGTCTACGTCGGCATCCCCGCCAGCAGCTCGCACTCAAAACATCGCGATCGCCCGGGCGCTTTCCAGCGCGACCCAACCCAAGCCACCGGCGGCGGCCAGCTTGGCCAGCGCCTTGAGGATTTTTTGGCGACGAATTCGCCGGTCATAACGATCGGCACGGCGTGCACTGAAACAACCGCTGGCGTCCACGAAGCTCACGAACTGCGCATTGCGAATGGCCGTGCGACGAATGCGCGCGTTATCCACCCGGCCCATTTGGACCGGAGGACGACGAAAAAGATTCAAAAACGCACGCAACATAAGGCTCTGCATGAAGGCGTGAATTTTGGGTGGTCTTCGCAAGGGAAAACCCGCCAAGTTGCACCTTTTTCAGGTCTCTTTACCAATCGCCATTCCCTGACATGCACCACTTCCACTACGCCGGTTCCAACCTCCAATGCGAAAATGTCGATCTCGCCGAGATCGCCCGCCTCTACGGCACGCCGACCTACGTTTATAGCGCGGCCACCATGGCCGATAACTACAACCGCCTGGCCAGCGGCTTAAAGGGCCTCGATCTTCAGATTTGCTACGCGATGAAGGCCAACTCGTCCCTCGCGATCCTGCGCCATTTCGCGAATCTCGGCGCGGGTTTCGATCTGGTCAGCGGAGGCGAAGTCCGCCGCGTGCTCGCCGCCGGCGGCGACATCAAGCGCTCCGTGTTTGCGGGCGTCGGCAAGACCGAGGCCGAGATCGAGCTAGCGTTGAAAAACGATATTTTCGCCTTCCACGTTGAGAGCGAACCCGAGATTGCCCGCATTAACCACGTGGCCGGCAAACTGGGCGTCAAAGCCCCCATCGCCATCCGCATCAATCCTGATGTGGATGCCCACACCCACGCGAAAATCACGACCGGCAAATCCGACAACAAATTCGGTATTCCGCTCGCCCACGCCGCCGCCGCGTATGAAGCCGCTGCGCGTTTCCCGCACATCCAGATCAAGGGCGCACAAATGCACATTGGCTCCCAGCTCACCAGCCTCGCGCCCTTCGTCGAAGCGGTGAAGAAAGTCGCGCCCTTCGTAACAGATCTCAAAGCCAAGTACGGCATCACCTATTGGTCGATCGGCGGCGGTATCGGCATTATCTACAAGGACGCCCTCGCCAGCGGTTCGCCTGAATGGTGGAGCGCACAACCGGCCGACACGCGCCCGCTCACCCCCGAGGCTTACGGCGAGGCGCTCACGCCCTTGCTCGCTCCGCTCGGGCTCAAAATCGTGCTAGAACCCGGCCGTTACATGGTGGGCAACGCCGGCGTGCTCCTCTCTCGCGTCGAATACCTCAAGCGCGGCAAAGGCAAAAACTTTCTCATCGTGGACGCCGCCATGAACGACCTCGTGCGCCCCGCGATGTATGATAGCTTTCACGAAATCGTCCCCCTGCACCGCGACACCGAGCGCCCCGCGCTGGTCGCCGACGTGGTCGGTCCGGTCTGCGAAAGCGGCGATTGTTTTGCCAAGGACCGTCCGCTCCAGTCCGTCGGCGAAGGCGAGTATATCGCCTTCATGAGTGCAGGAGCTTACGGCTACACCATGTCCAGCCGCTACAATACCCGCAACATGGCCGCCGAAGTTCTGGTGCAGGGAGGCGCGAGCGATTTGATCAACGCTCGCGAAACCTTCGAGCAACAGATTCAGAACGAGAAACTGCCCGCATTTCTCACCAAGTAAGGAGCCGCAAGCGGTCGGCGCAGCTCGCTCAGCTCGCCGACGCTTTTGGGGCGGTCACCGAGGTTTTCCTTCTTAGCATCGAAAGCCCGGTGACCACCAAGGTCAGCAAACCAAGTCCGACCCAGAGTATATAAAAAGGCCGCCCCTTGGGTCCCAGCCAATTACCTTGGTGAATAGTCATCAGCAGGCTTTGAGTTTCTTTTTCGAAGCCGAAAACCAATTCGCCGTAGTGGTGTAGAATTCCAGTGGTGGCAGAGGCGAAAAGCGGCAGCACAAGCATCCATGCTACGATCCGGTGCCATTGGCGAACCCCCTGCTTGGCTCTCGATTTCCAAAGCAAAGCAGCCCCACTGATTACCAGCGCCATCAGCCCCAGTCCGACGATGCTGGTGTAGGCCAACGAAGCGCCCTTCCCGAGCGCCATTCCGGTGTGAAAATCAAGTACTTGATGCCCCACGTCCTTCGACATTCCGAACCAAGAGCGACCAATGCGATAGGTCATTCCCGTCACCGCGAAAAGAATCAAAGGGGCGGCCAGCCAGGGCGAAAGACGACGATGAAGGGGACGGGAGACAGGTTTCATGTTATTAAATTTAAGCAGATCAAGTGCCGTGAATGCGGAGAGTTTGACAGTGGAGACAGGGCATCGGCGACAGGACTAGGTTTCGACTCGTAGCACGTAAACCACACCTTTTTCGCTGCCCACAGCAAGGAAAGCGTCATCCGGGGACCAGGCGAGTTTGGTCGCGGCGGTAGGCATTTTGACCGTGGCGCGCAAGGGTTGGGGACGCTCGGGACTCCAAAGTTGCACCACGCCATCTCTGCTGGCGGCGGCGAGCAAGCCGTGGCGGTTTTGAAAAGCCACCGCGACCAAGGGCGCATCGTGCGGCAGCATACCCGGCTCGCGTCCCTCGGGGCCCGCGCCCGAACAATCCCAGATGCACACATCCTGCCCGCCGGTGGTGGCGAGTTTTTGGCCGGTATGGTCGAAGCTGATTTGACGGACCTTGGTCTCGTAACCGCTCATGTGGAATTCCTGGTCCTCTTCGGGCAACCAGAGGTGCACGCTGGGGTCGGCGTTGCCCGAGACCAGCCAGCGTCCATCGGGCGGAGACCAAGCGAGCGTGGCGATGCCGTTGGCGTAGGCATATTCCTTTTGGGCGAGATGATCGTCGGCGTCCCACAGGCACACACCACCGAAGTAGGCGGCGGCCAGCGCACCACCTTGCGGATGCCAGGCGATGGCCGTGAGGGTTTTAGGCGCAGGTTTGAAGCGGTGGGAGACGCTCGCGTCTGAGTTAAGAAAAACCAAGTCGCGGCCCGAAGCGGCGGCGAGCAAAGGTACACCCGACACGGGCGCGGGCCGCCAGGCGAGTTGCTCGACCCAGGCGGATCCGAGGGCGGCGGTGGCGAGGTGCTGCCCCGCTGCGGCGTCCCAGAGTTTTACCGCGCCATCCTGCCCGCCAGAGGCGAGGACGGCGGATGCTCCAAGACTCGGAGCGAAAGCGAGCGCATTGGTGCCGTCGGTGTGGCCGGGCAGTTCGCGACGGTTTTCTCCGGTGGACCCGGCAAAAAGATAAATCGGTCCGGCTTGAGAGGCGGCGGCGAGGAGCGCCCCGTCTGGCGACCAGACGAGATCGATCACGTAATCATCGAGGGCTGCGGCCCAGACTTTGTGCAACTGCATGGGCGCGCAGGTTGCGCGATGCGATAGGCTTGTCCACACCGCCATTAAACACCGGGGCGGCATTTTTTACCGCCGGGTAAGTAGCCGGCCGTGAATTCACTTTTTAAAGTTTATTAATAATTGTATAATAATGATTAAAGAAACTGGCATCACCTTTGCTAAACCCGTGTCATGAGTTTAGCCACGGTCAAAAATGTTCCTCAAGTCGAGCCTGCGGATGCACGCTGGGCGGAGTTGGAGCGATGGACCTTGGAGGCCTGCGTGCTACGTGCCGAAGGACGCGAAGCGGAGGCGGTGCGGGTTTTACAGGAGCGCATGCCGTCGCTCATTCGCGATTGGAGCACGCACTGTCGCCTGCCCAAGCCATCCATCCAAGAGCGGCTGCGGCGCATGTTTGCCGATAAACAGGACTTTGTTGCCCGCGGCCTCGCCCAACGACGTTTGATCACGTCCGAGCTCATCGCTCGTGGTCGTGACATCGAGGCGAGCATCCCGAGGCCTGCCAACGCTTCCTCCGCCCAAGGCTCGGGTGCTTCCGTCCGTTCGACTGCTCCGGTCGGCCTCCGTCAACGCGTTCCGTTGGGCGACGTCGTCGGTATGCTGGATGGCCTAGCCGAGGCCGAGCGCGAGGCCCGACGCGAGGCGATCTGGCCTCTGCGTTCCCCGGCCACGTTTGCCGCCGCGCAGCTCTAATTTTCCCGTTTCCCCACCCAACCCAAATCAAAGTCACGTTAATCGTCATGTCTAAGCCCACCACCATCCAAGCCGCCGCTCGCGTAACCTCCTCCGCCATCGTACCCGCTACCGCCACCGACACCCTGTTGGTCGGTTTGGACTGGGGCACCAATCTCTCCAGCCTCCACGCCGCCCGTGGCACCAGCACCGAGTTGCTGGTGCAGGAGCAAATCCCCACCATCGTCGGCTACGCGCAGGAAAACATCCTCGATGGTGTGCTTCCCGGTGATGCCCGCGTGCTCTTCGGCAAGCAGGCGCAGAAGCATCGTCAACACATGCGTCTGGTGCGTCCGCTGCAAGGTGGCGTAATCGCCGACCGCGAGGCAGCCAAGGAGTTCGCCCGCCATCTACGAACCCGTCTGCCGGATAACGCCGGCGAAATTCGCGCCGTTATCGGCATGCCTGCCAGTTCCGATCTTGCTGCCCGCGAAAACGCCCGCGCCGCCGTGCAAGGTGTTTTCCAAAAAGTGATCTTTGTGCCGGAGCCCTTCCTCGCCGCCCTTGGTTACCGCGACGACGACCGCCTAAACGACTCCGAATACCAGGACCCGGTGCTCAACTCCCTCTACGTCGATATCGGAGCCGGCTCGACGGACGTCTGCATCGTGCAAGGCCGTTACCCCACGGTGGACGACCAGCTAAGCGCACCCTTCGCGGGCGACGCGGTGGACCAGATCATCCTTGATGCGGCGCAAATCGCCTATCCCGACGCCGGCCTCACCCTCGCCAAAGTGCGCGAGGTGAAGGAAAAATATTCCTGCGTGATGGGCGACGAAGGCCAGCAACCCGCTATCGCCACGGTGATGGTCGGCGGCAAACCGATGAAAATCGACCTCACCGCCCAGATCGCCGCCGGTTGCGCCGCGCTGCTGCAAAAGACCTTTGAAATGACCAGCGAACTGGTCGGCCGGGCCGATCCTGATTCGGTAAGCGAGTTGCTGCAAAACGTGATTGTGACCGGCGGCGGCAGCCTCATCCGTGGCTTTGGCGTGGCCCTGCAAACCAAGCTACTCGAAGAGGGTTTTGAGAACCCCCGCGTGCGCGTGTTGGGCCAAGGCTATAAGGAATATGTAGCGCGCGGTGCCTTGAAGACCGCCCGGCAGGCGCAGGACCGCCACTGGCAAAACATTCTCGGCTGATTGCGCCGTAACCCTTTGGGTTTGGATTGGACGGAGGGCCGGTTCGCTAAGGCGGACCGGCCCTTTTTTTCGCCCCTTCGTGTCAGGTCGCGAACGGGTTGTATTCTCTTTCGTGGGCGATGGTGGTCAACGGACCGTGCCCGGGAGCAATGACCGTATCGGGCGGGCATAGACGGAGTACACGCGCCACTTGTTCGCGCAGCCGTTTGCAGCAGAAGTAGCCGCCGCCGACCGAACCGGCAAAGAGCAGGTCGCCGCTGATCAGCAGCGGGGCGGCGTGGGGCGCGCCGGGCGCGCGCACGAGGTAGGCGTTATGCGCCTCGGCGTGACCGGGCGTGGCCAGCGTTTCGATTACGTAGCCTGCGCATTCCATACGAGCTCCGTCAGGCAAACCGGCGGCTCCGCCCACCTTGGCTCCAATAGGGGCGAAAACCGGCGCAGCAGGGTGCAAGCGCCGCACCTCGGACAGGCCGCCGGTATGCTCGGTCTCGGCGTGGGTAAGGAAAACCGCCGCCAAGCGTTCGACCCGCGAGGGCCAAGCACGACGCAGGCGAGTGGGGTCGGGGCCGGTATCGAAAAGCACGCCTTCGCCACCACGACAATCGGTGATAAGGTAGGCGTTGGCCGTCCCGAGACCATGAGGCGCACGCAAGGGAAAAAGGCAAAACGGCAGCCCCGATATCACAGGCAGTGGGTAACGATTCACGGCCAGCGCCTGCACGCCGCGCGGGTTCAGACCCAAGGCTGATGCCAGACGATCCAGCTCTGGCGCGGTGAAATCGTAACGGTAATCGATGGCGTCGCGTATTCGCTCCGCGCTCACAGCGGTGCGCTCGGCCAAGGCCTCGGGAGTCAGACCGGCCTGACAGAGCCCCTTTTCGAGGATGTCACCCAGCTCGTCCTCCAAAAGTGTCTGTTCGATGACCATGCCCGAGCAAAGCCCGTCAAAGAAGAATGTCCAACGACCAATGCTCGAAGAAATCTTTTAAGGCGTTTGCGGCAAAACTCCCTCCGGCCCGAGGCGCTCCACCAATTCGGCAATCAACGGTTCCTGCGCCAGCAACGACCAAGGCGCATTACTCGAAATGCGAACGAAGAGCTGCTCCTGCGGCCGAAGCACGCCCTGTTTTAAGACCAGGGCAATTAAGCTCAGCGCTGATCCGGGCGTGGCGTAGGGCACGGGGTGACGGTTGGCGAAGTGCCAGAACCAAACATGACGACCGGCTTCACCGAGCAAGAAAACCCGTTGTTGCGCAGGCGTGAGCGTCTTGTCTCCGACCTTTAGCTCCACCGTGCTGGATACACCTTCGGCTGTGCTCCACCCAGCGCCGGGCCAGCAGGCGTCCGGGGTGTGCGACGCGACCAAACTTACCGGCGCCTGACCGGCGGCCCAAGCAGCCAGATACACCGTAACCACCACGAGTCGCTCCGGGGGCCCGTTCACGTAGGTGCGCTGCAACAGGTGTTCCGTGCGCAGGGTTGGAGCGAAACGGTAAAGCTCGGAGTCTGAATCGGTGCGCCATCCCGGCATGGATTTCGGCAACAAGGTTTCCAGCCATTCCTGCTTCGCGGCGGGGGCCGACACGTGGGTTGGTCGAAGCACCCAAATTATCAGCGCAACACTCAATGCGAAACCGAGCATCCCAATCGTGAACGCACGCACCCATCGTCCAACCAGACGGCGAGAGGGTTCAGTCGAGTGCGCAGGCACCGGTTTGCCTGGTATTTCCGGCTCCAGCTGGTGGCTTCGTTCGCGCCGGGCCAAAAACCAAGCTAGACCAGTCAGACCGGCAGTGCCCGCGATGAGTATACTGAAACCCGTGAGGTCATGCCATCGCTCCAAATCATAGCCCTGAGCGGCTAACAGGGTCAGGATTAACGAACGGACATAGTTTAGCGCGAGCGCCCAAGGCGCGGCCACCACCATCACTGTTGCGCGAGCCAGCCAACCGCGAGGAATGACGGCGGCGAGGAAAACCGCGGCGTAAACGCAGGAAAATAAACTGCGCACCCCGCTGCAGGCTTCGTCCACACCGACTTGGCCGCGCGGGAGTTCAATGACGGCACCCATTCGGTGGGCCGCCACGCCCGCCAAATCAAGGCCGCGAACAACCCACTCCGTTATCCAAAGCTGCAATTCCAGCGTAAGCCGCATCTGCGTGCCGGGCGGCAAGGGCGCGCTTAAAAAAAACAGAACAAGAATCGCGCCGGAGCAGGCGTTGAGCGGCAGGAGACGCACATCGCGATGCCCCGCGACGAATCCAGCGGTTGCGAGTAACAGGCAGAGGGCGACAGTGCCTAGCCAGAGCGACAGGGGGCTTTGCGCAGTAAGGGCGGCGGCGCTGAATCCAGTCGCGACGAGGGTAAGCAGGGCCAGCAACCCCAGGCTGAGGGTGAGCGCCGCCCAGCCCCGCCCGCCAGCGTGGTAACGCTTAGAACCGCGCCGGGCCTCGGCGATCAGTGCCAAGCCTGCGGGCAGCATAAAAAGACCGTGGGCAAGATCGGGATTGGCAATCCACTCCGGCCCCAGCCACGCCACCCACACCACGACCAGGCCTGCCAGGCAAAGAAGGCTTGTGGCCGCGAGCGCGTTCAGATTGCGCAAACTCGCCGCATAGTCGCCAAAGGCCCCGGGCGCGGACGAACTGAAATTGGGCGGGATGGACATGCAACAGAGAGGGACGGCGGGATAGGGCGGAAGATTGCCCCAACTTGATGTTAAGACGCCGGAACTGGCCAGCCCGCACTACACGATGCTAGAACGTGCGCCCCACCCGGTTAAGTAGATATTCTGAGTCGGCGAGGGTTGTTTTTACCGGGGTAAACGGTGTTTATTACAACCATGCCACCCTGCATTACCCTTAGACTGCTCGCGCTGTGCGGGATTTTGCTTGGACTCACCGCTTCGGTGAAGGCGGGTTCCGCGACCGACATCACCGGCCTCTACTTTACCGGTATCGACAATAATGGCACCACTTTGGCGGGCGGCACTGCGGACCCGCACTGGAGTGTCACCTACGCCAATGTCGGCGGCTCGACCAATAATAGCTACATCGGTCCTGCGTATGTGGCGACCACTACCGACCCCGGCTGGGTGTCCAATTCCACCACTTCGAAATGGATCGTGCCGCCCGGTGGCTCGGGTGGCGACGGCGGCTACAACCTGCCGGGCAACGGCACCTCAGGTAACAACGCGGCGTATTACATCTACACCCTCGCCTTCACCATTCAGGGCACCGGCACGGGCACCGCGACAAATCAGATCTCGATCGGCATCACCATCGCGGCTGACGACATTTATTCAATCTACGTTAATCCGAATCTTAGAAACAACGGGGACATTGCAAACAACGTGACCCCCGCCGTGACCAACAACAATGGAGCATGGTCCAACACCACCTCGGCTACTTTGGCTAATTTCGGCTCGAATAACAACTCGGTGTTTCAGATCGGCACCAACAAGCTCACCATCTTGGTGCGCAACTCCAACAGTATAACCGGCTCATCCAACAACACCGCTCTGAATCCGACCGGACTACTGTTTTACCAGCAAAACAACCTGGTCACCATCGACGGTCGCGTGATTCCCGAAGTGGGCACGGTTTTACCTCTGTTAGGTGCGGCCCTGGCTTATTGGCTGAGTCTGCGTCGCCGTCGCGAGGTCGGGCAACTGTTTGAGGGTGACTCGCTGCGGCTTAGGGTTTGATCCGTTCGAGCGCTTCCGCCACCAGCTGCGTTTCCAGCTTGGAGAGACTGTTCGTGGCCGCCTGTAAATTTGCCAGTCGTGGGCGGGCCTCGGCGGTTTTTCCTGCTTCGGCCAGAGCGAGAGCGTAGGTGAATTCAAAGCCCGGCGCCGACTCGCTTTCGGTTCTCATACGCTCGGCCAGAGGCTCCAGTAACGCGAGAGCGAGGGCGGGTTCGCCACGGCGCACCTCGGCGAGGGCGGTTGTAATCTGATAAGCAACGCGCCCCGGATTTTTTTGCAGCGTCTGACGAGCGAGATGCACCGCACCCAACCTGTCCAAACCGGTAAGGGCGGAGAAATAGGCGAGATTGTTGGCCACGTCAGGGTCGTCCGGTCGCAAGGCGTGAAGCCGTCGAAAAACCGCATATTGGCCGGGTGCATCGTCGTTGATCTGGGCGTGGCGAACGAGGGCACCCAGGGCCAGCCAGGCGGTTTCGGGTTGTTGCGCGGCGGTTTCCCATAGCGCGAGCGCGGGTTCGATCCTTCCCCAGACGTAAAGGGTGTTGGCGGCAAAAAGCGCGGATGTGGTACGGGCTCGTGTTTGTGCCTCCAAGTTGGAACGCCCTTTTGCCGCCGACGCGAGGTCGCCCAGTTGCACGGCCGCTTCCCAGGCGTAGAGCGAACGGATGAACTCGACGTCGTCCCTCCAGGGCCCTTCGGCGGACCAGGCGGCCAGATCGGCCCAGCGGCCAGTCAGGCGACGCGCCTCGGCGAGGCTGACCACACCCGGGGGGCGGCGGGTGACTAATTCCGGCAGGGTGGAGGCCCAGCTCAGGGCGTCTTCGGCGCGTCCGATTTGCACCAGCCAGCCGAGCAACAGGCTGGCCCGCATGGGCTCGCCGATGTAGTCGCGCTGCAGGCCGGAGAGCACGGTCCGGTAATGGGTTTCGTCCGAGCGAGCCAAGGCATTGAGCACCGCCGGAACATCGGTGGTGGAGGCGCGGGGATGGGCGAGCAGCGCGTCGGCCCAGCGGCGAAGTGCGGAGCGATCATCGACCCGCAAAGCTTCACCGAGAAGCGGGCGCAGCGCCTCGACACCCCACTCCGGATCGCCGGCCCATTTGGCGAGTAACACCAAGGCATTTTCCCGGGCAACTTCGGTGCCGATACGCAATGAAACCAAGCCAAGCGGGATCTCGTTGACCGCGATTTCGCCTCCGATTTTTTGCGCTTGGGTAAAGTAATCAACCGCCTCGGTCCAGCGCCCCGAGCGCCGGGCCAGTTCGCCGCGCAGGCGCAAGGCGTAGTCCGAAGTGGAAACGAAACCAGGAGGCAACGCGTCGAGCCTGCGGGCGGTGGTGGTCTCGTCACCGGCGGAGAGGATCGCACCGCAAAGCGCAAGGGCGAGATCGAGCCGGTCGGGGGCGAGTTCCGCCGCCCGTTGCGCGGCGCGCAGAACAGCAGCGGGATCGTTGCGCAGGCGGGCGAGATCCGCCACAGCCTGCCAAGTATAGACCGACTTGGGTGCGAGCTCGATCAAACGGCCGACTGCCTCTTCCGCGCGATCAGCGCGTCCGGCGGCGAGCCATTGAGTGGCGATGCGTTGCGCCCGATACTGGGTCCAGCGCGGATAACCCCAAACGGCAAGACCTCCACCTGTCAGAAGTAGCCCGAGCCCAAGGTAAATTATGCGGCGAAACCCGACGCGTTCTTCCCAGCGGTCAAGCACCCACCAGAGACCTTCGCGCAAATCAATCCGGGCCCACCCCCGGTGCCAAGCGGCAAGGGGAGGTGATGGAGGGGGGAGATTATCCGGGGGTTCAGCCATGCGCAGGTAACGGAGCGGGGGATAAGTGCACTTCGTTAGCCTAGCCACAGAAGCGCGAGAAACCGCTGCCGCCGGAGATACGGGACCGGAAGCAGATTAGTTTACCCTTACTCCCCCGTGGAAAAGCCCAAGTCTAAAGTGGGCACCCCGAATACACCGCCCGGCCAACTTCAGTCAGAGTTAACGTCCGACGGCGAGGACCTCGACCTCAATCAGTGCTTTCTGCGGCAGGGTACTAACCGGGAAAGAGGTGCGCGCAGGTTTCTGCGGGTTGAGTTTCGCATGGTTAAAGAAACGCCCATAGGCTTCGTTCCACAGGTCGATGTTTTTACGGAACGCATCGCCCACCACCGGATAGGCGCGCAGTTGCACCACATCGGAAGGTTTGAGTCCGGCCGCCGCCAACCGATTACGCAAGGTGAGCAAGGCGGTGACACCTTGGTCGTGCATGTCGCCGCCGGCCGATCCAATCGCCCCTGCAAACCAAGTCACTGGCCGCAACCGGGCGACGGTGCCAGTGCTGCTAATCTGTGCTTCCGCCGTGCCGGTCATTTCGAGCCATGGATTGGTCGCCGCCACAAGGTCATGGCCGTTGAAGGGACCGCGCGCATCGGCGGCGGCGGCATACACTTCGATCTCAATTAACTGTCCGTTAGAGCTGAAACCGGGGCCGGTGACCAAAGCGAGCGCAGGGCGCAAATCGGGGTGCTTAGCCATGAACGCTTTTCCAAACTCCGCGCCGAAGCCCGCAAAATCGACATCTTTAGTCCCCGGGGTCGCCGAGAGGAGAGCGCGCACGTAGAAAACATCTTCCCAGTGGAAACCTTGGGCCGCGATGGATTGCTCCAGTTTCTTAAAAATCGAGCGGCTCTGCTCGGCAACCGAGCCATAACGTTCAACGGTGCGTTCAGGTTTGGTCAGGTCGGCTGGATCGGCAAGTACACCGGCGGAAAACAACATGGGAGAACCAGGCAAAACCACCGCTGCGCCCGAGGAGCCAAAAGGGCCCTCGCCGGCGAGACGAATGTAAGGATTAAACGGCGAAGGTTTACCCGGCGCGCTGGCCGAAGCCGGGGCAAAGAAGGCCGCGACCGCCTCAGCTTGAAGCGCTGTGCCGGTGCCGCCGAAAAGAGCGTCGGCGGCAAGCGTGGTGCGTGACGGAGTGTGACCGGCGGGGGCGAAGAATTCGCGCCACGCCGCGTTCCAGGATTCCATATCCAGCGTGCCATCGGGGCGCGGCGTCAGACTGGCGCGCACGTAGGCGATGTTTTTACGATCCAGCCCGAGCAAGGCGAGATTGCGCTCCAGGCCGACGAGGGCGGATGCGCCGTCTGGGGAAGGCTGCCCGGCGACGAAGACCTTGGCGGCATAGGGGGAAACGGTGGCGGATACCGAATAGGCGACGTTTTCCAAGGTTTTGAAAACAATGGGTTCGGCTTGTGCGAAGGCACCGGCACACCAGGCCGCGCTGCTCACGCCGCAAACGACCAAACTGCGGAGGAATCGATTAAGGGAAAGGGAAGGCATGCGAGCGGACAAAGCACGTCCCGTGCGAATTAGTGCTGCTAGAAAAAAATTTCAGCCGAGTAGGCGTGCCGACTGCTTTTCACCAACACGATGCAAAGACGTGATTTCCTACGGCGTTCGGGTGCGGCAGTGGGTTTCGGGGCTATCCTAGGCGGTTCTCGCCTACTCGCCGCGACGGTCGAGAAGGCTCCGCCGCCACCCTTGCCATTGGTCACAACCAAGATTGGGCCACTTGCGCCCGTGCGCGCCAATCCCGACCGGTTGATCCGCGTATCGGTGTGCCTGCGTCCGTTTCGCGCCCAAGGGCCGCGCATCGAGGGCGAGCGCATCGGCGAAAAGGTGGTAATTCACAACTACGGCCACGGCGGCAGTGGCTGGTCGCTTTCATGGGGTGCGGCCGCCATCGCGGTGCGCGAGGCGCTGGCGACCGGCGAACGTGAGTTTGCCGTGATCGGTTGCGGGGCGATCGGGCTCACCACCGCGCTCCTGCTCCAGCAATCCGGCGTCAAGGTGACGATCTATGCCAAGGATAGACCAAACGAGGCGCGTTCGGCTTTTGCCACCGGCGTGTGGTCGCCCGATTCGCGCATCTGCTCGGAGGAGGCGGCGACGCCGGCCTTCGCCGCGCTGTGGGAAAAAATGTGCCGTGATTCCTATCGTAAATATCAGACGCTGCTCGGTATCGCGGGAGCTCCGGTGGAGTGGCGCGACCGGTATTCGGTGTCGTCGATCCCCTTCGAGGAATTACGCAAGAAGCGCGAAGCCGAGGAAGGGCCGATTAAATTCGGCAAGTTTGGCGATCTGGTCAAAAATCTCACGCCCGGCACCGAGGAACTTGCGCCCGGCACCCATCCCTTCGGCGCTCCCTATGTGCGGCGTGCGACCTCGATGGTGTTTAACATCGCCTCTTTTCAACGCATCCTGGTTCAGGACTTTCTCGCCGAAGGTGGACGTATCGTGCGTCGCGAATTTAACACGGTGGCGGATTTCGCCAACCTGCCGGAAAAGACCGTCGTGCACGCCACGGGTTATGGTGCGCGCGCCTTGCTGGGCGACGAGTCCGTGGTGCCGGTGCGTGGCCAACTCGCGTTGCTCATCCCCCAACCGGAGGTGAATTACAGCCTCAGCGGCGAGGACGTTTCCATGGTCTCGCGTTCGGATGGCATCGTGGTTCAGACCAGTAAACCCACCGACTTCAACAATACCGACGAGGTGCCAAACCGCGCCGACTCGGAGGCGGGGGTTTTGGCCTTGGCTAAGATCATGGCTCCCTTGTGGCGCGCGGTTTAATCCGCAAGCAGGTCAGGGACCTTGGTCGCATCAATTGCGATTAAGGTCCCGGCGGCTGCTGGCGGGAATTGGAAAAGGCGGGACCGTATCCCCTTTGGCGGTGAAGAACTGAACATGAAACCGGAACGTAGAGCCGTGGCCGGGCTTGCTCTCCAGCTCTATGCCGCCGCCCATGAGCTCACAGAGTTTTTTGGAGATGGCGAGGCCGAGGCCGGTGCCGCCGTGGCGACGGGTAGATGAGGTGTCTAGCTGACTGAAGGCCTTGAACAACTTGGCGTGATCGGCGGGGGCGATGCCTATGCCGGTATCAATAATTTCGGCGCGCAGGGTATACTTGCGGACGCCGTTCTCGGTGGCGGATTCCGCCGGAGCGAAATCGCCCGTGATGCGTATGGTCACGCCGCCTTTTTCCGTAAATTTCAGGGCATTCCCCACCAAGTTGGATAGAATTTGGCGCAGCCGGTTCTGGTCGCCTTCGAGAATGGGGGGAACACCGGGTGCGATTTCGGTGCGCAGGGTAAGACCCGCCTGCTGGGCGGGCGCGGCGAAGAGCCGGTTGATCTCATCCACGCATTCGCGCAACGCGAAGGGGGCGATGGTAATTTCAAGCCTTCCAGCTTCGATCTTGGAGAGGTCGAGAATGTCGGAAACGAGTGTTTCCAAACTTTCGCCGCAACGCTGGATTGTATCCGCATAGCCAGTTTGCTCGGGAGTCAGAGGGGTGCTCCGCAGCAGTCGGGTAAAACCGAGCACGCCATTAACAGGGGTGCGGATCTCGTGGCTGACGACGGCGATGAATTCGCTTTTGGCACGGTCAGCGGATTCGGCGGCTTCCTTGGCGTTGCGCAAGGCGAGTTCCGCCTGTTTGCGCACGGAGACATCATGGCCCACCGCCTGATATTCGATGAGTTGACCGTCACGGTCTTTAATCGCGCGGTGTGACCATTGGAAAACGTGTCGCTTACCGTTAGGGTCGAGCAGTACGGTCTCGAAACTGGATGTTTCGGGCCAGGGATCGAGCACGCGCCAAGGGGTGAGTCCATCGGCCAGAATAGACCAAACCGCGCCGTTAAGCTCCGTGCGTTTGCGACCAAGGAATTGAGCGTAGGCACCGTTGACGAAGGTCAGGCGGCCGTCGGATTTATACCGGCAAATCAGATCGGCCTGGTCCTCAACGATGGCGCGATAGCTCGCCTCGGTTTTTTGAAGACTGCGGGCCATCTGCTCGATTTTCCGCGCCAAGCCCATGATTTCGTCGGGGGCATCGGCGTTCTCATCGGTGTTACTTACGGCTCGATCAGAGTGTTCACGACTTCCGCTCGCGTGGTGGTTAATCTCCTTGAGCTTGGCGAGGAGGTTGCGGTCAAAAACATAGCCGGCAAGCACGAGCAAAATCGCTCCGATAATAGCGAGCCCGAGCACCCAATAAGTATCACCCAACCGCTCGCGCAGCTCGCCATCGGTGGCGATGACGATGAGGGTAACGCTCAGGCTTAGGGCTAGCCCGAGGATAAATATAGTCTGGCGTCGGATGGTGCCGATCATGATGGGGTAGGGCTATTTTGAAAAAGAAGGCGTAAGGAACAAACCGCTAAGGGAAGGATTTACTTGGACCGGGATCGGCGCGATTTGAATGCGACCTGGCCCTCGCGTCCCGGACGGGCGGACTTGGAGGGTTTCTTGGTCTGCGGGCTGGGTTTCGCTTGGTTGAGATCGGTGCGACCGGCTTTACCGGCGCGAGGCTTGGCCGGCAGGGCGACGGCGCGCGCGGGTTTCTGGGGCGTCGCGTCAGCTGTGGCGCCAGTCGGGTCGGCGGGGTCGATTTTAAAGATGCGATCCGGAGCGAAAAACGGGTTATATTTCCGTTCATGGGCAAGGGTAGTGAGCGGACCGTGGCCGGGGCCGATGACGGTATCCTTGGGCAAACTAAAGATGCGGGCTCGGGTGTTTTTTAACTGCTCACGGAAATGGGTCGGGCTGCCGCCGATCGAGGAGGAGAAAAGGGCGTCGCCACAAAGGGCGAGCGGCCAGCTCAGTCCTTGCACATAAAAAGTGGTAAGACCGGGCGAATGCCCCCAAGTCGCCAAGGCTTTGATGGCGATCACGCCGAGGTGGAAATAGTCATTGGCGGCAAAGGTCCGCGCGCCGGGAAAATCCACCGGCTCGCGTTCGCCGGACCAGACTTCGGCGCCGGTTGCCTTCACGAGAGCCGACAGCGCGGCGATGTGATCTTCGTGGGTGTGGGTGAGCAGGATGCACTTTACCCGGAGTTTTTCGGCGGCGATGAAATCGATTAAATCGGAGGCGTCGGTTCCGGTATCGATCACAGCGGCCTCGCGGGATTTGGGGTCCCACACCAGGTAGTTGTTCACCGTCTGGGTACGGAAGGGAGTGTTAAACATGGCAAGGCCGCGCGGGAAAATCGGCGCTTTCGGGTAGGCTTCTTTTTTGGCCAGCACCTCAAGAGCGTCGGGCGAAAGCTTAAGGTGCCGGGCGAGGCGGCGAATGAGAGGCAGGCGGGCTTCACCAGCCTTAATGGCATCGAGTTCGGCGGGCGTGATTTCGGCGCGGGTGGCGAGCTCGGCGTCGGTAATGCCGTAACCCCGCTGGGCCTTGGCGATCACATCGGCAAAATTATCTTCGAGAGGAATGAGCGGCATGTAGAATAAGGGGGCGCAGGGAGAGAGCACCAAGTGAGTTACAATCGTTCTATAAACGGACGGGCAGTCCGGAGCGCGAGGATTGATAAATGGCTTGGATAAGGGCAACGGCTGCGCGGCCAGCCTCGCCATCTACCAAGGGCGGTCGATTTTCGTGTATCGCGGCGATAAAATCCGTGAATTGCTCGCGGTGAGCGTCGCCCCACTTCCAAGCCGAGTCGGTCGAACTGGCCGCCGTTTCCTGCGTGGCGAGGCGGGTACCCCCGGTGGCGATTTGAAGCGCATGAGCAGAGGCGGGCGGGCCGTTGACGACTGGCTGACCTTTCAAGGCCAGGATATGGAGTTCATCACCTTCCAATACTGCCGTGCCTTCCGTGCCGTGCAACGCGAGTCGCGCAGGAAACCCCGGATAAGTAGCAGTGCTGGCAAACAAGGTTCCCAACGCTCCATTGGCAAAGGTCAGCGTGGCGCAAACCAAGTCTTCGACCTCAATGCGTTGGTGGGCGGCGGTGGCCACCCGGGCGGAAACCTCACGGACCGGGCCACAAAACCAGAGAAGCAAATCCAGCGTGTGAATTCCTTGCGTCATTAAACAACCGCCTCCGTCCATCGCCCAGGTGCCGCGCCCTGCGCCGGAGTCATAATACTCCTGAGTACGATACCAAGCGATGCGAACCTCGGCGGCAACGAGCCGACCCAACGCGTTTTTTTGCAGCAACGCATGGATCGCCTGACTGGCAGGGTCGAAGCGGTGCTGGCAAATAATCGCGAGCTGTCGGCCGGTTGCCTGCTGCGCGTCGATCAGCTCGGTGCACTCGGCGACAGAAACCGCCATCGGTTTTTCGATGATCAGATGTTTTCCCGCGCGCAGCGCCTCCGCGCCGATGCGCGCATGCAGTCCGCTAGGCACGCAGAGCGCGATGGCATCGATGTGCGGGTTGGCGAGGACTTCAACCCAGCTCGCCGCAGAAAGTTTATACTTAGCGGCGAAAGCAGCGGCCTTGGCCGGATCTTCGTCCACGCAATGGCTCAAGCGGGCCAAAGCAGGTAACTCCCTCATCGCATTGGCCTGAGTCGTCGCGATGGCACCGCACCCGACCAAAGCGAAATTCAGGGGCGGGGGCAGGGTGGACATATGGATAAACGATACGAAGAGGATATACTCCGCATCTGTATCCCAATAGCACGGTTATTGAGCCAGTTCGGTTGCCACCTCGCGTAACGCGGCGAGCAGCGCGACCCATTCGGGCTCCGTAGTCCCCCACCCTGCGCTGATCCGCAGTGCGCGTCGCGCCTCTTCGGCCGACACCCCCAGCGCCGCCAGCACGTGCGACGGGCCATCTTTACCCGTCGAGCACGCCGCGCCGGTGGATATCTGCACGTCGCGTTTATCCAGCCGCGCGATCCAACGCGTCGCCTCGCCGTGGGGCATCAACGCAAAAACCGTGTTCCATAAACGGTCCGCCTCGGCGGCCACGATCCGCGTGCCCGGCAAAGTCGCTACCAGCTCGCGTTCAAAACCCCGCCGCCAACCTTCCCGTTGCGATTCCCAGATCACGTGCTTTTGCTCGCACTCAACCAGTGCCGCCGAAAGCGCCGCGATGCTGGCCACGTCCTCCGTGCCCGCCCGGTGCCCGCCTTCCTGCAAACCCCCGCCCTGCACGCAAAAATCGGGCTCGGCGCGCCCCGCTGGCAACTTCACGAAGCCGACTCCTTTGGGCGCACCAAACTTGTGCCCGCTCGCGATCACCCACGCTCCGCTCGCGCCCAAACCCGCTCCGGGCAGCTTACCCAGCCACTGCGTCGCGTCGCACAGGTATGGCACCGCCTCCGCCCGGCACACCGCCGCGATTTCCGACCACGGCTGCACCACGCCGGTCTCGTTGTTGGCCGCCATTACCACCACGCCGCCAGCCCCGGCTGTAATCGCCGCCCGCACCGTCGCCGCCGACACCACTCCAGCCGAGTCATGCGCCAGCCATTCAATCCGTCCGGCAAAAAATCGCCCCGCCGCCGCCAGCACCGCCGCGTGCTCCGTCGCCGCCACCGCGATACGTACCCCGACAGGCAGACGCTCGGCCCAATGCCGGAGAACCGCGTGCGCGCCCTCAGTCGCCCCCGAGTTAAAAACATACTGGGCCGGTTCGCCGCCCAACAGCACCGACAGCGCCTCATGATACGAATCCAGCCGTATGCGCGCCCGCGCCGCCGCCCGCGTCGGGCTGGAAGGGTTTTGCCAATGCTCGGTTTGCACGCGCACCCACGCCTCCCGGGCGCAATCGGCAAGCGGGGTCGTGGCGTTGTGGTCGAAATACGGCATCGCACTTGACCAAAAGCCCAAACCCCAAAGGGCCAAACTCCAAATTACCCCATGTGCGTGAGTGCGGGCTTGCAGGGGCCAGGCGCGAAGGCGACGCTGCGCCTTTAATTCATCCATGAGCACCACCAAAGAAGTCGCAGTCGTAACCACCACCAAGGGCGAAATCACCTTGGAATTCTGGCCCGATGTCGCCCCCGGCCACGTCGAAAACTTCAAGAAACTCGCCAAGCAGGGTTTCTACGATGGCACCGCCTTCCACCGCATCATCAAGGGCTTCATGATCCAAGGTGGCTGCCCCAATTCCAAGCAAGGCGCACGCGGCGTCCCCGGCACCGGCGGCCCCGGCTACCAGATCAAGGCCGAATTCAACTCCAAGTCCCACGTGCGTGGAGTGCTCTCCGCCGCCCGCTCGGCTAACCCCGATAGCGCCGGTTCGCAGTTTTTCCTCTGCCACGGCGACGCCAAGTTCCTCGACAAACAATACACCGCTTTCGGCCAGCTGATCAAAGGCGACGAGGTACTCGAAGCCATTGCCACCGTGCCGACCGGCGGTCCCGAGCGCAGCACCCCAAGCGAGCGCGTAGAGATCAAGAGCATCGCATTCGTCACGGTCTAAGCCCCTCGCTAGACAACGCGTCCACCTTCTGGCCCCGGCCCCGTTGCCGGGGCTTTTTTGCGGCCGATTTGTTACTTTTCGTCATGCGTTGCCCCTTGTGCCGTCCACGGGGCCTACGCTATGTACAAGGCCACTTCTAGGCATGGCCCGCACCGCAACCACTACCGCTCCACGCCACCAGAGCCTATGGAGCGATCTCTTGGTCATAGCCCTCTTTGGTTCGGTTTTATTGGGTGCGCTTCATGTCGAGCAGGAGTGGCGCGCACCGCTCCGTGCCTCGGCTCCGATCGACCTCTCTCCCTCGGTTCTGCCGCTCTACGCACTCTACTCGCTAGCTCGTAGCTGGATCGCCTACGGCCTATCTTTGATTTTCACCATCCTGGTCGCCTCCTGGGCTTACTACGACACCCGGGCCCGACGCATCATATTGCCTGCGCTCGATGTGCTGCAAAGCATCCCCGTGCTCGGGTTTCTGCCCGGCCTCGTCTTGGCCTTGGTGAAACTCTTTCCCCACAGCAACACCGGCCTGGAGCTGGCCTGCGTCATCATGATTTTGACCGGCCAGGTCTGGAACATGGCCTTCAGCTACTACGACTCGCTCCAGGGCGTTCCCGCCGAACATCGCAACCTTGCGCGGCTCTACGACTTTTCCCCGTGGCAGCGTTTCTGGCGAGTGGAGCTTCCTTTCGGCGCGCAGAGTCTGGTTTACAACAGCATGGTATCGATGGCCGGGGGCTGGTTTTTTCTCAGCATTACCGAGGCTTTTCGGCTGGGCGATCAGGACTTTCGCTTGCCCGGCATTGGTTCCTACATGAGCGAAGCGGTCGCTCGCGGAGACGTCACCGCGCAACTTAGCGGCGTGGCCGCGATGGGCGTGGTCATTATCACGGTGGATCGACTCGTCTGGTGGCCACTGGTTCGATGGGCGCGTAAGTTCAACTTGGACGACTTTGCCGGCTCCTCTTTGGACACCGGCGGTCCCAGTCGGCTCAGCCTCTGGCTGGAACGCTCCGCCGCCTGGCGTCGCATTACCCTGACCGGTGCAAAAATCACCGACGCCCTCCTCCGCCGCCGTCACGCTCCTCATTCCGTCCTGATTACACCCCAAAAACACACCAGTATTAACACTAGGCTTGGCCATGGCGCACTGGGCGGGCTGATCCTCGTCGCCACCTACGCCCTATTCCGCCTCGGACTGCTCATGACCCGCCTCAATGCCGCTGACTGGCACGACATCGCCCTCGCCACCGGCTGCACCAGCCTGCGCGTCTTCTGCGCCCTCGCCTTCAGTGTGCTCTGGACCGTGCCGGCCGGCGTCTGGCTCGGCCTGCATCCGTCGCTTTCCAACCGCCTGCAACCGTTGATTCAGTTCGCCGCGTCCTTTCCCGCCCCGATGGTTTACCCATGGATTCTCGCGCTGGTAATCGCCGTCGGCGGCACCCTGACTTGGGGAGCCATACCACTCATCATGCTTGGGACGCAGTGGTACATCCTGTTCAACGTAGCCTCCGCCGCCTCCGCCATACCCAACGACATCCGCAGCTGCGCCGCGCTCATGAACCTCTCCGGTGTCCGCCGCTGGACGCGTTACCTCCTACCCGCCATCGCCCCCGGACTTGTCACCGGCTGCATCACCGCCGCCGGCGGCGCGTGGAATGCCACCATCGTATCCGAATACATCCACTCCGGCACCGACATCGTGCGTACCACCGGACTCGGTGCCTACATCAGCCACGCCACGGACGCAGGCGACTACCCCCAACTCGCCGCCGGCGTTATCGTGATGGCCGTGATCGTCGTGCTCATTAACCGCTTCGTCTGGAAGAAACTCCAGACCCTCGCCAACGAACGCTGCCGCTTCGGCTGACCTTCCTTAACGCCATGCTTGTACCGATTCTTTCCCTCGAACACGTCAGCCACGAATACGGCAACGGCGCGCAACGCGATCTCATCCTATCCGACGTCAGTCTGTCGGTCTCGACCAACGATGTCGTCGCCCTGCTCGGTCCCTCCGGCTGCGGCAAGTCCACGCTCATGCGCATCCTCGCCGGGCTCATCACACCGACCAGCGGCACCGTGCTGCACCACGGCCAGCCCTTGACCGGCATCGCCCCGCGCGTGGCGATGGTGTTTCAAAACTTCGCCCTTTTCCCGTGGCTGACCGTGCGCGGCAACGTGCTGCTCGCCATTGAGCACCTTCCGCCCGCCGAGCGCGACGCCAAGGCCGACCGCGTGCTCGCGACCGTCGGCCTGAACGCCTACGAAAACGCCTACCCGCGCGAACTCTCCGGCGGCATGAAACAGCGCGTGGGCATCGCCCGCGCCCTCGTGGCCGATCCCGAAGTGCTTTGCATGGACGAACCATTCAGCGCGCTCGACGTGCTGACTGCCGAAACCCTGCGCAACGAACTCGCCCGTCTCCTCGCCGACCAGACGAATCCGCTGCGCACGATGATACTCGTGACCCACAACATCGACGAAGCAGTGGAACTCGCCACCCGCATAGTCGTGCTCGCGGCCAATCCCGGCCGGATCGGCCAGATCGTCCCCAACCCCCTGCCCTACCCGCGCGACCCCAAATCCCCGGCCTTCGCCGCCGCCGTGGAAAACCTCCACCGCATCCTCACCCACGCCTCCCTGCCTGATCTCGCGCCCGAAGGGACCGAGGCCGGCAAAGTGGTGCTCAAAACCGAGACCGGCCCGCGCCATATCGCCCCCGTCACCATACCGGCAGTCACCGCCGGCGAAGTGCTCGGCTTGCTCGCGCTGCTACCCGAACAGGTTTGCGATATTTTTGAGATCGCCGCTCGCCTGAGCCGCGATTTCGGCTCGGCGCTCAACTTGGTCAAAGCCGCCGAACTCCTCGAACTCGTCCATACTCCGGGCCAGGACGTGATCATAACCGAATTCGGACGCCAGGTGCTGGCTGCATCGGCGGTCGAGCAACGCCGCCTGCTCCGCGACAAGCTACTCAAGCTAAAGATATTCGAGCTGCTGGTGCGTTTGATCAATGTGCAGGAGGAAAAGACCCTCACCGACGAAACCTTGCTGGCGGAACTCGCCGCACTGCTCCCGCACGAAAAACCACGCGTGATTTTCCGCACCTTGATCAGTTGGGGGCGTTACGCCGAAATCATCCAACACGACCAGCGCAAGCATCAGGTCCGGCTTTACGAGCGGAAGCGTCCGCGTCCGCTCGCCGGTCCCGGCGAACTGTAAGCTCCACCGCCGACCGGCCGCCTAGACCGCGTGTCGGTCCAGATAGGCGCGAATGGCGGCGGCGTCCGCCGGGAGTTTTTGTTTTACCAGAGGCTTGGCCTTGAGCGCTTCCAAGCTCGGGTCGGTCGGCTCAATGCCGATGGCCGAAACGATGGTCTCGGGGAACTTGGCCGGACTGGCGGTGGCCAGCACGATGCTCGGGCGATCCTTGGCCAGCGACTTGAACCCGCAGGCGGTGTGTGGATCGGCAATATACCGAAAATCCTGATAAACTTGGCGGATCAGCCCGGGAATCTCGGCGTCGTTGCAGCGCGAGGCCGTGAAACCGTCGGCATTGAAATTCGCGAAGGTGTAGGCCCCGGTGGTTTTGAAGGTGCCCATGATCTCGCGCACTTTGGCGGCATCTTGACCAACGCTGTAATAGAGGAAGCGCTCGAAGTTACTCGATACCTGGATATCCATCGAAGGCGCGAGCGAGGGCGTGACCGTGCCCACCCGGTAATCGCCGGTGGTAAAGAGGCGGTAGAGGATGTCGTTGTGGTTGGTGGCGACCCGAAACCCGCGCAGGGGCACGCCCATTTTCCGGAGCAACCAGCCCGCGAGCACGTTGCCAAAATTGCCGGTGGGCACGACCCAATCGATCTCGTCGCGCACTTCAGCGGGCAGTCGCAGATAGGCCCACAGGTAGTAAACGCACTGGGCGAGGATGCGGGCGAGGTTGATGGAGTTGACCGCGCTCAGGCGATGCCGGGTGCGGAATTCCTGATCGGCAAAAAGCTCTTTTAACGCGGCCTGGGCGTCGTCGAAGGTGCCGTCAATGGCGAGGGCGTGGACGTTGCTCGCGCCGGTGCAGGCCATCTGCCGCTCCTGCAAGGGCGAGGTGCGGCCGTCCGGGTAAGCGATGAAAATGGCGACGCCGGGCTTGCCCAGCAGGCCGTGAATCGCGGCCGATCCGGTATCACCTGAGGTAGCGCCGAGCACGTTGATGGTCTGGCCGCGGACCTGGCACTGGTAACCGTAGAGGTTGCCGAGGAGTTGGAGCGCAAAGTCCTTAAACGCGAGCGTCGGGCCATGGAAAAGCTCCAGCACGTAGGTGCGGGCGTCGAGCTTCACCACTGGAGCGATGTCGGCGTGGGAGAACGTGGTATAGCTCTTGGTAATGAGCGCACGCAGGGTGTCGGCCGGAATGTCGGTGGCAAAGCGGGACAGGAATTCGAAACACAGCTCCGGATACGAGAGCGGCGCGAAGCGAGCGAGGTCGGCAGCGGTAAAGTCCGGAAGCGTTTCAGGCAGATACAAACCACCATCCGGCGCGAGGCCGGTGGCGACGGCATCGGAAAAGCCGAGGGAGGGAGACAGACCGCGGGTGGAAAGGTAGCGCATGATAACAGGCGGAAATTTAATCTGCGGGGTCGATTCGGGAAATGTAAACCAAACGCTCACCGTGATCGACCCAGTAAACGATGGCGTAGTTACACCGAATGACTACGGACATGGCGCACCATCGGCTTCGGAGCGAATATAATCCGGTTCAAGGGCGGGACGCCGGGTAATGCTTTCACATTCACTCAGCATTTTTCTGCGCTCGGGAACGCTCAAACCGAACAGGGCGCGCAGCGCATCCTCATGAATTGCATGCGAATAACGCACAGGCCGACCCCTAAACGCCAAGACGCTTGCGCGCCTCGGCAAGGGTGATGCCCTGGCCAGCCAGTAGCTCACGATTGCGTCGGGCGGTCTCCCTTTTCCAGGCAGGCGTCTCGCTGCGGAGCTGAATCAAATAAAGCTGAATCTCCCGGCGCTGCCTCGCGTTCATCTTGGCGATACGTTCTTTAACTTCTTCGACGCTCATAAAATCAAAGTGGACGGAGGCCCCCTAAGCGTCAACCGCAGCGAATTTCAAAAGCCGAAAGCCCCGCAGACATGTTGACCGATGTTGCCGCACCTGAAAGCCAAAGCTGTCCCTCGTGAATTTACACGTGCTGGGACGGCGAGGGGTGAAGTAGGTGACCTAGATCCGGCCATCGTCGAGAAACGGCACTGAACAGGTTTTTTCGAAAAACCCCTTAAATCCTTCAGCCAAGTGCCGATACTAGCGAACCCCGATTTTCAACACGCTCTCTGGGCGGTAACCGCTCACAACCGTATGCTGCTCAAACCCGTCTTAACCAAGGCCCTCGTCGTCCTTGCCTTGTTCCTGTTTTTGGCGGGGTGCGAACGCCGACACCCGCTGCGCATGGGCCTAAACGTCTGGCCGGGCTACGAGTTTCTCTACCTCGCGCAGGAATTAGGTTACTACAAGGAGTAGGGCGTCGATGTGCAACTCGTCGAGTTCTCCTCGCTGGGGGACGCGCGGCGCTCTTTTGAGCGCGGACAGATCGACGGGCTCGGCACGACGGTCGTCGAAGTTGTTTTAGCCGGTGAAAACTCCACCGATCCGCTCAAAATCGTTAACGTCGTCGATTACTCCAACGGAGCCGACGTGATCATCGCCAAACCCGGCCTGTCCGACCTCAAGGCTCTAAAGGGGCGCAAGGTCGGCGTGGAGCTCGGTTCGATTTGCGTCTACGTCCTCGCCCGCGCCCTCGAATCTAACGGCATGACGATGGCCGACATCGTGCCCGTCTCCAAGGATCAGGCCAGTATGGCCGCTGATTTGCGTGCCGGCGTGCTGGACGCCGTCGTCACCTACCCGCCCACCTCGATCGATTTACTGCGTAACCGCTCCGGTGAAGTCATCTTCAGCACCGCCCAAATCCCCCGCGAGGTCGTGGATGTGATCGCCTTCGGCGAAGCCTCCATCAAGTCCCGCCCCAAGGACATCGCCGCCATCCTGCGCGCTTTCTACCGGGCCCAGGATTACCTAGCCAATAATCCCGCCGAGGCCTTGCGCACCTTAAGCGTGCGCGAGGGCTTAAGTCCCGAGGAATTTAACGCCGTGCTCACCGACGGCATGAAAATGCTCTCGGCCAGCGACCAGGCGCGCTACCTTAAGCAAGGCGACATTAAACCCATCGTCGAGCGCATCCTAAATGTGCTCAGGCAGAATCGTCTAATCACCCACCCCAAGTCCGAGCAGACTTACTACACGGATTTCTTTGCCACAGAGGCTAGATGAACGCACCGCACTCCCAAGCCCAGGGCATATCACTATCGCGCAAAGTCACCCTGCCTTTGCTAGCGGTCGGTGCCGCGATGATCGTCATCGGCACGATCGTCATCTACCTGCTGGTCAAAAGCCAGTTCATGGACCACCTGAGCGAGCGGGCACGCACCGTCGCCCAATCCATCGGCTACGCGGCCGAGACCTTCGACCGCCCCGGCGAACTGCAACGTATCGTGAGCGCGACCGGCGCGGACCGTGAAGTGCCCTTCATCGTCGTAGCCGGAGGCAGCAACCACCGCATAATCGCCAGCACCCACCCCGCTTGGAACGGCCGACCCCTGCTCGACTCAAGCCCCCCGCCGATCGCCGCCACGCTCGTAGCGGACGCCCTGCGCACCGCCGGCTTCAAGCCCGACCAGCTTCCTGCGCATTGGCTGCTCTACAGCCTGCCGCTGCAATTACGGGACCTCGACCAGCACACCATCGACCTCCACCCGGCGGTCGTTGTGGTCGCCATGGACTCGACCCTCGTCCGTGAAAAGGTGCGGCACATCACCACGATTTCAGCCGCTGGATTTGCCCTCAGCCTTCTCGTACTCACCACAATCTGCTTCAAATACTTGCGGCGCTTTGTGCTTACGCCTCTGGAGGAAATCGAGCGCCGCCACCTGAGTAAACCCGGCGCATTGCCGACCGTTTCAAGCATCAACCCCTCCGACGAAATCGGTCGCCTGGAAAGCGCTCTCGCCCGCACCTTTGCCGAGATTAAGGAAGCGCGCCGCGAGCGCGACCTGCTCCAGTTTGCCTTCGACCAGCACGCCATCGTCGTATCTACCGACGTCCGCGGACGCATCAACTACGCCAACGACCGCTTTTGCCAGATCTCGGGCTACACCCGCGAGGAACTCCTCGGCCAAGATCACCGCCTGCTCAATTCAGGGCACCATCCCCGCAGCTTTTTCACGGACCTTTACAAAACCATCAGCCAAGGTCGCGTCTGGCAGGGAGAAATCTGCAATCGCGCCAAAGACGGTTCCCTTTACTGGGTCGAAACCACTATCGCACCCGTGGCCGGCGAAGACGGGAAAACCGCCCGCTACATCGCCATCCGCAGCCTGATCACCGAACGCAAAAACGCCGAGCGCGCCCTGGCAATTCTCAACGAACGCTTCGAGCTCGCCGCCCGCTCCTTCGGCTTCGGCGTCTGGGATTGGGTTATCACCTGCAACCAGCTCGAGTGGGACGACCGCATGTTCGCCCTCTACGGAGGCACCCGGGCAGACTTTTCCGGCGCCTACCAAGCTTGGACCGATCAACTCCACCCCGACGACCTCGACCGCGTTCAGGCCGATATCCAGGCCGCCCTCGCCAATGAGCGCGACTATAACACCGTGTTCCGGGTCTCTACCCAAAACGGCACCCAACGCATTCTTCAAGCCGCCGGCCTCGTCCTGCGCGACGCATCCGGTAAGCCCCTGCGTATGGTGGGCATCAATTTCGACATTACCTCGGCCCGCTTCGCCGATCAGGCCCTGCGTAACAGCGAAGGCAAGCTTCGTGCCCTATTTGACCTCTCGCCCGTCGGCATCGCCCTGAACGACTTCGCCACCGGCGCCTTCATCGAGGCCAATCCCGCCATCATCGCCCCCACCGGCTACACCAAAGAAGAGTTTCTCAAACTCAGCTACTGGGATCTCACCCCGCGTGACTACGAGGCCCAGGAGCAGGAGCAGCTCCGACTGCTCAACACCATCGGCCGCTATGGCCCTTACGAAAAAGAATACCTGCGGAAGGACGGCACCCGTTACCCCGTCGTGCTCAATGGCGTCAAAACCATAGACCCTACCGGCCGAGTTGTCATCTGGTCCATCATCGAGAACAACACCGAACGCAAACAGGCCGAACGCGAACTCCTGCAAACCAACAACCAGCTCGCCGAGGCCATCGCCCAGGCCAATCAACTCGCGCTCCGTGCCGAACTGGCCAGCCTCGCCAAATCCGAGTTCCTCGCCAACATGTCACACGAGATCCGCACGCCCATGAACGGCGTGATCGGCATGCTCGGCCTCCTGCGCGAATCCCACCTCGACGACGAACAGCGCCGCTACACTGACATCGCAGTATCCAGCGGCGAGGCCCTCCTCTCCCTGATCAACGACATCCTCGATTTCTCCAAGATCGAAGCCGGTCGCCTGGAATTGGAATCCATCGATCTGGACCTCGAAAAACTCCTCCAAGAGGCCACCGCGCCCCTCGCCCTGCGCGCCCAAGAAAAAGACCTGGAGTTCATCTGCGAAATCGCCCCCGGCGTCCCCCTGCAACTCCAAGGCGACCCGGTCCGCCTGCGCCAGATCATCACCAACCTCGTAAGCAACGCCCTTAAATTCACCGAACGGGGAGAAATAGCCCTGCACACCTCGGTCGAAACACTCACGCAAGACCACGTCGTCCTACGGTTCTCGGTCACCGACACCGGCCTAGGCATCCCGGAGGAAAAACTCTCCGTCCTGTTCACCAAGTTCACCCAGGTAGATTCCTCCACCACCCGCAAATACGGCGGCACCGGCCTCGGCCTCGCCATCACCAAACAACTCGCCGAACTCATGGGCGGCCGGGTCGGCGTTAACAGCCGCATGGGCCAGGGCTCTGAGTTCTGGTTCACCGCCCGCCTGCTGCTGCGCGACGTCCCCCCCAAGGCGGCTCCCGTGCTCCCGCCTTCGCTGCGCTCCGCCCGCATCCTCGTGGTCGAACCCAACCCAACCAGTTGCGCTGCGCTCGTCCACGCCTTCACACGCCTCGGCATCGAATGCACCCACGTCGGCAACGGCACCGCTACCCTCGCCGCACTGGAGGCAGCCCGCAGCCGCCCTTACGACCTGGCCTTCATCAACCAAAACCTGCCCGACACCACTGGCCTGGCGTTTGGCGGCTTAGTCGCTTCCCGCCCCGATCTCTCGAAGCTTCACCGTATTCTCCTCGTTCCGCTCGGACAGGTTCCCAATCCAAACGAGCTGCAAGCAGCCGGGTTCTTATCCTTCATCACCAAACCTATTTTCCCCCAAGTCCTGCTCAAAGCCCTGGGGGATGCCTTCGCGGAGACGCCCTCGCCCACCCCTCGTGAGCTCCGTCCGGCCGCCCCCACACCCACGGCGCATGCACCCCAAAGTCAGGCCCGCATCCTCGTCGTGGATGACAACTCCACTAACCAACTCGTCGCCCGCAGCATTCTTGGAAAACTCGGCTATTCTTGCGTAACCACCGACAGCGGCGAAGACGCCCTGCGCATTCTCAGGGACCAGACCTTCGACTTGGTTTTAATGGATGTTCAGATGCCCGGTATGGACGGCTACGAAACCACTCAAGCCATCCGCAGCGGAAGCACCGGGCCCCTTAACTGCAAAATCACCGTGATCGCCTTGACGGCCAATGCACTTGCGGGGGACCGGGACCGTTGCCTGAAGGCGAGCATGGACGATTACCTGACCAAGCCCATCGATCCGCGAGACCTGCAGGCCATGCTCGAAAAATGGCTCGTCCGCTCCACCTCACAGTCGACCTCGACCATCGCCCCCACCGATAACGAGGATCCCGTGCTCGATTACGCAGACGCTCGCGAGCGGCTCATGGGCGACGAGGATATTCTGCGCACGCTACTCGCTGAATTGCTGCCCTCCATCAACGAAAGCCACGACCTCCTCCTGGCGGCGATACGCGCCGGAAACTCTGCCGAAACCAAACGCATCGCACACTTCCTCCGCGGAGCGATCACCAACGTCGGCGCACGCCGGCTGGCCAAGCTGCTCCAGACAATGGAAACCGCTCCTTCCCCGCCCGACGAACGCCTCGTCGCCCGAATCACGGCGGCCTGCGAGGAACTCAAAAACCACATGGTCTCCTACCTCGGGAGCTCCACCCCGAATTAAAAAAGCACCGCCGTTTCAAATGCCCGCATTACCCCTGCCCCTCGCCGACCCCAACCGTCTCGCAGCCTTGGCGAAACTCCATCTGCTCGACAGCGATGCGGAGGTGAATTTCGACCGTGTCTCCCGCCTGGCCGCACGACTGCTCGACGTCCCCGTGGCCCTTCTTTCGTTTGTGGATGACCACCGCCAGTTTTTCAAATCAGCCATCGGACTCACCGGCGCCGTCGGTGCGGCCCGCCAGACGCCGCTAAGTCATTCCTTTTGCCAACATGTCGTCACCTCAGGCGCCAACCTCGTGGTGCCCGATGCCCTCAAGCACCCGGTCGTCCACGATAACCTCGCGATTCCTGATCTCGGGGTGACCGCCTATCTGGGCATCCCGGTGCGCGACTCCGAAGGCTACGTGCTCGGCTCTTTCTGCGTGATCGACGGCCAACGCCGCGACTGGAGCGAAGCGGACATCGCGCTCCTGGAGGATCTCGCCGCCTTGGTAATGACTGAAATCGCCCTGCGCGAAGAAAACCTCCGCTTGCAGCAGGCCCGGGATGCTCTTGGTGAAACCAATCTAGTCCTCGCCGCCGCCAAAGATTCAGCCGAAGCCGCCACCCGCGCCAAGGCTGACTTCCTGGCCAATATGAGCCACGAAATCCGCACCCCGATGAATGCGGTAATCGGCATGGCCGACCTCCTTAACGAATCACCGCTCTCACCCGACCAAAAACGCTGCGCCGATGTCATACAACAAAGCGGCCGATCTCTGCTTACTCTGATCAACGACATCCTCGATTTTTCCAAAATCGAATCCGGCCAGCTAGAACTGGAACGGGAACCCGTGGATTTGGCCGCCTGTATCGAGGGCATTCTCGACACCCAAGCCCGATCCGCAGCTGAGCGGCACATCGAACTCGTTTATACCCTGGAGGAAGGGGTGCCCGAGCATATCTTGGGCGACATAACCCGGCTGCGTCAGATCTTGGTCAACCTCGTGTCCAACGCCCTCAAGTTCACCGAAAAGGGCGACGTGGTGGTATCCCTCTCAATCCGCTCCGGGCTTCTTCACCTTTCCGTGCGCGACACCGGCATCGGCATACCGGAGGATCGGCTTGATCGACTGTTTAAGGTCTTTTCCCAAGCCGACTCGTCCACCACTCGCAAATACGGCGGCACCGGCCTGGGCCTGGCCATCTGCCAACGCCTCGTCCTCCTGATGGGGGGGCGTATCTGGGTCGAATCAGAACCGGGCCGGGGCTCCGACTTCCAATTCGAAATCCCCCTGGCCGCAGCACCCGCCCCCGCGACTGATTCCACTGCCGATCCGGCCAGCCCCCGCCTGGCGGGCCGCCGGCTGCTCCTGGTGGACGGGCATCCAATGAGACGCGAATACTTGGCCCGGCTGATCCGTCGCCGAGGCTTGACCGCAACCGTGGCGGAGTCCGCCGCCGAGGCCCTAGCCTTGCTCGCACGCGGCGATACCTTCGACGCCGCCCTCTTGGACATCCCGTGCGGCTCCAACCCGGCCGCCGGCCCGTTGGCCCGCTTGGTCGAACAAGGCGCCACCATCGGCCTGCGCTTGATCGCGATGGTTCCCTTCGGAGACAACACGCCCCCGAGGGGTATTTCCACCGTCCTGACGAAACCGCTGCAGACCACCGCCTTGATTCATGCTCTAGGTGCAGCCCTGTTGCCCTCCAACGTCGAGGTCACCAAGCAACCCCCGAAGGCTCCCGCCGAATCCTTTGCCCAAAGACATCCGCTAAAGATACTCTTGGCTGAAGACCATCCGACCAATCAGCTCGTCGCGCAACTGCTTCTGGCACGCCTAGGCTACCAATGCACCACCGTTGCCAACGGGATGAACGCACTCGCGGCCGTAGCCAAAGAGCACTTCGACGTCCTCCTCCTCGACGTGCAAATGCCGGAGCTGGACGGTCTGGAAACCGCCCGTCGCCTGTGCGCCGAAAACGTTCCGGCAAAACGCCCCTGGATAATCGCTATGACCGCCAACGCCTTGGAAGGCGACCGCGAGACCTGCCTGGCGGCGGGAATGAACGACTACATGACCAAGCCCATCCACTCCGCCGACCTGACGGCCTGCCTGGCCAACGCCCACACCATGCTGCATCAAAGGTAGTCTAAGCCCAATGCCGTTAAAGCATTGGCCCTAAAACTAATGTTATCAGGGCGTTTCAACCGCGGGAATTAGTTTTGAAGCCAGCGCTGACGACTCGCTCAAAGCGTCTCCAGCGCGAAGGCCTTGTGGGCTACGCGGGCGGCTTCGTCGGCCTTGGACTTGTCGATGATCACCGAGATTTTGATCTCCGAGGTGCTGATCAACTCGATGTTCACCCCGGCCGCCGCCAGCGCGGTGAAGAGCGTCGCAGCCACGCCGCTGTGGGTCTTCATGCCGACGCCGACCACGGAGAGCTTGGCAATGTTGTCGTGGATCGCGACCTGCGCGCCGCCGAGGACGGCAAGCACGGGCGCGAGGGTTTTCTCGACCTTGTGCGTATCCGTCAGGGGGACGGTGAAGGTGAGATTGGCCACGCCGTTGCGACCTACGTTTTGCACGATCATGTCCACGATCACGCTGGCCTCGGCCAGAGCGGTGAAAACCTTGGCGGCCGAGCCGGGCTGATCGACGATATTGGAGACGACGACCTTGGCTTGGTCCTTATCAACAGCGACGCCGCGAACGACGACTTTTTCCATGTAGGCGACTTCTTTTTTCACGATGGTTCCGGGGTTGTAGTTAAAGGAGGAGCGGACTTCGAAAACGACGTCATACTTGTGCGCGAACTCGACCGAGCGCGACTGCATGACTTTCGAGCCGGACGAGGCGAGTTCGAGCATCTCGTCGTAGGAAATTTCTTCGAGTTTCTTGGCGTCTTTCACCACCCGTGGATCGGCGGTGTAGACGCCGTCAACGTCGGTGTAGATCTCGCACTTATCGGCCTTCAGCGCACCGGCCAGGGCGATGGCGGTCAGGTCGGAGCCGCCGCGCCCGAGGGTCGAGATACGCCCATCGGCGGTGATGCCCTGAAAGCCCGCCACGATCACGACCTTGCCAGCCTGGAGGTCGGCCTCGATCGACTTGGCGTCGATGCCTTGAATCTTGGCCTTGGTGTGCACGCTGTCGGTCACGATACCGGCCTGCGCGCCGGTGTAGGAAATCGCGGGCACACCCACGCCGTGCAGGGCCATGGCGGTGAGCGCGATGGTCTCCTGTTCACCGACCGCAAGCAGCTGGTCCATCTCGCGTTCATCGGGGTTGTCACAGACCGCCTTGGCGCGGGCGATGAGTTCATTAGTCACGCCGGAGCGGGCGGAAACCACCACGACGACCTCGTGGCCGTCTTCGCGGTAACCCTTGATGCGGGCGGCGACTTTTTTAATGCGTTCGACATCTCCGACTGAGGTGCCGCCGTATTTTTGGACGATTCTGGCCATAATGGGAATGGAGCGTGAGAAAAGTGCTTGTTAGTATGGGTGCCGAAAGCGGTTAAAAGTTGGCTATGCGCAACAAAAGTGGCTTGCCGAGCACGCAGCTATGCCGCGCGAGGCGGGCCACGGTCAGGCGGATCTGGGCCTCGCTGCACTCGTGCGTGGTGAGCAAGAGGGATGCGGCTTCCGGTTTTTCGCTCGGGCGCTGCACGAGGCTGGCAATGCTGACCCCAGCCTTGGCGGTGCAGTTGGCGATCTTGGCCAACACGCCGGGCTGATCCTTCACGTCGAGGCGCAGGTAGTGGCGCGAACGCAAAGCGGCCGGCGGAGTGAGGGCTAGCTTCGTGGCGGGCGCAGGAGGCAAGTAAGTGCCGCCGCGCACCAACTGGGAAGCGGCGTCGATGATGTCGCCGATCACCGCGCTGGCGGTTGGGTCCTGACCGGCGCCGCGACCGATGTACGTGGTCTCGCCGACGATGTCGCCCGAGACGGAGATGCCGTTGTAAACCTCGTTCACGTTGGCGATGGCCTTGGTAATGGGCAGCAAGGCGGGGTAAACGCCGACCGACAAAACGTCGCGCTCCAAGTCACGCTCGATCACCGCAAGCAGCTTGATCGCGTAGCCGTTTTCGCGGGCGAAAGTGAGATCGGGCTGGGTCAACTGGGTGATGCCCTCGACCACCATTTGTTTGGTCGAAACCCAAGTGCCGTGGGCGAGATACGTGAGCACGGAGGCCTTGTGCGCGGTATCCCAACCCTCGACATCAAGCGACTCGTCGGCCTCGGCGTAACCCAGTTCTTTGGCTTCTTTGAGGATCACCGGATAGGCCAGCCCCTCGCGCTCCATGCGGGTGAGGATGTAATTACAGGTGCCGTTCAAGATGCCGTAGATGCGGCGAAACCGATTAGCGACCAAGCCCTCGCGCAGCGCCTTGATGATGGGGATACCGCCCGCCACCGAGGCCTCAAAAAAGAAACGTCCGCCGTGCTTGCGGGCGGTGGAGAAAAGCTCGGGACCGTGGGCGCACAGCAGAGCCTTGTTGGCGGAGATAACGGTCTTGCCGAGTTTGAGCGCGGCGAGCGTCACCTGGCGGGCGATGGTGGTGCCGCCGATCAGCTCGCAAACGATCTGGATGGATGGATCGGTGGCGATGGAGAGCGGATCGGTGGTGAGCTGCTCGGGCTTGAGGGTAACGTCGCGCTTCTTCTTAAGGTTCTGCACCGAGGCCCGTGCGAGCACGAGCTGGGCACCGAGCCGGGCTTCGAGCTCGGGGCGCGCGCGCTCGATGTGCTTCCACACGCCCTGGCCGACGGTGCCGAGGCCGCAGATGCCGATGCTGATGGTGGGAGCGGTTTTCATGAGAGAGATAAGGCAGGTTTTAGGCCGATGGAGCGGCGGATTTTTTAACGAACTTGTTTTCCGTACCGTTGCGCAGGCGAGTGATGTTGGCGCGATGCCGTAAGATCACGAAAACACCAATCACCGTCGCCAATATGGCAAAGGGACGCGGCGTGCCCGGCCAAAACGAAGCGGCGGCGGGCAACACCACGGCGGCCACGATCGAGGCGAGCGAGACGTAGCGGGAGATTTGAAAAACCAGGATCCAAGACACGAGCCCGAGCAGCGTCGGAATGGGCAGCAACACGCACAAGCCTCCCGCCGAGGTAGCCACGCCCTTGCCGCCTTTAAAGCGGGTCCAGCAACTGAAACTGTGACCGACGAGTGCGAAGACCAGCCCGGTGAGCTGCATTGCCACAACGTGCTCGCCGCCGAACCAAACCGGCCAACCCGCGGCGGCCGCGCCCTTCAAGGCATCAAGGAAAAACGCCAGATCGCCGGCGCGTTTACCCTTGGCCCCGAATTTCTCGCCCAGCACGCGTTTGACGTTAGTCGCACCGGGATTCTTCGAGCCGTGATCGAAGATGTTTATCCCAAATTTGCGCGCGATCAGCCACCCGAAGGGCAAAGCGCCCAACAGGTAGCCAGCAATCGCAGCAAGGAGAAGCGGGATAAGCATGACTCAATCGTTTGCACAGAAGGCAACAAAGCTAACTAAGGCTCCACCCGGAGACGGGCCTTCGTTTCCTTCGTTAGCTTCTGTGCAATTCATTTCGAGGTAAGGCTTCGCCTCAGAGCTGGACGAACTTCGCCAGCTTGATGTTCGCGTTGGCCTTGATCGCCTCGCGCGCGGCGGCGCTGGGCTCGTGATCGACGCGGACCACCATGTAGGCGGTGCCGCCGGGAGTAAGACGCGAGAGCGACATGTCGGCGATGTTCACGCCGTCGCCGCCGAGCAGAGTGCCGACCGCACCGACCATGCCGGGCTTGTCGCTGTTTTCGAGCACGAGGAGCGATCCCTCGGCGGCGACTTCCACATCGCGGCCATTGATGCCGACGAGGCGAGGCGCGTTGCTCTTGCCGATAAGCGTGCCGGCCGCGCTATGCACCGTGCCGTCGCCGGCCGTGGCTTCGACTTCGATGAGATCGGTGTAGTCGCCGGCGTCGGAGGATTTCACGACCTCAAACTGGAGGCCGAGGCGCTGGATATAGGTGGGAGCGTTGACCGCGTTGACGCCTTCGCCGCTGATGCGGCGGAGGAAGCCGCACTGGAGCGCGCGGGTGATGGCGTTGACGTCGAGTTCGGCGACCTTGCCCTGAAAAACCACGCGGAGCTTCGCGATCTGCTTGGGCGCGATTTGCTGAACGAGCGTTCCCAGCTTGGCGGCGAGATCGAGGTAGGGAGCGACGACCTTGGCGGCGGCGGCGTCCATCGAGGGGAGGTTCACGGCGTTACGCACCGCGCCGTGGAGGAGCACGTCGGCGATCTGCTCGGCGATCTCGATACCGACGGTCTCCTGCGCCTCGGAGGTGGAGGCGGCGATGTGGGGGGTGAGCACGATATTGGGCGCGGAGCGAAGCTCGCTGTCTTTGGGGAGGGGCTCGGTCTCGAAAACATCGAGGCCGGCGGCGCCGACCTGGCCACTCTTGAGAGCGGCGACCAAGGCCTTCTCGTTGACGATGCCGCCGCGGGCGCAATTGACGATGCGGACACCCTTCTTGCACTTCGCGAGCGCGGCCTCGTCGATCATGTTGTTGGTCTCGTCGGTCAGCGGCATGTGCACCGTGATGTAGTCGGAACCGGCCAGAAGCGCATCGAGCGAGACGGACTCGACCTGCATGGCGGCGGCGCGGGCGGGCGTGAGGTAGGGGTCGTAGGCGAGCACCTTCATGCCAAAGGCTTGGGCGCGCTTGGCGACCTCGCTGCCGATGCGGCCGAGGCCGATGATGCCGATGTTTTTCCGGAGCAGCTCGACGCCGCTGAGCGTCTTGCGATCCCAGTTGCCGGCCTTCATCGAAGCCGCGCCTTGGGCGATAGGGCGGGCGCAGCAGAGAATGTGGGTAAAGGTGAGCTCGGCGGTCGAGATCGTGTTACCGCCCGGGGTGTTCATGACGACGACGCCGCGCTCGGTGGCCGCATCGACATCCACGTTGTCCACGCCTACGCCGGCGCGACCAACCACCTTCAGGAGCGGCGCGGCGGCGAAAACCTCGCGCGATATCTTCGTCTCGGAGCGAACAGCGATCGCGTGGACGTCCTTAACGAGATCCAGCACCTGGGCCGGCGTGGAACCGTAGGCCTCGATGACTTCAAAGCCCGCCTGCTGACGCAGGAAAGCGACGCCCTTGGGTGATATTTTATCGGCGACGAGGATTTTCATAGTAGGGAAAAGGGTTGAGCGAATGCCCCGCATGCCCCTTCGGCAAGGAAAAGCTCGGCGAACGCGCCCACCGGCTTAACTTCCCCGGCAATGACCCGCATCGAGCAGCAGTTCGCCTTCCTCACCGAGACCCTAAAACTCTCGGAAATCCTTCGCCAAACGCTTCTCCCGACCAGCCGCCGTCGCGAAAACGACGCCGAGCACTCCTGGCATCTTTGCCTCATGGTGCTGGTGCTCGCCGAGCACGCCAACACCCCGGTCGATGCCCTGCGGGTGTTAAAAATGCTGATCATCCACGATCTGGTCGAAATCGACGCCGGCGACACCTACGCCTATGACTCGGCCCGCATGGTCGGGCAACACGAGCGCGAGGCCCGCGCCGCCGACCGCATTTTCGGCCTGCTCCCCGCCGACCAAGGCTCGGAACTCCGTGCCTGCTGGGACGAGTTCGAAGCACGCGCCACCCCCGAGGCCAAGTTCGCCGCCGCGCTCGATCGCCTCCAACCCGTTTTGTTAAACGTCCTCACCGACGGCGAAAAGTGGCGGGAACATGGCGTCACCCTGTCCAAAGTCATCGCCCGCAACCAACATGCCCGAGACGGCGCGGCCACCGTCTGGGAACATGCGCTTAAACTGCTCGACGACGCGGTGGCTCGCGGCGTCCTGCCCGCTAAGTAACGCGAGCCGGAGCGTCGGCTCAGGCCGCGCCAGGGTTCAACTTACGCTCGGTCAACGGCAGCATGACGCCGCGCCGGAACAGCGTTACCTGCCCCGTGCTCGACGAAACCACGATGCTCACGCAGTCCGTCGCCACGCTCACCGCCGCCGCCGCCGCGTGCCGGCTGCCCAGACCGCTCGGCAACACGTGGTCGCTGTCCGCCGCCTGCAAGAGACTGCCCGCCGACGAGACCGTGCCGTCGCCGCGAATGACGAAAGCCCCGTCGATGGAGGAAAACTCCTTCACCGTCTCGTCCATGAACGGATTCAAAATATTCCGGTCCTCGTCCTTGTAACCGTAAAACGGGTTCAGCACCAGCGGCTTGGTCAGACGCTCAACCCGCGCGGTGTCGCCGACCACGAAGAGGCAGCCCACCGGCTTGCCCTCACGACCCTCGACCCCGAGCTCCATCGCGATGCCAATCACGCGCTCCAGCACCTCGGGTTTCACGTCGGCGGGCAGCAGATCGGCGTGGCCGCCCAGCAGAGTTTGAAACTCACGCTCCACGTCCACGATCACCACCGTATCGAACTGATTGCTACCCGCCAGACCGCCGACGCAGCAGATGCGGTCGTTGAAGGAAATGATGCCGCGGGTTAGCGCCACAAACATCGCGCTGCGCAGCTGGGCCATGCGCTGGGTGGAAAACGAACGCACCTGCACCACCTGCACTGCCCGGTCGGCGGCGGATTCGTCGTCGAGCTCCACGTGGTTACGCGTCACCAGAATGGTTTTGGCCTTGGGAAACCACGCGCCGGGCTCGATGCCGCCCACGAAGGTATCGCCAAAAACCATGATGGCCCGGCACACCGCGCCGCGCGCCACCCGGTCGGCCTCGCGAATCATCAGGCGGTTGATGCGGTTTTGCTGCGCATGCACCGGTCGGGCGAGCAATCCACTCACCCCCGCCACCAAGCGGTCGTGCAAGTCGCCCAAGGTCGGCGCGCCCACCAAACTGGCCACTAATTCAGGCTCCTTCACCAGCCGGGCCACCGTGGCCAGCACTTGCAGGTAATCGCGCGCCCGCTCGTCGGCCAGGAGCAGTATGATCAAATGCGCGCGTTCGCCCTCCAGCGTGCCCTCGTGCACGATGCCCTCGCGGCTGCGCCCGATCACCAGCACGTAGCGCCGGGGCATTTTTACCCGCACATGCGGCATGGCCACGCCGTTGCCCAAGTAAGTGGTCATCGTGCTCTCGCGCTGGAGCAGCCCGCGCAACAAAGCATCGCGTCGTAAATCAGAGAAACACGCGGCGGCGTTTTCCAATAACTCGTTCAGGGCGCCTTTGAGGTCATGCGCACGCAACTCGACGAAACGGTTGCGGGCGATGTGACGTTCGAGACGCATGAGTTAGAGAGAAACGGACCGAGATAAAATCAACCGAGAGCGGCCAGCCAGGGCCGCGACCAATAAAAAACTTATTTCTCCCACTCGAGTGCACCCTTTTTAACTTCGTAAAAAAGGCCCAGCACCAGCACGCCGAAAAAGAACCCGATGGGAGCCAAAATCGAAATATTATTGGCCAGGAAATCGCGATAAATGAACGACCAGGGAATCAAGAAAACCACCTCGATATCGAACAGGATAAAGAGCATGGCGGTGACGTAAAACTTCACCGAGAAACGGGTGTGCACGATGCCCTCGGCCTTGATGCCGCACTCGTAGGCGGTGTCGGTGATGGCGGTCTTTTTCTGAGCGCGCTGCCCGAGCAAATGGCTGACACCGACGATCAAGCACGCCAAACCTGCGGCGAGAATGAGCTGGATAAGAATAGGTGCGAAGTCGGCGGCGGTCGTCATGCGGAACAGTAGGTAAGGGCGAAAGAGCACAGCGAGCACGCCGCGTCCGCAAGGGTGTTTTTAATGCAGCACAAAGGGATTTTACCTGCTCACGGCACTCCCACCGGTTTCACCGCCACCGGCTCGGCCCCGAGCCGCGAACCCACGCCCAGGGTCTCGGCGAATTCCAAGGTGCGAATCTCGGGGCTGATCGGCTCAAAACCCGTCTCGCGCCGGGCCTGATTGATCCGGGTTAACATCAGGGAATCCATCTGCACCGGATCGGTGCCCAGCCAGAGCCGGGGGTCGCCGCGGGTGTAGAGCGCATTGTAGCCGGGGCCGCCCACGAATTGCCACTGCTCCAAGGTCGCAAGGGTAAACGCCCACGTCTGGCGCAGTTCGGGGATCGCCGCCATCTCCGCCACCGCCGCCGGGGCGCTGCGCGTGCTGCGGAAAAACCGCGAGGTGTTCGACGCGTTCCAGAGCGTGGCATTAACAAGCGCGCCATTTACGCCAAGTGCCTCGTGGTCGGTGTAAACCGGCAAGTTGATCCAAAAATCGGCCTCCAAAAAAAGCGGCGTGGCGAGGAAACTCTTGCGGTCCGCATCCCGATCTCCCTTGGGCGTGGTCACACCCGGACGGTCCAGATCGAAGTCCGGGGCCATGTCCTGTCGACCCGACAAAATCGGATCGAAACGCGAGGGTAACGGACTGTCATAAAACCAGACCGGGTCGTAAAACCGCCCCGATTCCAGCACGAAAAACGGATGCCCGGCAAAGGGCGGTGCCAACCTCGGATCATTAGGCAAGTAACCGGTCAGGCGCAGGCGCAGTTGATTGAGCCCGACCAGAAAGATGTTTTCCCGCGTATAGCCGCGCCGCATCAGCGCCTCGATCACCGCCCGCACCAGCGGTTTCGGGGTCGCCAGGCCTGGGCCGGACTCGGCGTAGATTTTGAGCCCCACCTTGGCTTTTTCACCGGGCGTCAGCCGTCGTCCCGCCTTGGCCTCAAACTCGCGAAACAGCGCCTCGACCGGACCGGCATACCGATCCGGGCTGGACATCGCCGGGCTCGCCCCCGCCGGTAAGGGCGACAACGCGACCTCCCAAAGCGTCTGCGCACGCGGCGCAACGACACCGGCTAAGAGAAAACCAAGGAGAGAAAACAGGACTCGTTTAAACATGATGAACAGGCGCAGTCCTTGACAGAGCATGGGCCGGGCCGAAAGTGCAAACCCCGCCTCGATGCCGCGCCTCAAAGACAGCTGCAAACAAGACCTCAAACTGCGCATCAACATCGTTGACGTGGTCTCCCGTGTCGCCACCCCGCGCCGGGCCGGGGGCAGCAAGTTCAAGGCTCTCTGCCCCTTCCACCAGGAAAAATCGCCGTCCTTCCACTTCGACGCCGACAAGGGTTTCTACAAATGCTTCGGCTGCGGAAAGTCGGGCGACATCTTCTCTTTTGTCCAAGAAACCGAGGGGCTAAACTTCACCGAAGCGGTCGAGGCCCTCGCCCAGCGTTTCAACGTCGCCCTGGAATACGAAGAAGGCGCCGGCGGCCCCTCGCGTGAAGAGCGTTCGCTGCGTCAGGAGCTTTTCGATCTACACGAATTCGCCACCGACCACCTACATCAGGCCTTCAAGGGCACCGGCGACTCCGCCACCTGGATGCGCGATTATTGGACCCGCGACCGGCGTTTCAGTCCCGAACTGGCCGAGGAGTTCAAAATCGGTCTCGCCGACCCCACCGGCTCCGGCCTCGGCGCGGCCTTGTTACGAAAAAAGTTTTCCGAAGCCGCCCTGCGCCAGTGCGGCCTATTCTTCATTTACGAGGACCAGCTGCTCACCGTCGGCGCGCTCCGCCCCCGCTTCCGCGGCCGCCTGATGATCCCGATTCGCGACCACCAGGGCCGCGTGGTCGCCTTCACGGCCCGCCAAACCAAGCTCACCCCGGAGGACGACCCGGCCCGCGAAGCCAAATACGTTAACTCGCCCGAGACCCCGATTTTCACCAAGGGCAACCTGCTCTTTAACCTCGACCGCGCTCGCGCCCACGCCGGCGACGGAAAACCCTTCGTGATGGTCGAGGGCCAGCTCGACGCGCTGCGCTGCTGGTCGGTCGGCCTCAAAACCGCCATCGCCCCCCAAGGCACGTCAATCACCGAAGGACAACTCCAGCTCCTGCGCCGTTACCACACCGAGCTCGAATGCTTTTTCGACAGCGACGGCGCCGGCCAAAAAGCCGCCCTGCGCCTGCTTCCCCTCGCGCTCAAAACCGGCATCGAGGTGCGTTTCCTCACCCTCGCCGGCGAGGGCAAGCTCGATCCCGACCTGCTCTTCTTGGAAAAAGGCCTCGCCGGTTACGACGAAGTCAAAGCCGCCTCATTCGGTGGTATGCAGTTCATGCGCCGCTACATCCTGCCCGACGCACGCTCCGCCACCGCCGAAAAAACCCAAGGCGCGGTCCGCGAGATCTATGGAGTCATCGCCGCCGCCGAATCCGAACTGCTCCGCAAACGCCTGCTCGGCGAAATCGCCCCCGCACTCGGCGCTCTCCAGGTCACTCCCGATGTCTTCGAGCGCGATTTCGCCCAATTTCTCGCCCGCGGCGGCCGCGCCTCCGGTGGCTCATCCGGAAGTGCCTCCTCCGCCCCGTCCTCTGGCACCTCTTCCGCCTCGAATACTGGCTCTCCGCTCTCCGCCCCCGGCTCCCCGCTCGAAGACGACCCCGCCGCCCCCGAGCGCGATCTCCTTCTGCTCGTTCTGCATTTCGAGGCCTTGGGCAAACCCCTCGCCGCCGGCTGCCCGCACGACTGGATCGACCAACGCATGCCATCCGGCGCGCTCTTAAACCGTTTCCTTGCAGAATTTTCCGAAAACCAGTGGCCAGGGCGCGACCACCTCGACAGTCTGCTCGAAACCGATGCCGAGCGCTCCTTGGTCGCCTCCCTCCTTTTCGAAGCCCCCAAAATCGACGACCCCGCCAAAGTCGCCGTCGAAGGACTGAATCGCCTCCGCACCCGCGCACTCACTCCGCGCCTGCGACAAATAGACCTCAAGTTGGCCGAGGCTTCGACCGATAGCACTATTGACGCTTCCACCTTGCTCAAAGAACGCTCCGAACTTCAACGCCGCCTGCGCTCCCCCCTTGCGCTCGCCGCCGTCGCCTGATAGCCTGCTCGTTTTTCGCCTCTCCACGCCTTCCCATTTCCGCCCTCCGCCCGCCCACTTCCTATGCCGCGCAAAGCCAAGTCCTCCTCCGCCGCCAAGTCCTCCCCCGCCGCCGATCACTCCGACGCCGTCGAAGCCGTGATCGATAATCCGCAGATCGCCGAAGGCACCGCCTCGGAAAACCCCGCCGACAACCTGCCGCCCGGCGGCATCAACGACAAGATCCGCGCCCTTATCCGCCTCTCCAAAGAGCAGGGCTACCTCACCTTCGACGACATCAACGAGGCCCTGCCCGACTCGGTCGAAAACCAGGAGGAAATTGATAACGTCCTCAGCATCCTCCAAAACCTCGAAATCGAGATCCTCGAACCCGAGCAGGTCGAAGACTTTAAGGCCCGCCAGGTAAAGGAAGAGGAGGAGGAAACCCGCACCTCCCAAAACGACATTCTGGACGACCCCGTCCGCATGTATCTCAAGCAGATGGGCCAAGTGCCCCTGCTGACCCGCGAACAGGAAGTTGAAATCTCCAAGCGTATCGAAACCGCTGAGCTCAAGGCCCAGGAGGTCCTCTTCGAGGTCGCCATCATCGGCAAATACATCGCTGGCCTCGGTGCCAAGTTGATCGACCGCAGCGAACGCTTCGACCGCATCGTCATAGACAAGAAAATCGAGAGCCGCGACGCTTACTTCAAGAACCTCCCCAAATACGTCGAGCTCACGACCAAGAACGAAGAATCCGTCGCCGAGTCCTGGGAGGAATTCCAGAAGGCCAAGAACGACGCCGATCGCAAAAAGATCCTCGCCAAACACGCCAAGCGCGAGGCCACCCTGCGCACCAATTTCTCCAAGTATTTCTTCAAGCTTAAGGTTTACGAGGAGTGGCTCGAAACCCTCCAACCCACGCTCAGCGAGATCGAGGCGCTAAACGCCCAAATCGACCGCGCCAAGCACCCCAAGACCAAAAAAGACGCCGCCATAGACACCAAGGCGATCAACGCGCGCCTCAAGCAGATCGAGTCCGAATTCCGCATCGAGCCCAAGCGCTTCATCGACGTCGTCCGCCAGACCGGCGTTCACATCCGCGAAGCCCACCAGGCCAAGACGGAAATGGTCGAGGCCAACCTTCGCCTCGTCATCTCCATCGCCAAGAAATATACCAACCGCGGCCTCTCCTTCCTCGACCTCATCCAAGAGGGCAACATGGGCCTGATGAAGGCGGTGGAAAAGTTCGAGTATCGCCGCGGTTACAAGTTCTCCACCTACGCCACCTGGTGGATACGCCAGGCCACCACCCGCTCCATCGCCGACCAGGCCCGCACCATCCGCATCCCGGTCCACATGATCGAGA
>CANIWJ010000009.1 GCA_947471035.1 Verrucomicrobiota bacterium
GGTAGAGGGTATCGCCATCCACGCCGAGGTTACCCGTGGTGAGATTACCCACGCGGCGAGCGAGGTAAGGGTCGGTGGTCATGTTCCGGTAGACGGAAACGGCAGTGCCCCAGGTGGCGTTGTTGGGTGCGCCCGCGCCGCCGGAGGTGACGAGGGATTTGCTGTCTTGGGAATAGTTAAGACCGGAGGCGACATCGAGGGTGGTGCCGTAGATGCCGTAGAAGCCGGTGGATGTGCCGGACGGGCTGCCGGTGAGGTTGGTGGCGGGCAGGCCGTTGGTGGAGTTGGCACCGCCGTCGGGGTCGGGGCTGTTGGAGCCGACGGTGTAGTTGAAGGGTTCATAGAGGACCAGGGCGGGATCCACGATGGTGAGGGTGATGGCGACGGCAGGAGAGGTGCCGATGGCGTTGGTGGCGGTGAAGGATGCGGTGTAGGTGCCGGGGGTGGTGGGGGTGCCGCTGAGCACGCCGGTGGTGGTGTTCAGGGTGATGCCGGGGGGCAGGCTGCCGGAGGCGAGGACGTAGCTGGTGGGGGTTTGGCTGGCGGTGATAGCGTAGGAAAGGGCGACGTTTACCGCGTTGGTCGAAGTCTGATTTGCGGCGATAACCGGTGCGGTCGGCAGGGCGGCGGAGGTGCTACTGGTGGCGACGGAATCGCCCGAGGCATTGGTGGCGCGGAGGCGGTAAGTGTAGTTGGTGCCGAGGGAGACGGCGGAGTCGGTGTACGAGGTGGCGTTGGCTGCGGTGGTGGTGAGGTAGTGGAAGCTGGAGCCATCGGTGCTGCGCTCGATAATAAAGCCGGTTTCAGAGGCGGAAGCGTCGGTCCAGGTGAGATTGATATCGGAGGCGGTGGCGGAGGCGTTTAAGCTGGTGGGAGTGGCGGGGGCGTTGGGGCCGGTGAGGGTCAGGTTGTCGGCGACGCACCAGCCGGCGTAGGATTTGTGGCCGCCGGTGAAGATAATGCCGGCGGTGAGGTTGGCTGGGAGGCCGGCGAGAGTGACGGCCTCGATGGTGGTCCAGGCGGAGCCGTCGGTGGAGTATTGGGCGGTGAAGGTATCACTGGCGCGGGTGAGGCGGAGCCAGGTGGCGGTGGCGGGGGCGGTGAGGGTGACCGGGGTGGCGGAGACGGCGAGACCACCGCCCGCGGTGGTGCGGCGGACGGCCTCCAGTTTAAGATTGGTCGTGGTGAAAGGAACCATGGCAGAGGCGCCGACGAAGGCGGCGTTGGCGGCGGTTCCGTTGCGGAGTACCACAGCGAAGCGGCCTTCGGTGCCGTTACCGTAACCGGAGCGGCTCAGGGATTGGAGGCGGGCGGTGACGGTTCCGTCGCCGCTGAGCGTGCGGGTGATGAGCTGGGCGTTGTCGGAAGTGGCCAAGTTGCCGCCCTGGGTTTGGAGGAAGAATCCGTTTTCGGCGAAGTAGGCGCGGTGGGGAGCGTAGCTGCCGGAAAGCAGGGTATTGCTCCAGAGGCCGAAGTTGGTGGCGGTGTCGTCGAAGATGGTGACGAAGGTTTTGAGGCGGTCGGGGCAATAGGGGGCGTGGCTGTTTTGCCCGGGAGCGGTGAACAAGGTGGCACCGCCGGTGGCGGCAGAGAGCGTGAGGTGGAGAGTTCGGTTGAGGCGTTTTTGGGTGGTGGTGAGCGGAATGGTGACGGTTTTCGGGGCGGCGTCGCCATCGGCCCAGTTTACGGTGGCGCTGGTGAAGGTGTAGTCGGTGCCGGAGACGGCGGTGCCGGATGCTCCAACGCCGACGAGGGCGGAGACAGCGCCGGTTTTGCCGCCTTGGCGCAGGACGGTTACGGTGGCGCTGCCGGTGGAGCGGAAGGCATCGAAGGCGGTGTGGGCGAAGGAGAGCGTGCCGGCGGAGGTGCCGGAGTTTACGGCGACGGGTTGGAAGGCGGAGTATTGGGTGACGGTGCCGGTGGAGAGGGTAACGATGGCGCTGAGGGTGGTGATGCCGGTGGTGGAGGGCGTCCAAGTGGCGGTGTAGGGGGCGGTGGTATCGGTGCCGAGTGAAGTGTTGCCGTCGAAGAACTGCACGGAGGCGACGTTGGTAAGCGTGCGCACGTCCACCTCGACGGGGTAGGCCTGGCCGGTGACGGCGGAGTTGAGGATGGAGGGAGCGGTGAATTGGACCGGAGCGTAGAGCGGGGCGGCTTCGCGGCGAAGGAGGCGGTAGGACGAACCGGCGGGCACGGGGGCGCCGGTGGAGTTGCCTTCGATGCTGCCTGAGTTGTCGGGATTGGCGGCGTAGCGGTAGGAGGGTTCGGCGCGCTGGACGGCGGCACGGTAGGCGCGGGCGAAGGTTTCGCTGGGCAGCCAGGAAAACTGGGTGGCGGTCTGGCCGCCGGTGGGGGTGTAGGCACCCGCGCCGGTGACGGGGGCGATGGTCGGGAAGGCATCCCATCCGCTGGCGACCTGGCCGGACTGGCGACGGATGCCGGTGATGGTGGTGTCGATGACGGCAGGGGCGTAAAAAGTATCACCGAGCCAGCCGTTGGCGGTGGGGATGGAGTTGAGTGAGACGGGGCCGGAAACGAGGTCGGCGCCAACGGGGTAACGCAGTTTGACGACTTCGCCGATGAAGCTGAAGGCGAGATTGAAGCCGAGGCTGCTCTCATGGCTATGACCTACGCCCCAGTCGGGCACGTCGGCGATCTGCGCACCCCGGGAGCGCCAGGGCAGGAAGGCACTTTGTTCCTGCCAGCCGGGTTCGACATTGCCGTCGCCATTGCCGCCGGCGATGAGCAGGCCGGGCACGGTGAGGATGCCGGGGGTGGCAGCGACGTCGGCGTCGGTGAGCTCGGTCCAATCCGAAGATTTATGTCCGATAAAAGCGATGAAGCGTTCGGGCATGCACTCCACCGAGCCAATCGAGTTGAATCCACCCATCGAGAAGCCGGAGAAAATCACCGGTGCATTTGCAATCTCAGGTCTGCCGGTGGCATCGGCCAGTAACTTTAGATTTGTGAGGAGTTTACCTGCACCATGAACCATGGGTAAGGTGTCGCTCGTATTCATGAAGAAATTGGAGTCTGCCGAGCCAACCAGGGCGAAACCCAGCGAGTTGGCGAAGCTTTGCCACTGCGGGTCATCGGCCACGCCGACGGAACTGCCTCCGCTTCCGGCCAACCAGAAAAGTACGCCCTTGATCGGGGTGTCTAGCGCCGGGACCCAAATGCGGAGGGCATGGTTGGATGCGTAATTGATGGCGCTAAAAACCTGGCGTGATGGCGTGATAAGTACGCCGTGGGCATTGGTCATATAGCCTAGTGAAGCGCCTGTGGGGCTGCTCAAAGTGAGGCCGAAGCGCTGATTTCCGCGGGTGCCGGAGGGGGTGGCATTGTTCACCACCGGAATACTCACGGTCTTGTTGCCGGTTTCCCCGGCGGCCCAGCTAACGACCAGATTGGTCTGTGCGGTGTAATCGGTTCCTGCCGTTGCGGTGGGAGGCAGCTCTGCATTTAACGTGGTATCCGTGCCGCCGAGATTCAACACACTCAACTCCTGCGGCGAGGTCGGTAGGGTGCCGCTGGTATTCAAGGTGACGCTGGCGGCTCCGGTGGAATCGCCCGAGCGGGTCAAGGTGACGGTCATGTTGCCCGCGTCTTTTTTCGCGAAGAATTGGGGTTTGGAAAACTGGATGATGCCGCCTCCGCTGGCTGCGTTGGGGTCTTCGATGTTTAATTTGGCGGTATTCTGCGCGCCCAAGGTTGCCGAGCCCATCGGGGTGACCAAAGCCAGGGTGAGCACACCGCGTCCGAGTTTAACGCCCGGGGTGAACTGTCGCACGGGCACGGTGAACGTCTTTGAGGTGAAGTCACCATCGGCCCAGGAGAGCACCCCGGAGGCACTGGCATTCATAACCGAGCGGTTACTGATCTGCTGCAAATCCGCCACGCCACCGGGATTGATGTTGGTATTATAGACGCTGACGGAGTCGTCGTAGCTCCAGTAGGCGACATATTTAACCGAGGATGCGCCCACTGCACCGGTGGCGCGATTCACGGTGATGGTGGCGTTGGTGGCGGCAGAGGTGGAGCCGGTGACAGAATAGGCAGGAGCGGAGAATGAAACGGCCGAGGTTTGCGCCTGGACTCCGGTGATCAGGGCGAGGGAAAGCAGGCAGGCTTGGGCGAGTAAACGAAAAGGGGCGGCGAGGATATTCATGGACACGAGATTAATGGTTAATTCCGTAAGTTTAAAAAATTGGGAGATGGGTTGGGCTAGGGAGTGCTGACCTTGACGCGGGCGAAGCGGCGGCCGGAGACGGCGAGGGAGTCGGTGGCAGTGACGCGTTCGAAGGTGGCGTCGAGGGAGGTAGCACTTTCAGTGGCGGAGGGATTGGCGGCCCAGGAGGCGAAGTCGTTGGAAAACTCGACGGAGTAGGTGATGCCGGGTGCGGGGGAGGCGGACGACTTGCGGCGGATGAAGGTAAGCTGGAGTTTGCCGGCGGCGGGGCCGGTGCCGATGGAGGCGAAGGGCAGGCCGGCGGAGCCGGAAGGGGCCAACACGGAGGCGTTGGGGGTGGCGAGGGTGGGGGCTTGGCCGGTGCCGGAGCCGAGCATGTTGAAGGCGTATTTGAGCAGGTTAGGCACGCCGTCGGCGGCGGGGGTTAGCAGGTCTGCGCTGCCGTCTGAGGCGAGGCCGTAGGTGGTGCGGAAGGTGGCGAGGGCGGTAGCTTCAGTGTAAGGGGTAATGGAGCCCAGGCTGGTGCCGATGCGCAGTTCATCGAAGGTCATGGCGTTGGCTACGGAGGAGCGGGTCTGAAAGTTGTTAAAGCCGGGGAAGGTCGCTCCGGTGATGGTGGCATTGGCGGTGCCGAGAGCCTGGCCGAGGGGCGGGTTTACCCAGAGACTGACGTTGGTGGTGCTGGCTCCGAAATCGAAGCGCAGGACGAAAAGCGTCGGCGTGTTGAGGGCCAAAGATACTCCGGAGGCGACGATGTTGCCCGCCCCGTTGTTGTTGAGCGCCCAGCCGGTGGAGGTGTTGGTGAGGTAGAAGTTGGCCGTGCCATCGTATTTGAAGCTGAGGCGGAAGGCGTCGGCGGTGGCGCTGCTGGTCTGTCCGAGAAGGCTGACGTAGAGGCTGGTGCCGGGAGCGCCTATGTTGCCGGTGTTGGTGCCGCCGACGCGCTGGGCGAGCCACGGATCGGTGCCCATGTTTTGATAAACATAGACCTGCCCGCCCCAAGTGGCGTTGTTGACCCGAGCGGCCGCACCGGTGGTGACGAGGGTTTTGCTGCCTTGGCTGTAGCCCAGCCCAGTGGCGGCGTCGGTGGTGGTGCCCCAAGCGCCGCGCAGGCCGGTGGAGGTGCCGGAGGGAGTGCCGCCGAGGTTGAGGGCGGGCAGTCCGTTGCCTGCGTTTGCACCGCCATCGGGGTCGGGGCTGTTGGTGGGGATAGTGTAGGCGAAGGGCTCGCTAATGAGGAGGACGGAATCGAGAATCGTCAGGGTAACCGTCACGGCGGGCGAGGTGCCGTAGGCGTTGGTGGCGGTGAAGCCGGGGGTGTAGGTGCCCGGGGAGGTGGGCAGGCCGGAGAGGCGTCCGGTGGCGGTGTTCAGCGTGATGCCGGGTGGCAGCGAGCCGCTGGCGAGGGCGTAGCTGGTTGGGGTGCCGCTGGCCTGGAGATCGTAGGTGAAGGCGTTGCCTACGCTGCCGGTGCTGGATTGGGCCGCGGTGATAACGGGCGGAGGTTCGGTGAAGGGAGTGACCGAGCTCAGGCTGGTCCCGACGCGGAGTTCGTCGAAGGTCATGGCGTTGGCCACGGTGGAGCGGGTCTGGAAGTTGCTTAAGCCGGGAAACGTCGCTCCGGTGATGGTGGCATTGGCGGCGGTGCCGAGAGCCTGGCCCAGGGGCGGGTTGACCCAGAGGCTGACGTTGGTGGTGCTGATGCCGAAATCGAAGCGAAGGACAAAGAGTGTGGGGGTGTTGAGCGCCAGGCTTGCTCCGGTGGCGGGAGTGCCGTTGAGGGCCCAGCCGGTTGCGGTGTTGGTGAGGTAAAAATTAGCCAACGCGTCGTATTTGAAACTGAGGCGGAAGGCGTCGGCGGTGGCGCTGCTGGTCTGGCCCAGGAGGCTGACGTAGAGGCTGGTGCCGGGGATGCCGAGGTTGCCGGTGTTGGTGCCGCCGACGCGCAGGGGGAGCCACGGGTCGGTGCTCATGTTTTTGTAAACATAGGCCTGACCACCCCAATCGGCGTTGTTGACGCGGGCGGCGGCACCGGAGGTGGTGAGCGTTTTGCTGCCTTGGCTGTAGGTGAGGCCGGTGGTGGCGTCAGTGGTGGTGCCCCAAGTGCCGCGCAGCCCGGTGCTGGTGCCGGAGGGCGTGCCGCCGGTGTTGGTGACGGGCAGGCCGTTGCCGGAGTTTGCGCCAGTGTCGGGGTCGGGGCTGTTGGTGGGGACGGCGTAGGCGAAAGGTTCGTCCACGATGAGGGACGGGCTAAAAACAGTCAGGCTAAGGGCGACGGCCGGCGAGGTGCCGAGGGCGTTGGTAGCGGTGAAGGACGGTGTGTAGGTTCCGGCGGCGGTGGGTGTGCCGCTCAACACGCCGGTGCTCGTGTTGAGGGTTATGCCGGCGGGCAGGGTGCCGGAAGCCAAGGCGTAACTGGTGGGGCTGGCGGAGGCCGTGATGGTGTAGTTGAGCGCCGTATCAAGAAAACCCACGCTCGACTGGCCGGCGCTTATCGCGGGGGCGGAGGCGAGGACTTGCAGGGTGAGGGGAATCTGCACGCTGGATTCACTGGCATCATTGCTGGTGAGAGTGAGGGTGGTCGAGTAGCTGCCCACGGCGAGGCCGCTGGCGCTGAAATTTACGAGCGGAGAAGAAGACGCCCCGGCGGCGATGGTGCCGCTGGTCAGTGTGAAACCGGTGACAAAACTGGCCGGTGGATAAAAAGTGATGGCGCGGTTGATGCTGGAGCCGACCGGAAGTTGCAGGCCTTCAATCGTGCCGGAGTTAGCGCTGTAGGCAACTTGCGGACCCAGGGTTTGGGCGGCGTTTTGCAGGCCGATGGTGTAGCTTCGGGTGAACTGATTGTCGCGAAACTGCACGGTGATCTGGCCATTGGACCGGAGCACTACCTGGAAAGTCACCCGGTTTACGGATGAATACGATTTTACGTTTTCGTAGAGGACGACAAATGTATTGCCATCAACCGCATAACTACGGATTTGGGCGCTATCATCGGTGAAGAGATCGTCCCAGAAGGCGGCAATCAGGTTGGCGGGGGCGGTAACGTTAGGGAGGGTAACGTTATTGAAAGTATTCACCACGGAACTCGTGCCGGGTGAGAGGATGCCGTTTGATCCGATTTTGAGCTGGGTAAAGTTGCCGCCATAAAAGGGAAACGTGAAGGGCAGGGTAACGGTGGTATCGCTATCATCCACATTGTTACCCGTTCCCCAGTGCCGGGTGCCGAGACTGGCGATGTCATACCACGAATAGGCGGGTCCGCCGGAGGTGCTGTCGGCCCAAGAATAGAGGCCGGCGGCAGAGGCGGTGAGGTTCCACGTGAGGTTGGCGAGACCGATATTTTGAATCGGGAGGGTTACGCTACCGGTGGAGTTGGGTGCGAGCGTGGCGGTGAGTTGCGCGGTGGGCAGGTTGAGTTCGGGGAGCGGTGAGGTGCCCTGACCTTGGATGGCAAAATCGAAGTCGGCCTCGTCGGCGTCGTTGTTGATGAGGTGAAGGGTGGCGGTGCGCAGGCCGGTGGCGGAGGGCGAGAAGCGGACAACCAACGAAGTGCTCGCACCGCTGGCCACAGTGGAGGCGGGCGGGGTGACGACCGAAAAATTGGCCGCGTGAGCTCCAGTGAAGGTGACCGCCCCGAGCGTGAGCGGGAGCGAGCCGTAGTTGTAGATGATGTAGGTTTGGGTGGGTCCGTTGGGATCGCCGGACTGGGTGTCGGCAAAGGTAGTGTGGTCGGTGCCGGATGGGGTGGCGTCGCCATCGGTGATGCTGACCGAGTTTCCCCGGACAACGATCTCGGGCGCGGCCACGCCGCCGCCGACATCCATCTGGGTTTCCAGTGCCACGGCGGTGCTGCTGCCGCTGAGTCGCACGGTGACGGTTTGCAGGCCGGTGAGGGCGCCTTTACTTACCCCGAGCAGGCGCCAAGTATTGGTGGAGTAATCGTAAGCGAGGGTGCCGCCAAAGGCCTCGGAGCCGATTTGGGCCTGAAATGTGGTGGGCGGGGAGCGTCCTTCGGGGAGGTTGCCGAACTGGATGTCCACGAAAGCACCGAGTTGCGCGATGTTGGCGGCGGTCAGGCCGGACAACTGGCGCTGGGTGAAACTCGCTCCGGCGATGAAGGGAGCCACGTCGAACTCTAGCGCGCCGGTGTCGGGCGCGGCGCCGGTGAAGCCGTCGGAGTAGGGTGAGATGACGGTGCCGGCGTTGACGCCGGTGCTGGAACCGGTGGCGAAGCGCAGGTCGTGGTTGGTGCGGTCGCGGAAGGGGGCGGCGGCGTCGGTGGTGTAGGCGGTGTTGTTGGAGAACTGGACGTTGGGCAGACCGGTATAAGCTCCGCCGGCGCTGCCGAATTTGCGGATCAGGTTGTTGCGAACATCCACGCCGGTGACGTCCTGAGGTTCGATGATACCGAAATCGGCGTCTCCGGTGTTGTGATAAAATTTCATGCCCATGTTGGTCACGCCGGAGAGGTAGGCGGCGCGGTTGGGCATGATCTGGTAGGAACCGCCGGTGGTGTTATAGACGATGTTGTGGTGGACGGTGTAGTTCCGGCACTCGAAGTCGAAGTAGATGCCGAAGCCGCCGTAGAGCACGCCGGTGTCCTTGGGGCCGAGAGCGTCGGAGATGACGTTGTAGGCGATCTCGGAGCCGAGGCCGTCGGTGGAGGCGATGCCGACCGCGCCGACATCGGAGCCGCGGAGATGGGAGTTATAGAAACGGTTGTATTTGATATCGAGGGCGGGGTCGGTGGTGGCGATGGTGTGGCCGCCGTTGAAGGCGGTGTTGCGCAGGAACTGGTTTTTGGTGGCGAGGGTGCGGTTGCCGTAGAGGGCGCCGTTACGTGCGAAGATGGCACTGCCGGCGTGGCTGTAGCCAAAGTCGCGGATGACGTTGTTTTCGATCCGCATGTTGGTGCCGTTGGCCCCGATCACGCCGTTGGCAGAGCCGAAGAAGTAGCTGTCCTGGACGACGTGGCCGTCGCCGCGCAGGTAGAACTCACGCGGGTTGGCGGCGGTGGTGAAAGTGGGGGCGAGGTTTTCGATGTGCGCGAAGTACCGCGCCTCGATTTCGGAAAAAGTCAGACCGACGGACGCCGCGTCGCTGTCCACCGTGCAAGCGAAGAGTTTGATGCCTTGGAAAGTGAGGTAGGAGCGTGAACCCAGGGAGAGGCCGAAGTCGCGTTTACGTGCCTCGACGTTGAGCGTGGCGGGGTTGGCGGACGAGGGGGCCCAGAGGTAGAGCGTATTGGTGGCGATATCTTTCCAGTATTCACCCGCCGTATCCAAAGCCTCATACCAATCGTAAAGGTAGAAGCGGTTGTTGGTGGTGGGATAGTAATATGCAGTGGTGAAACTGAAGCCGGTGCCGGTGGCGTCGAGGTTGAGGCGGTTGGTGGCTTGGGAGGCGATTTTGACCGACATGCCCCAGATCATGGTGGCTGGGGAAAGAAAAACGCGGGCGGTGGCCAGGCGGGTGGCGTTCCAGTAGCCGGGGGGGAAGGTGGCATTTACATCGGCATTTTCGAGCCAGGCGGAGGTGGCGGTGCTGCCGGCCTGGCCGCTGGCGGCGGAGACAAGAGCGAGGTCCTGGTAGGTGAGGCGGGTGATGCGGTCGGCGGGCACGTTGGGCCAGCGGGCGAGGACCTGCATCTGGCCATTGACGAAAAGCTGGTTGCGGTAGGAGGTGCCGAAGGACGCGCCGGTGTCGGAGAGGTTCCAACTCATCGAGCTGGTTTTATAGATGGCCTTGCCGTTGGTCGTATCGTGGGCGGTCCAGCCCGTCACGGGGTCGGCACCGGAGATGATGACTTCCTCATAAACACCGCTGGATTCGTAGGCCTTGTAGGTGATGCGGGAGACGGCAGTGCCGGAGTTGGCGGGGCGGACGGTCTCGCGGTAAGTGCCGGCGCGGATGATGACGTTATCCCCGGCGACGGCGGTGTTGGCTGCCTTCTGGATGGTACGATAGGGCGTGGCGAATGAGCCGTTGCCGGTCGTATCGTTGCCGCTGGTGGCGACGTAGAGATCGGCGGCGTGCAAGGCCCCGGAGAAAAGGAACAGGACAGGGAGCGTGAGCCAGCCTTTGAGGGCAAACATGGGGTGGGGGTAGAGGGGTGGTTTTCAAGCGGGAGGGTCTAGTAAAGAAGGGGGCGGAGGGTAACGCCCGGAATTTGGTCGAGTATAGGCTCAGGTCCATGCGTGGCCGACAAGTTCAAGCGTATGGCACGGTTGGGTGACTAAAGTAGGAACGCAGATTGGCGGGCTGGTTGGTTGAGACTTCGGCGGGAGTGAGGGGCCGTCGTGAAAAACGTCCGGAGAAAGCACGCCTTGGTGCGGCTGTGCAGAGGCGGTTTCGATGCGGTGGAGCCCCCAACCACAAGATCCACCACCAACTCGGCGTGACGCAGCGGCATACGATCCAAACCGGCGAGGCGATTTTCTCCGGGCAACCGATTCAGGGTGATCCAGCCCAAGCCATCCTCCAGGCTGGCGCAACGGGTGGGTTCGGAGCACAGCACGACATCTGGGCGGTGTTTTTTCCAGATGCTTTTGTAGCGAAGCAAATGCGCGGCAGTCTCCGACGTAGAAAGGAAGTCGAGCCACATCGGGGTGTTGGTAAGCGAATGAGAGGCAGGCTCCCTGCATGAGTTGGCTGGCCCGCGTGGCTATGGTGCCGTGCAGGGCGAGCAAGGGGCGGCGATAACCGAGATGATAGGCCCGTTGAAGGCAGGTATGCACATCGGTAAAAAGGTCGGGCGCGATGTAGCTCATGGCCTGGGCTTGGAAGTGCAGATCGCATGTAGCTGCTGAAAAACCTGTGAGATCAAAAGGCGCGTTTCCGTCGGGCGCTCGCCGCTGCGGCGTGGCAAAAATCAAACCCTTGATGTTGCGATAAAGCAATATGCCGCGCAGGCGGTCGGGGGTCATGCCCGGCTCATTGCAGCGAAATTCCTCGAGCTTATAGCCCAGTGCTTCGGCGCGCTTGCGAGCGCCGTCCCGGAGCGGAAACAGCGATGTATCGACTTCCCACAGGCCCGGACGCTCGTGCTGAGTTATGAGAGCGAGGGTGGAGTAATCGTCGTGTTGGCGGCGGCGCCCGGAGACGTGCGCCATGAGTTCGGACATTTTGGCGTCGCGCTGGTAACCCAGTTGGACGGCGATTTCGCTGACGCGACGGATCAGAGCCTGAGAAACTCCCGGCTTATGGTTTAACGCCAGCGACACCGCCGCGATGGACACACCGGACACACCGGCGGCTTTGGCAACGTCGCGTAAGTTGGGGCGGCATGGGCTCAGGGTTCTCATGCGGTTTTGGGGTAAGAAATCCGTGGGGAGGCGGGCTGGCGCGGGAGCGATCCACAAAACAAAAAAGGGCCAGCCACGATAAGGGCCGGCCCAGCTAGAAAGAACTCGCCGGGGGCGAGGGGATACTCAGACGCGACGACTGCGGCGGCGCGTGGCGGCCAGTCCGAGGACACCGAGGCCGGCAAGCGCGGCGTAGGTGGAGGGCTCGGGGATGGCGCTGTAGTTGATTACGAGGGATGTTGCCGTGGCGTTACCTTCTTTCGAGGTGATACGGAAGAATTCGCTTATTGCGACGACGGTCGGCTGGCCGATCCAGAGGTTCAAATTGCCACCGGCAGAACTCAAGACCGTGCTTGAGATCGAGGCTTGGCTGGTGAACACAAGATTGCTTGTGCCTGCGGTGGAGGCATCGCCGGTATAACTGGCGAGAAGCGTGTTCGTGTAGTCGGTACCGGCAGTGCGGGCACCCACCGAACCAGCCCACGGCGTATCAAGCGCGGCGTTGGGGCCCGAGGTAAAGTTCGCCTTGTTGTTCCAAGCGGCCGAACCTTCCGTGCCTGAGTTTACACCATTCAAAGCGCCCTCAATCCAGTCGGCGTTTGCGGAGGCAAGTTGATAGACGTTCATTGTCACAGAGGTGCCTGAACCGTTTGCATTCGACTTCAAGGTTAGCGTGACGCTGTCGATAGAGATGCCCGAAGTCGGCAGCGAACTGAGGTCGAAACGGAATAAGCCGGTGAACGGGCCGACTGTCGCATGATTGCTGATAAGCAGTTCTGTCGCACCACCCCAAGACTGATCTGAAGAACCACCGCGCAGGTATGTATCCGCAGTCGGGTTGAGGGTAAGGGTAGCGGCCTGAGTCGAGGTTGCCAGGCTGGCCGAAGCAATGAGGCCGAGGAAGGCGAGACGGAGTGAAGATGCAGTCATGGCAGTTTTTTAGATTTTAGGGTGATCGCGAATAGAAGGTTTGAGGTTTAGGCCGACCAACTATGTGCAATATGGCGAAGGTGTGTCTGAATAGTGAAGAGCCGTGGCGTTAAAATGGTTGAACGTGGATTTTTAGCAAAATCATCCGTAGAGTCCCGCTGCGACGCGCGAGCGGGTGCTGGCAGTCGGTAAAGTCGCTGTATCATCAACATCCGACTCGTGCTCAGGCTCTACGCGGAGCCTCCGACCACCGGTGGACTATAGTGCAAGCGAAAGTCCGAGTATAAAGGGCGACCCGCCTCTCGGTTTAATACCCATACCGATTACCTCTCGCCTTTAGACTTTACCGCAAAGGCTTGGCGAAGTGCAAAGAGGTCATTCTTTCACGGGCTATTGCGAACTTCGCGGCACAGCTCTTGCGCGTTAAAACATGTCCAGTTTATTCAGGGCTTGGTAGCAGGCACACTTTAGAAATTCTGGATCAAAAAAATCTGCTTCGTGATGAAGCAGATTTGAAAGGGGCGGCTGATATCAACCGGACAGAAACTAAAATGCCCCATCTCCTTTGTGAGGCAGATGGGGCAGCGGTATAAATTCGATCAGCTACGGCGGCGGCGCGTCGCGGCCAGACCCAGCACCCCGAGGCCGGCAAGCGCGGCGTAGGTAGAGGGCTCTGGGATGGCGGAGACGGGAACCACGTCGGCGAAGGTCGTGCCGAAACGGATTTCGTCGAAGACCAAGCCACCGTTCGCGTTCACCGAACGGATTTCGGGGTTCTGGATGGCGAAGTCTGTCGCAGTAGCGGAGATACTCGCTGTATCAGATGCAGAGGTTGGGTTCAGCCAAACGTTTAAGGTGTCGTTCCCGGCTGAGTTAAAGTCATAACGAAAGACAAAAAGGTTTGGGTTTACCGTGCTTAGAGACGAGGCGAGGATCGATCCAGTAGCACCAATTGTGTTTGTTCCGCTGGTGTCGGTGAGGGCGATATTCGCCCCCGTCCCTGTTTGCCGAATGCTTGTTCCGGTGCCTCCGGCGGCTGTGGACAGATTGAAAATCATCTGCGAACCACTTCCGCCGGTCCACGCAGTACCTGAAACAAGGAAGCTGCCCCAAAGCGTTCCCGTGACGCCGGTTCCGCCTACGTGAGTTCCTGAGCCTTTAAGTCCGGCAAGGGCATAAGCGCCTCCTGCATCGAGAGCAAGGTATCGGTCATTGCGGAACACACCTCCCAGATTTGCGGCGAGGCCCGAGGATGCAAAGGCTGTGTAGGAGGCGTTGATACCAGTGTAGCTGAGTCCGCTGGCCGCGACGGTGCCGGTCGTGCCAGCAGTATTCCATGCGGGGTTGCTTGGTGAACGCCAGCCACTGCCGCCGGTCTGACCGGTGATGTTAGCAGCCGAGGTGTAATTAAAATCCTCGTAGGTGAGTAGGGTGGCTGTGGCGGTAGTGGCGGCGACGGCCGCGAGCGTGCCAAGAGTAGCGATGAGGCGGAGTGAAGGGGAGTTCATGGAGGGTTAGCGAAGTGGGTTTGGGGTCAGGCAGCTGGTTTTGCTATGAATACAACTTTTGAAGACTGATTACTGGAAAGGCGGGTTGGTCAAATCAAGTGCAATTTAACCGCGTTGTTAAAATGGTTGAACTGACCGTGCTATGCCCAAACTTAGGCACATGCCGCAACTCTCCGACATCGCTCGAAAGGCGAAGGTCTCGGTCTCCACCGTGTCACTTGCCCTACGCAACCGTCCGCAGATTCCTGCCGCGACGCGCGAGCGGGTGCTGGCGGCGGCGCAGGCGCTGGGTTATCAGCCTAATCCTCTCGTCAGTGCTTATCAGGCCAATGTGCGCAGCGGGCGTCACCAGCGCTATCGCGGCACTATCGCCTGGATTGACGATACGCGGCCGGGGGACATGAAAAATCAAGGCACCGCCTACAAGCAGATGCTGCACGGCGCGCAGGAACAAGCGGGTGCGCAGGGTTTTGCCCTGGATGTGCTTAGTGTGCCGGATATCGATCCGAATAATGACGTGGGCAACAAGACCCGATTGGAGCGAATCATGGTCGCACGCGGCATGGTGGGAGCGATTTTCCCGCCTTTGTGGTGGGCGCGTATGCTCACCTACGACTGGAGCACGGTGGCGGTGGCGGCCTACGGGAGTAACGCAGGGTTTGTGGAGAAATACGCTCAGACCGGTTTAGATTATCTACGTTACACCCATGTGGTAACGGATGTGTATCAGGATACACGACTTGCTTTGGCGCATTTACGGAGATTGGGCTATCGTCGCATCGCACTGATAACGTCACAATATCAGGAAATCGGTGCCAGTTACCGTTATACCGCCGCCCGCTATGCCTTTTCCTGTGAATACCCTGATGTGCCGTTAATCCCCCCCTGGGTCGCGCAACAAGCCGTGACGGCGAAAGCGCCTGCTGGCTTTCGTGATTGGTTGCAGGCGGCGCGGCCCGATGCGGTGCTTACTACGCTAGGTTGTTCACGTGCATGGCTTTCTGAGTGCGGATTGGATGCGCCTAGGGATATCGGCCTGGCCCATCCTTTTCTCAGCTCGGGCGAAGAAGGATGGAGCGGGGTGCGCGAAAACTATACTCTAGTCGGACGCACCTTGTTGGATGCCGTGATTGCACAAGTCTTGCGTGGAGAACGTGGTGCCCCCCTTAACCCCAAGTCCATGGTGATTACTGGAAACTGGGAGGCAGGGGAAACGACCCGGGTCGTAAGTTGAATAATCATCTTATTAATAAAGGGATTATAAAGACATGGAGCCCACCTGTGGCGGCTATCCGGTTGATACCCGTGCAAGGGTCTTAATCAACCACTTGAACTCGCCCTTGCTTGTCCTGTGATTACCGGCCGAATTTATCGGTAATATGGGACTTACATCAGGTCGGATCGAAACTGATTTGCTGGTCGCTGGAGGCGGTCTGGCAGGCGTCTGCGCCGCGCTCGCGGCGGCGCGCAACGGCCTGCGGGTCGTGCTCGTGCAAAACCGCTCCGTGCTGGGCGGAAACGCCTCGTCGGAGATCCGTATGCACATCGTGGGCGCTGACGCCCATGGCCAAAAACCCGGTGCGCGCGAGACGGGTTTGCTCGAGGAGATCCGTCTCCTAGACGCCGCGCAAAACCCGCAGCGTTCCGCCGCCGTTTTCGACCTGCTGCTCTACACGTTGGTGGACGCCGAGCCGGGGATCACGTTGCTGCTCGACACCGATGTGATCGGGGCGGAAACGTCTGCGGGCTTGATCACCTCCGTCCGCGCGTTGAGCCAGAGCACCGAGGAGGAGTTTGTCATCCGTGCGAAATTCTACGCCGACTGCACGGGCGACGGGCGGCTGGGGGCCGAGGCGGGTGCGGATTTCACCGAGGGCCGAGAGGCGCGCTCAGAGTTCGATGAGCCGCTGGCCCGCGAGGTGCGCGATACGCACCGGCTAGGCAGTTCGATGATGTTTATGGCCCGCGATCAGGGGCGGCCAATGCCTTTCAAGGCACCGGCTTGGGCGCGTCGTTTCCGTGCCGAGGAGTTTCAGGGGCACCGCGATATTTTTTCCTACGAATACGGTTACTGGTGGTTCGAGTGCGGCGGCCAACTTGACACCATCAAGGATGACGAGCGCATCCGTCGCGATTGCCGGGCGATCGCGCTTGGCGTTTGGGATTACGTGAAAAACTCCGGAGCGCACCCCGGCGCGGCGAACTGGGCGCTGGACTGGGTCGCGCCCATCACGGGCAAGCGAGAGAGCCGGCGTTTTCTCGGACCGGTTATTCTCACCGAACACGATATCCGGCGGGCAGAAACCCGCCACGATACGGTGGCCTACGGCGGCTGGCCGATGGACTTGCATCCTCCGGCGGGCGTAGATGCGCCGCTGGAGCCCGCCTGCACCCAGCACTGGTTTCCCCACCTCTTCAGCATCCCCTACGGCGCGCTGTATTCACGCAATGTGGGCAATCTTTTCTTTGCCGGGCGCAATATTTCCGCGACCCACGTCGCCTTTGCGGCGACCCGTGTGATGGGCACCTGCGCTGTAATGGGGCAGGCCATAGGCACCGCCGCCGCGCAACTCGTCCGCCAGGGAGCGGCCTGCTGTGGTGCGGCCGACCTCGTGGCGCTGCGCCGTCAGTTAGCGCGCGACGACGTCTTCCTGCCCGGCTATCGCAACGAGGATATGCACGACCTCGCCCGTCGCGCCACTGCCACCGCCGACAGCGCGACGCCGACGGGACCGGCGGCGGCTGTGCTCGACGGCCTCTCCCGCGATCAACGCGCCGTCTGGGGGCCGTGGGCGGACGAGGCCACGCATGCCTGGCAGGCCGCCGCTCCGCAGGGCGCACTCACGCTCACGTGGACGCAGCCCGTGGTGCTGCGCGAAGTGCGTATCACGTTCGACACCGGGTTAGCGCGCGAGCTGATCCTCAGCGGCAGCGACAAGGCCAGCGCCAAGACCCTGCGCGCCCCGATGCCCGAGTGCGTGCGGAGCTACCGCCTGCGCCTCGACGGCGAGGTGATCGCGGAAGTGACGGATAATTTACTGCGTCATTGCGTGCATCGCCTGCCGGCCTCGCGCTCGGTGAGCATCCTTGCGCTGGAGTGTGTCGCCACCCATGGCGGCGGCGCACCCCGGGTTTTTGAGATTCGCGCTTATGAATAACGCGACCCTCGTTCCGACCGTCGCTGCCCCGGTTGCGCGGGCAAACGAGTTTCCCATCATTCTTGGGTCCGGGCTGCGCGCCCACGAAGGACCACGCTGCGTTGCGCAGACTGGGTTGACTGAGGGCCTGACGTGGCGCGGTGCGCGGTGGAGCGGCGGGCTACGGCCCTCAGGTGAGGATCGCTGGCGGATCGAAGCGCGCGTCGAGAGCGGCGTCGTCGAAGGTGTGGCGGTGGGCTTGCGCGTGGCGTTTCCTGCGTGGCATCCGGGGGTATTCGTGTTGATGCCCGGCGCGGTTTATGGCGGCAACCGGCAGACCTCACGCGCGTTGCCGTATTCGCCGCGTTTGAATGCGGAGGAGTCGGCGAATCCGCGTCCCGATCTCATTGCGGATATCCCGCGGCTCGACGTGGCCGGCGGGCCCGGGCGGCTGCAACTGCGGGCCGGCGATTGCGCGTGGCCGGTCTTCGCGTGGTGGGATGCCCGCACGCAACGCGGGGGATTCGTCGCTGGGCCGGCGCAGACCGGTTGGGGAGAGACCTTGTGGGATTTTGAGGAGCAAGGCGGCGAGCGGCCCGCCAGCCTCTGGGTCGGTGCCCCCGGTGTGCGCTCGGTGCGCTACACCCACATGAACACGCTGACGGAGAGCGTGGACCAAGCTCCGAGGCGGGCGGCCGGAGATCGCCTGAGCATGGAGTTTGTCCTTCGCGAATTTTCCGCCACGTCGGTGGCCGGGTTGTTTGCCGCGCTCGAGACGTGGAGTGAAGGGCAGGAGTGGGCTCGCCGTTCTCCTGTTTCCGTAAATCAAGCACCTGCGGTGGCGGCGGTGGTGGAGCACTTTGATCGTGATCTCTGGCTGAAGGAGCCGGGTATTTACGGAGTCGATCTGCCGGGGGCGAGGGCTCCCTATCAAACCGGCTGGTGCGGAGGCATCATCGCCCAATACGCCTTGCTCGCCGCGCCCGGTATCGCGGAGGGAGCGAGGACGCGGGCGCGGCATCATTTGGAAACGGTGGCGACGCGCGGAATGGCGGAGGGAGGTTTGTTTTTCGGACGCTGGAGCCCCGAAGCGGGCTGGTCGGCGGATTTCTGGTGGGAGTACGAAACGGCCCCATGGCGGTCGCAGTGGACGCTGACACGGCGCCAGGCCGACAGTGTTTATTTCGGCGTGTTGGCGGCGCAGACCGGCGCGACGTCGCCGGCCTGGGCGCGGGCGGTGCAGGGCGCGGCGGCGACGCTGGCGCGCACGTGGACGGCGGACGGGCAGTGGGGCTTTTTTCTCGATCAATCCACCGGCCGCGTCGCGGTGGGTGGATCGACTGGCGGAGGCTTGGTGCCCGGCGCGCTGGCCCGCGCCGCGCAATGGGCGAATGAGCCGACGTGGTTGCGCGCGGCCTGCGAAGGCGCGCGCGCGTTGGTTGGCGACGACCTGGCGCGAGGCGTCACGACGGGCGGTCCCGGTGACGCCGTGCTCGCGCCCGACAGCGAATCGTTGGCCGGTCTGCTGGAAAGCCTCGTGACGCTCTGGGAGATCACCGGTGACGGCGAGTGGCTGGCACCGGCGAAGCTCGCGGCCCAGCAGCTATCGACCTGGGTGATGCCCTATGACTACGCGTTCCCGACGGGCAGCGAGTTTGCGCGGCTGGATATACGCAGCGCGGGCACGGTGTTTGCCAATGCGCAGAACAAACATTCCGCGCCCGGACTTTGCACACATTCGGGTTGGGCTTTGTTTCGCCTCTTCCGAGCGGGCGGCGAAGCGAGCTGGCTGCGGCTGGCGGCGCGGATCGCCCGTGCGTTGCCGCAGTGCGTGTCGTTGCCCGAGCGACCGATTCATTCCCCTGGCGGGCGGGCCTTGCCGTCGGGCTGGCTCAACGAGCGGGTCAACACGAGTGATTGGGACAACAACCTGGGCGGGGTTTTCCACGGCCCGTGTTGGTGCGAGACCAGTCTGTTGCTCACGGCGGCGGAGCTGCCCGGGGTTTACGCGCAACCCGATACGGGACTGACCGAGAGTTTCGACGTGGTGACGGCGTGCTGGCGCGGGGACGAGTTGGAGTTGCACAACCCCGGCGTGCAAGCCGCGCAGGTTCGCATCGCGGTGGAGACGGCGGCGCAGGCCGCGCGAGGTCGCCTCGCGGCGGGTTGGGTGGCGAAGCTGCCGCTAGTGACGGTGCCGGCGGGCGGAGATCTACGTTGGCGGGCGGAGTGTCGGGCGTGAAGCCAGACCCACGGGGGCGTGGCGCGTTATGGCGTGCTTACGCGGACGCGGGCGAAGCGTTTGGGCTGGGAGGCAACGGAGTCGGTGACGGTCACGCGCTCGAAGGCGGTGTCGATTGACGTGACGCTTTCGGTGGCGGAGGCGTTGACGGCCCAAGAGGCGAGGGCGTCGGAGAATTCGACGACGTAGGAGATTCCGGGCGAGCCGGAGGCCTTGCGACGGATGAAGATGAGCTGGAGTTTGCCGGCATCGCCACCGGTTCCGACGGAGGCGAAGGGCAACCCGGCGGAGCCGGAGGGGGACAACACGGAGGCGTTGGGGGTGGCGAGGGTGGTGGCCTGACCGGTGCCGGAGCCGAGCAGGTTGAAGGCGTATTTGAGGAGGTTGGGCACGCCGTCGCCGGCGGGGGTGAGGAGGTCTTGGGAGCCGTTGGCGGCGAGGCCGTAGGCGAGGCGGAAGGATTGCAGGCCGGTGAGGGTCGTCGCGCCGGTGGTGGCGGAGTAGGGGGAGTCGCCGTTGGCGTTGGTGGCGCGGAGGCGGTAGTAGTAGGTGGTGCCAGCGGCTAAAGCGGAGTCGGTGGCTGCGGTGGTGTTGGCGGCGGGTGTGGAGATCTGGGCCCAGCCGGTGGAGCCGTTGGGGCTGCGCTCGAGTTTGAAGCCGGTTTCGTCGTTGGCGTTGTCGGTCCAGGTCAGGGAGATCTGCGAGCCGGAGCTGGCGGAGGCGGCGAGGGCGGAGGGTGCGGCCGGGGGGATGGCGGGCGGGGTGACGGCGAGGTAGGATGTGCCCAGGCGGAATTCGTCCATGGTGAGGACGTTGGCACCGTCGCGGGTCTGGATGGCGCGGAATTGTCCGCCGGAGGTGGTGGTTGTATAGGTTTTGGTATAGGTCGGGGTGCCGAGAGTTTGGCCGAGTGGGGGATTAAACCAGAAGTCGGTGACGAACTGGGTGGCGCTGTTGAAGCTGAGGCGGCCGACGATGAGGACGGTCTGGTTGGCGACGGCGTTGCCCAGATCGGCACCGGTGCCGGCTTGGTCGCCGTAGCGCCATTTGGTGGTGCCGGTGGACTGGCCAAGGTAAACGTTCCAACTGGAATTGTCGGTGCCGAGGTTCAGGACCAAGCGGTTGTCGGTGCCGGTGTTGAGGGCGTTTACGCTGAGGAGGACGCTGAAAAAGAGCGTGGTCGGCGAGGTGCCGTTCCAGCCCAGAAAGTTGCTACTGGCGGTGGAGCGCAGGGAGGCAAAGGGATCGGTGGTCATGGACCGATAGATGGAGGGGGCGGCGACGGAGAAACTGGTGCCGGAGTTGCGCTGGAGGGCGTTGCCGGAGGTGGCGAGCACGGCGTTGGCGTCGCTGTAGGTTAGGCCGGGCACGACGGATTGGTCGGCACCCCAACCAGAGAGCGTCGTCGTGTTGGGTCCGCGCAAACCGGTGCTGGTGCCGGAGGGGTTGCCGCCGAGATTGGTGGCGGGCAGGCCGTTGCCGCCGTTGGAGTTGGCGTCGGGGTCAGGGTCGGTGACGGCGAGGACGTAGTTGAAGCCTTCATAGACGATGAGGGCGGGGTTGGAGATGGTGAGGGTGACGGGCGCGCTGGAGGAAGTGCCGCCGGAGTTGGTGGCGGTGAAGTTCGGCGTGAAGGTGCCTGCGGTCGTGGGTGTGCCGCTGAGGAGGCCGGAGGTGTTGTTGAGTGTGATTCCGGGGGGGAGACTTCCGGAAGTTAGGGCATAGCTGGTCGGGGTGTTGCTGGCGGCGACTGAATAGCTGAAAGCACTGCCGATGGCTCCGCTCGCGGATTGACTGGCGGTGACGACAGGAGGGGGTGGGGTGGCGGCGAAGTTTTGTCCGGTGAGGTTGGCGGTGGTGAGGCTGGCGGACAGCGTGGCGGGGGTGAAGAGGTAGCCGGTTAGAGTCGGCGTGAGGGTGTAGTTGCCAGTGGGGACGTTGGTGAGGGTGTAGGTGCCGTTGGCGGCGGTGACGGCGCTGCGGGTGCCGTCGGAGACGGTGACGCCGGCCAAGCCACTGCCGGAGACAAGAATCGTGCCGCTGATGGTGTAGCCCAGGGTGGTGACATTGCCGGTGGCGGGCGAGGAGTCGCCAAAACTGCTGCTGGCGCGAACGCGGTAGTAATACGTGGTGCCGAGCGAGAGGCCGGTGTTGGTGTAGGTGGTGGTGTTGGCGGTGAGGCTGACGATGTCGGTGTAGGGGCCGGTCGGGGTGGTGGCGCGCTGGATTTTGTAGCCCGTCTCGTTGGTGGCGTTATCGGTCCAGGTGAGGGTGGTGGCGGTCGTCGTGATGCTGGAAAACGCCAGAGAGGAGGGAGCGGTGGGAGGAGCGGGGAGGGCGACCTGGGCATAAGTGGAACCGATGCGAAGTTCGTCGTAGCTGAAGCGGGAGGTGGTGCCGTTGGAGCCGCTGGTGATGTTGATGCTGTTGATAAAGAAAGACGTGATCGTCGTGGGGGACCGATAAAGCCCGCCCGTGGTGGGTTCACTCAGGGGAGGCAGGCTGCCCGCCGGGTATTGCCACATGCGCGCCTCGACGCGTTCGAGGCCGTTGGCGGCGTTGCCGTCGGTGTCGGTGACGGTGACCTTGGCGAGGTATAAGTAGGTGGTGTTGGCGGCGACGGTGTTCTTGGCAGCACGAATCGCACTGAGGCCTCCGGCCTGAATGCCGTAACGACTTTGGTTGTCAGCATTCGTGTAGAGCGAGAAGGCGGAACCCCCGCTGGCATTTCCTAGATAAAGATAAGATACTCGGTTGGTGCTGATGGTGGCGGGAGAGCGGTTGGTGAAACTCATCCAGAACGTGCGGCTGCCACTGGCGGGAGGGTTGACGACGCTTTGAGCGGTCGGGGCAAGGCCGAGTGAGATGAGCCCATACCCGGTGGAGAGGGGAATGATGACGTTATTACCCGCCGCTGGGATGCGCCCGGCAGCGAGGCTGCCAGATACGAGGGTGTCTTGCGCGGTGCTGTCGCTGGTATTCCAGAGGCCGGTGCCGCCATTACCGGAACCCGCGCGGCCGATCACGCTGGTGGGGCTGAGGGCGTGGCTGAAGGGTTCATAGAAGGCGGCAGGGATGTAGTTGGAGGCGACGGTGGTGACCTGCGCGGTGGGGTCGGATTGGCTCACGGCACTCACAGCGCGGACGCGGTAGTAATAAGTCGTGTCGGCGACGACTGTGGTATCGGTGAACGTGGTGGCGTTGGCGGCGGTGGTCCCAACGGCGGCGAAGCCGCTGCCGTTGGTGGTGCTACGCTCGACCTGGTAACCCGTTTCGTTGGTCGCGAGATCGCTCCACGAGAGGGTCACATCGGTGTCGCTGGTGGCGCTGACGATGAGGTTGGTGGGTGCGATGAGCAGCGTGGCACCGGCGACGGGGGTGGTGTAGGTGGAGTTGCCGATGCCGTTTACGGCGCGGGCTCGGTAATAAAATTGAGCGCCGTCGGCCAGGCCTGCGTCGATGTAGCCGGTGGCACCGGCGCCGAGCGTGGTGAGCAGCGTGAAGCCGGAACCGGCGGAGGTGCTGCGTTCGATTTGGTAGGAGGTTTCGTTGTGGGCGATGTCGGCCCAGGTGAATTGGATTTCATTGGTCGAGAGTCCGACGGCGGCGGGGCCAGTGGGCGCGAGCGGGGCGGTGGAGAGCGTGGTTGTGACCGAGGCGGTCGCGGAGTAGGCAGAGGCGGCGTTATCCGTGGAGCGAAGCGCGCGTATACGATAGGAGTAGGTGAGCCCGTCGAGCAGACCGGTGTGGTTGTAGGCCGTGGTGTTGGCGGCGACGGTGGTGAGGGAATTCCACGTGGTGGCAGAACCCGTGCGCACTTCGATGGCGTAGCCGGTTTCGTCGGTGGCGTTGTCGGTCCAGGTAAGGTTGGCCTGGGTGTTGCCGGAGAGGGCGGCGGCAAACGTGGTCGGCGCGGCAGGCGGGGGAACGGTTCCGATGATAGCACCGGTAAACTGAGTGCCAGTGAAACTGGCGGAGGCGGCGACGGTGGCGGAGTTGGAATTGATGAAGAACCCGAAGTGCATCCGCTGGTCGAGCAGGGCGGGGGACTTGTAGTCGGTCGCTGGGTCCAGGTAGAGATCGACGGTGGCTAACACGGTCCAGTCACTTTCGGAGGCAGGAGCGGTTACGGTGGAACGGTAGGCGGTGAAGACGGAGCCGGTACGTTTGAGTCGCAGCCAGCAGGGTACGATTTTGGTGCCGGCGGCGACGCGTTGGGTGGGAACGCCGTTGCCGAGGCCGTTTTGCGCGTCATTGCTGGATGAATATACACGGCCGGTGGGCTCGACCCAGATGAAGTCGGTGAGGGCGGTCTCGTCGTCGGCGATCATGAGGCCGACCTGGTAGTCGCCGGAAGCGGAGGTGATTCGGGTGCGGATCTCGCCGTCGCCGTCCATCGTCTGGTAAACAAAGCGGCGGCCGCTGCGGGCGAGGCTGCCGTGAAAGGTTTCCAAGCCAAGGCCGCCGCCGGTGATGGCCCAGGTGTCGGTGCCGGGAGTGTAGGACTGGGTGCCGGCGACGGTGACCTGGCCGTAGTTGCCGGCTTTCCAACTGGCGGGCAGGCCCACGGGAGGGACGGGCCACTGGTCGTTGCCGAAGTTGGGCTGGGCGAGGTTTTGATCAAGGACGGAGATTTTCTCCGAGTCGGCGAGCAGGCCGCTGGCGCTGGCGGTGAGAGTGACGAGTTGTTCACCGGTGATGTTGACGCCGGTGACGGTGAAGGTGGCAAAGGTTTGTCCGGCGAGGATCGTGACGGTGGACGGCACGGAGAGGCCGGCGATGTCGGTTGAAAGCGTGACGGTAAGATCGGCGGTGGTGGCGGTCTTGAGGCGGACGACCGTGAAGTCGGCGGTGCCGCCGGTGTCGGTGACGGTGCGGCGGTCGCCGGCGAGGACGAGGCGGGCGGTGGCGGCGTTGGTTTTTTGCCAGGCGTAGATCGACGCGAGCTCGGGCGTGGTGGCGGCGTCTGGGGTGGTGGCGGTGGAGAAGAAGCGGTTGTTACTGGTGACGGCGGGGGCGGAATCGCCGGAGTAAAGATAGCCGTTGGTGCCGTAGAATTTGTTGTCGGTGACGTTCCAGCCGGTGCAGGTGCCCTCGGCGAGATTTAGGCCGGGAAGGGTGCCGATGGCTTGGAAAATATTGCCGCGCACGATGAAATCGAAGGAGCGGTCCATGGCCATGATGGCGGGCTTGGCCTCGGTGTCCTCGGTTTTCAGGATGCGGTTATAGGCGAAGATGAAGCCTTCGCTGGTGCCGCCAAAGACGGAGGTGCCCATGCCGGAGAGGACGCGGTTGTTGTAGAAAACGTTGCGCGGTCCGTTGGGGCCGTGGACGAGCGAGTTGGCATGATCGGTGCCGTAGGCGGTCAGTCCCCGGGTGCCGGTGCCGCCAACGGAGACGGTGTTAAAGGTGGTGTCTTCGACGAGATTCTCGTGGGGGAAACGGCCGTGTAACTGGGGGGATTGGACGGATTGGCCGGTGAAGGTGCAGCTGCGGATGACGCAGCGGTTGGCTGCTTGGAAAATAGCCATGTGACGCAGGTCGCTGGCCTGGCAGTTTTCCATGAGCGAGTCGGTCGTGAAGTTGGTCCAGCCGAGGTAGGCGACGCCTCCGCCCAAGGTGATATCGACCCAGGTGCCGAGGAATTGGCAGTCTCGCACCTCGAAGCGGGCGCTGGTGGATACGATGATGGGCCAACTGCGCGCCTTCACGGTTTTGACGTTCTTTATCCAACTGTTGGCGGAGTAGTCGAAGCTGATGGGATCAACGGTTGCGGTGGCCGCCACCGTTTCAATCGAGAGATCTTGCACGCCGCTGTTCTCGAGCATGGAAACACGGCGGATCTGGGGTGACTCGTTGACAAAGTAATCATGGGTGAAGCTGCGATCCAGTGTGAGGGTCTTGGCGGCGCTGTTGATGGCGGTGACCTTGGCAAATAGAGTGCGGCCGAGGTGATAGCTGGGGTCGGTAAAAATGACGTGGTTGTCGGGGTTGTTATAGCGATCCGAGACGGTGGTGCCTGCTCCCGTGAGGGTGGGGGTCAGTCGCACCCAGGAGCCGACGGTGAAGGTGTTGGCGGCGGGATCGGCGTTGAGCGTGAGGGTGTTGCCGCCGCGGGGGACGAAGGTGGTGGAGGTAAGATAGCCGGAGAAAGCGGGGGCTTTTGAAAGGGTGAACAGGGAACCTGTTTGTGCGGTGTCGGTGGCGAGCTTGATGATGGTCAAGGCGGGACCGTCGCCATCGATGACGATGTTGCTCTGAGTAAACACGACCGGCGTATCGAGGACGTAGGTGCCGGTGGGGAAGTAGAGGATGGCCTTGTTGGCGGGGTTGGCGTCGAGATGGGCGCGGGCGGCGGTGGCGGCGGCGGCCACGGCGGCGTCGTCGTTGGTGACGCCATCGCGCACGGCGCCGTAGGTGGTGACATCAAAAATGGTGTAGGTGGCGCGGACGGTGGAGTTGTTGATGTCGGGAATGCCGCCGGTGACGCCGACGCCGGTGAAGTCGGGGTAAACGATGCCGTCGGGGCCGACGACATCGGCGGCGGTGAGGCGCGCGGCCTCCCAGGGGCGGATGGTGTATTGCGAGGGCCAGGTGGTGAGGTCGGCGGCAAGGGTGCGCGAAACGACTCCGCTGAGTGCAAGACCAACGAGGACGAGCAGGGCAGAGGCGCGTTTTATGGCGGGATACAAGGATGCCATTGGGGTAAGAAAGCAGAGTAAACCAATCACTATGGGGCGGGCTGACGGGGGTTCCCGAATGGAGAATAATCGGAGGCATTTGCCCGATACAAAGGCTTATCGCCTTAAGCGTTAAGTTCCAGCGTGGTGGCGGTCGCTGTCATCGGATGCCAATGTCTCGAGGTAATTAAACTTTTCCCCGGCACGGACAGGATGTCCATGCCGGGGAGTCCAAATGCAAAGGTAGTTGGTTTTAGTGCAACACCGAGTGCCAAGCGCCGTGTAAGAATCTTTACGAGGGATAGCCGCTTTTCATCAGGTTCGTTACGGAGAGGTGACCTTGACGCGGGCGAAGCGTTTGGCGGAGACGGCGGCGGAGTCGGTGACTGTCATCAGAGCGAGATCGGGTTCCCAGTTTGCGCGGTCGATGTGCTCAGAATAGTGGGTGACGCCCGATGGGGAAGATGGGCGGGGCGGGAGTTCAGCTTGGGCGGTGAGGAGTGCAGCGAGCGTCGGTGGTTAAGGCCGGACCGCAAATACACCCTAATTGATAAGGCTTGAACGGTGCAGTGAAAAGTCGCCGGAAGAGGGCAATAAAAAGGCCTGCCGGTGAAAGCAGGCCCGTTAGGAAGGAGCTGACGAAAGATCGTAGGCCGAACTCAGGAAACGCGACGACGGCGGAAGGCGACCAAAGCCAGAACTCCAAGACCTGCGACGGCGGCGTAGGTGGAGGGCTCGGGGATGGCGGTGACGGAGAAGTTGTCGATGGCCATAGCGCGCACGCCCGAATTCGAGGTGCGGCCCCAGAATCCGGCGTTAAGGTTCGTGTTGACCAAGGTGCTGAGATTGCCACCCGCGGAGCCGGTGAGCGCGCTGCTGGCGAAGCTGGCAAGTTGAGAACCGCCCGTCAGACCGTCGGCGCCCCAATTGTAGAGAGCGGCGGTAGCTGAGAAAAGATTCGATCCGCTGTAGGTCAAATCGAGCCGGAGCTGATACCAGTTGTTCTGGACGAGGGCGAAGGTGGCCGCGTCCGACACGACGGCACCGGTTCCGTTGTTGCGGTAGCTGATTTGGAGCTGGCTGGCCGTGTAGTTGGTGCCGTCGTTCGCCGTGGAATTAACGTTGGCGAAAACGTAAGTGCCGGTTTGCAACCCGACGTTGTTCGCGGTGTTGAAGCCGACGCCGGTGTTGCCGGAGGCGTTGGTCGTTCCGTTGATACCGGCCTTGAAGTAATACGAGACGAACCGGGTGTCGCCGTTGGTCGTGAATTGGCCGACCGTGCTGCCGTAATAGGCTGTGCGCTGGCTGCTGTCGGTCACCAGGCCGCCCGTGCTGTTCGCGCCGGCGGTCGCGTTCCAGGAGGCGCTGAAGTTGGTCGTGCTGACCGCAGGACCGACGAACGTGTTGTTAAAGTCGGTTTGATCGACGTTGAAGTTGTAGCTGGTCTGTGCACCGAGTGAGCTCACGCCGAGGATGGATACGGCGGCGAGTAGGGATAGTTTGGAGTAGGTCATGAAATTTCCTGGGGAATGTCCTACCGTGTTTGCGGGCGGGGACGCTCACAACCGGCTTGCTACTTATTCGATAAGCAGAGAGGGGTTGAACATGGCATCATCCCTCAACTTTAAGGCCATCGCGACTAAGGCAGGGGTGTCTTCCGCCACGGTTTCCTACGCGCTTAGCGGCAAAGCGGGGGTTTCGGAGAAAACCCGTAAACGGATTGTAGCGATTGCAGAAGCCGTGGGTTATAAACCGGACGCGGCGTTGGTGACGCTGATGGCGCATGTGTCCACCCGTCGCTCGCGAACGCCCACCGCAACGCTGGCGTTGATCACCGACCACGGCGGACCGCGGCCGTGGTCTGGCAATCTTTCGGTGCGCGCCCTCTGGGAGGGGGCGGGAGCACGTGCGCTGGAGCTGGGGTATCGGTTGGAGGAATTTTGGTATGGAGAGCCGGGTTTGAGCCCCACGCGCCTGCGAAACATCCTGATCGCCCGCGGTATCCAGGGGCTGCTGTTTTCATCGGCGAATACGTTCAACCTGCGGCTGGACTTTGATTGCAGCGGTTTCGCCTGCGCGATGTCCGGACTCTGTTTTAGTGAACCGGCAGTCAGCTATGTGCTGCCACACCATCACCGCAACATGCAGATCATGTGGGAGCGCGTGCATGCGTTGGGCTATCGCCGCCCCTTGCTTGCGCTGCCCGGCGGGGCTTCGGAGCGCATGGAACACATGGCGGAAGCCGCCTACTTTTATTTTTGTTCCGTGCATCCCGACGTGCGGGGACTTCCGGTGTATCGGTCCAATGACTACGAACATGCGCCTTTCAAGGCTTTCGTGGACGAGCACCGCCCCGACGTGATCGCCTGTACGATGGGGGACTGGGTGAAAAGACTAGGGACGCGGGTTCCGAGGGAGATGGGGTTCGTGAGCCTCAACTGGGCGGAGGGCGACAAGCACCTCGCCGGAGTGGATCGCCGGTTGAAAGACCAGGCCGCGTGCGTCGTGGATATGGTGGTGGCGGCGCTGCATCGCCGCGAGTTGGGCGTGCCGAAGGTGCGCAAAGAGGTTTTTGTGGCGGGACGCTTCGTGGACGGACCGAGCCTGCCGCCGCGCAAGGTGCGGGCGGCGGCCGCCGGGCTGCGCGCGCGCCAGCCTTTGTTGGGCTTAACTAAGTAGGAATCCGGGTGGGTCTGGGGAAAACCGGACCATCCACCAAGGCTCTCCGTGTGAAGCGAGAAAAGGCACTGAGCCGCTGGCCCGTGTTGCGTCTTGGTCTCTTTGGCCGAGTGCCCTTTCTTGCTCATTCTGGATCGGTTTATTTCAGGCACAAGGCCTAGTTTACGATGCGGAAGTTATCCACGAGGACATCGCGTTGTCCGGTGGTGCCGGTGGCGTTGAGCAGGGAGAGTCCTATTTCGCCGGTGGTGCGGGCGAGGCCGATGAAGTTGTAGCTGTCGGTGGCGAGTACGGTGTTTCCGTAACGGTCATAGATCTTGGCCACGGCGGTGGCCGTGGTTGATCCGGTGGGCGTCAAGGTCAGTTCCAAGCGATACCAAACGCCCGTGACGAGACTGGTGCCGATGGAGCCATCTTTCATGGTCGTGCCGCCGGTGCCGTTCATGTTGGCGCCCGTGATCCAGCGGCTGCGTTCGCCTGTGCCGCCGTAGTTGGCCTCGTTGATTTGCAGGCGATAGTGCGCTGACGAGGTGCGGTTGGCGTTGTTGTAGAAATACACGCCCAAGCCGTTGCCGGCGCCAGTGACTTGGAAGTCCAACTTGACGGTGGCCAGGCCAAAAGAGGTGTTGGTCGGAGTGGCGTTCGGCGTGGTGTCGTAAACGAGAGTCGAGGTCTGGTAGCCGCCACCATTGCTATGCTGGATGTAGCCGCCGGCATTCCACGCGACTCCATTGGAAGTGATGACGTTGAAGTTGCCGGTGAACTGGCTGGATTGGTCCAAGGTGTGCCAAGCGGCGGGAGGATTGATCACGTTGACGGAAATGCCGTTGATCCAGACTTGGCCCAAATTCCACGGATCCACGGTGAGGTCGCGGGTGAAGGCGTAACGGTAGCCGGGATCGGTGAGGTTGGTCCAGGTGGAGCCGTTGTCGGCGGAGTAGTAGAGTTTACCCCAGGTGTCGCCCGAGCGGCGGCCCCAAACGGCGACGCGACCATTGGCGGCGTCGATGCTGGTGGCGTCGGTGAAGCCGCTGATCGCGGACCACGAGTCGCCGCCGTTGGTCGAGGTGTAAACGCCGCGATAACCACCGGCGAGCCACACCTTGCCGGCCGTAACCGGGTCAACCGCCAGACCCATAATCCAATCGGCACCGATGGGTTGGAGGGCGGTCTTGGCCCAGGTGGTGCCGCCGTCGGTGGAGCGCCAGAAACCGCGGGCGGTGGCGTTGTTGGCGCTGCGCAGCGCGAGGTAGCGGGTGTTGGTGTTGATGGCGTCGGATTCCAGGAAGGCGTATTCATGGTGGTAGCGCTCACCGGTGATAACGCCGTCGAACGAACTGCCGCCCACTTTGGTGAAGCTGGCGCCACCGTCGGTGGTGCGATAGAGGCCTGGATTGTTGTTGGGCTTTGCCGGATCGGAGCCGAGGAGAACCAGGAAGTCGTTGATGTTGCCCGGGGCCGCGACCGCACGGGTGACACCCTGATAGGAGGCGGGCAGGCCGGATGAAGCGAGGTTAAGGGAAGTCCAGTTGGCGCCACCGTTGGTCGAGCGATAGATGGCCGTGATGCTGGAGGTTTGGTCGCATCCAGCGGCGACCAGCGTCTGGCCGTCGTAGCTGGTCATGACCTCGTGGAAGGTGACGTGGCGATCAATTGACGTGCGCGAGCAGTAGGCGGCCAAGGAGGTGGCGCCGCCGCTGTTGAGCACGAATACTCCCTGGTCGGCGGAGGCGACCAAGGCGAGTGAGGGGTTGTCACGGGGGAACCGGATCTTGCCAAACGTCATCACGCCAGCGAGGCCGCTGGCATTGGGCGGAAAACTCCAGGTGGCTCCGGAGTCGGTGCTGATGACAGGCGCCTTGCCGCCGGTCATGAACCAGCGCGAAGGTGACGTGGGGTCTTGCACGATCATGCTTCGACCGGGCGGGGTTTTGGCTCCGGGTTCGGCGGGGTTCAGATAGACGGGAGTGGGATTTGCGTTGAGAGCCATGCCGAGGTCGGTCCAGGTGCCGGCTCTGCCATCGAGGGAGCGTTTGCCGTAGGCCTCGTTCTCGGTGGTTACGAAACTGTTGTCCGCGAGGACGGAGGCGCCGACCGGCCCCTGGCCGTTGACGCGGTTCACCACGGAGATGCAGGTGTAGGTGGCGGCGTTGGCGTAGTTGGTGGCGGTGACGCGAAAGCCGCCCACGTTGGCCGCGAAGTAGCCGATGCCATCCGAGCGGCGGGCGATGGAGACGACGGTGGGCGGCTTGCCATCGGGAGGGTTAGCTGCGCCGTCATTATTCCAGACGAGGGTCCAGGAGGTGCCGTGGTCGGTGGAAACGTAGAGACCGCCGACGGCGCCGACCCAAATCTGGTCGGGAAACTGCGGACGCACGTAAACGGTCGTGGGCCGTATGGTGTCGAAGGTGGTGCCGCCGACCTTGGTCCAACCGGTTCCGCCGTTGGTGGAGAGCCAAAGTTTGCCGGTTAAACCGGTGCGGGCGGCGGCCAGCCAGAGTTCGTTATCGTTGCCGGGTTGGAAAAAAAGCGGGCTGGCACCCCGGTCGAGTCCGATGTCGGGGATGGCAATCAGGTCGGTCAATAAGGTGTTCCACGAGGAGCCGCCGTCGCTGGATTTATAGAGGTTTTTTGAAGTGATGAAAGCGACTGTATCTGCGCTGCCTGTGGAAACCGCGCTGCCTCTGATCCCGCTGTCTTCTTTGGTGAAATCGTTCTGAAGATATTGCCATGATTGGCCGGCGTCGTTGGAGCGCCAGAGGCCGAAGCAGTCGCCGAAAGCGTAGAGGCGTCCGCTGGAGTGAATGGAAAAACCGCTGAGCCAGCCGCCGCAATCTAAGGGTATGGAGCGGTCGAGGGTTTGGGCGGGGCAGGTGCCGAGGGCGGCGAGGCCGAGGGTCGCGGCCACCAACCATGAAATGCGGCGGACGGCGGTGGGGGCGAGGCGGGGGCGCACGAAACCAGCGTGAGGTGTTTTCATTTTTTTGGGGAGAGAAGACGCAGTGGCCGAAATTAGCTCGCCGCAGCCTTGGACAAGTGGGGGTAAGCCAAGGTTGGTTTATCTATTCGCGCCCTTGGGTTTCGTGGCGACCCTGATGCTACTTAATGGATAAGGTAAAGGTCCGCGCGGGGGCGGAATGCCCCGCCGTCGCGCCCGTGGCGCTGTGGCGTGGCAAGCCAATGACCGGTGGTCAAAGGCGAGTGGCGGGGAAGCGGGGCTGGGCGTTGGCGATTTACGGCACCGTGACTTTGACGCGCTCGAAGGTTGCGTCGATGCTCGTGACGCTTTCGGTGGCGTACAGGTTGACCGCCCACGTGGCGAGGGCGCGGTCGGTGCGCATGCGGGCTGCGTTCTCGGGCAGGCGGACTTGGCGACCAATTTCGGTGTAGATCTGGCTTGAGAAGGAGCGCAGGAGGATGGTTTGGTGATCACGCCCGCCAGGATTGCAAGGGCGTCGTCGAGGAATGGTTTGACGCGAGACCAATCGATGGGCGGTTCGGCGGAATTGCACGTCGCGAGCGCGGGATCGGTGACGGCGCGGGTCTCGCGGAGGCGGCGACGCTGTTCGGATTGGCGTGCGTTTGCGGCGGCGAGGCGGGTGTGGTGGTGGAGCCTAGGCGACAAACACGAGATGGCGGGCGAGGGAGTCGTGGCAGGCTATCGTTAGAAACACCTGTTGGGTGAGTTCCTGAGCCCGGTGGTGATCACCTGCGGTCTGGCGACGCGCGGCGGAGTAAACCAGATCGGCGTGACGGCGCTCGAGCTCGGCAAATGCGGCTTAGGTTCCGCGCACGGGCGTAAGAGTTGAAGAGGTCTGCATCCGTCATCGAGGGTTTTACTGGATACGATGAACCGACCGCAAAACCGCACAGAGATTCTCTGGGGAGACCACCGAACGAGTCGGCTTCGGTTCCCGCAGGCGGAAGCAGAGACCGATAACCGTTAAGCGGTGCGTCTTATGTAGGGAGGCGCGGTCAGCCCGGAAAGTGCGGCGTTCCTACTCAAGGATGACCTCCTTACGCGCCATAAGAACCACGAATTCGAGGGCGTCGCTTCTCCGGTTGTTGAAGTGCCCGCCACGCGCGGGGGCTTAGCCCGGCGACGAGTTTAAAGGTTTTTGAAAAATGGAACTCGTCGCAAAAGCCCAAGGCGGAGGCAATCGCGCGGTCGGTGAGATCACGTTCATTCATGAGTCGTTGCGCGCGTTCGATCAAGGCTCGTCTCCGGTAGGCGGCGGGGCTTTCTGCAGTGATTGCGGCGAATTGTTTTCTGAAATTTTCGTAGCCCAGCCCGCAGGTCTTGGCGACCGCCTTGAGGTCGGCCGTGTCTTCCCCGGGCGTGGCCAAAATGTCGATGGCTTGTGCGAGCCACCCGGGATCCGGTGCTGCGGCGTTCGACGCTGAACAGCTTGCGGCTGCGGCGAGCAGGAACTCCACCAACCCGCCTAGCTGTTTGCACGCGTTGGGCTGGGTCTTCACTCGCGGTGGCGGAAACAGCGCCACAAAACGATCAAGCCAGGGATGCGGGTTGCCCAGGCGCCGCGCGGGTTGCGATGGGTCCAGCACTCCACAGGTCTCGAGTGCGTCGAAGATCGGCCCCTCGAACGCGACGTAATACTCGTGCCAGTCCTGCCCGCTTTCCGGCCCGTAGGTATGGCCGATCCGAGGGTTCACAAGGATCAGGTCTCCGGGGCCGATCACAGTATTCGCGCCCAGCGTGTCACGGTAGATCCCACCGCCTTGCACAAGTAGCACCGCAGCCCTCAGTGGATAATGGCGTGGGCGGTTCCAGCCGACTCCTCTGCTGCCCTCAATCTCGGCTGCCTCCAAAATACGTCCTGCCGGCGTAGCTCCGCTATCAACCAGATGAAAGCGCAAGCGGGGGGCGACGGGCATAATTTACCAAAATGCACAAGTTAATTACCAGTCAATGCATGTCGTCCCGCGCACGCGTGTGGTAGGGTTATTGCACTCTTATCACCCTTATGAGCTCTCTAACTGCCCCTTCGCTTCCGACCTGCCTTAAAGCCCGTGGCCACGCGCTCGATCTCAGCCCGGAAAAATTCGGGTTCCTCGCTACCTACAACGATGCCCTCCATGATCCCGAGGAGCTGCGCCGCCGCCTGCAGGAAGAGGGCTACCTCTACCTACCGGGTTTCTTTGACCGCAGCTTGATCGAGGACGCGCGTCGGTCGCTGACCGACCGGCTTTCCGCTCAAGGTCTGCTGCATCCTGACCGCAACCCCTACGACGGCATTGCCCATCCCGATCCGGCGCGTCGCACCGTTTTCAAATCTGATCTCACTGAAAACAATGAAGCCATCGACCGAGTGGTTTTTGGCCCGGAGATTTTTGGGTTTTACGAGAGCTTCTTCGGCGAGGCCGTGCGCGCGTTTGATTTCAAGTGGCTGCGGGCGATCGGCCCGGGACTCGGCACGCAGGCACACTGCGACTGGGTTTACATGAGCCGGGGCACGCCGAATCTGCTCACGTGCTGGATTCCCTATGCGGATGTGCCGCTCGAAGTCGGCGGATTGATGATGCTCGAACGCTCCCACTTACAGGCGGCGCGGATCAAAAACTATCTTGATTCTGATGTGGACGCGTATTGCGAAAACCGGCCTCGCGATGTGGCGCTTGCCCAAGAAGGAAAGTTCATTCACCAGGGCTGGCTCTCCGAGCGGAGCGATACGCTTCCCGCCAAGTTCAACACGCGTTGGCTCACCGCTCCGGAATGGAAAATGGGGGATTTACTCACGTTTAACATGACCATGATTCACGGCTCGCTCGACAACCAGACCGACTGCATTCGGCTTTCGAGCGACACGCGTTATCAGCGAGCCAGCGAGCCCGCCGACGAACGCTGGATCGGTGCCAAGCCCCTCGGGCACTCAACGGCCGGAAAACGCGGGCGGATTTGCTAGTCCTGCTTAGCTCGAAATCGCACCACGCCCGACGCCTTGGCAATAGGGCCTGCTAGAGAGACCTGCCGGTCCCGAAGGCCCAGTAGTCGTCGGGGTGCAGGCGGAGACGGTGGCCCGCCTGGGCAAAGCGGCGGGGCACGAACACGGGCAGAAGGCGCAGGATGCCCTGGCCGGCGTCGAAGGTGGATTGGAGCAGGTTCATTGCGTGGAGGCGCGGTGGTTTGGTTTAGACTTCAACCAGCACCACGACGGACCGGGCGGGAATGGTGATCGCATTTCCCTCGCACGGCGTGCCATCGAGGTTGTCCACGGTGTGCGCGCGGAAGCGGGCGGCGGGCGTGCCGTCGAGGCCGACGGTTGCGGTGAGTGCGCGGGTGGCGTCTTCGTTGGCGATGACGATGGCGCGTTTGCCGGTGGTGCGGTTTTCGTGAATGGACCACATTTCCGGACGGCCCGATTCGGAGAACGTGACCGTGGCCCCTTCGGTGTGGCGGAAGCGTCCATCCCAGATGAAGGCGCGGAGTTTGCGGCGCAGGGCCTGGACTTGCTGACCGTAGGTGACGGTCTTGGGGAAGACCCGCAGACGACCCTTAAAATTAACCGGCTCGTAGCAGAAAATGTAGCCGAAAGTCAGGCACTGGTTGATGAGTTCGCGGTCGTCGAATCCGATGATGCAGGCGGCAAAGCGCGCCTCGGGATCCATATAGCGCCAGGCGGGAGTATGGCGGCCGGCCCAGTAGTAACGGTCGGCGGTGCGGATGTAGTTAATCCGGTAATACTGAGTCATCGGGTCGGTCGAGCCTTCTCCGGCCAGAAGAAAATCGGGATTGTGCGCAGTGACGATGGCGTGCGCTTCGGCGGCGGCTTTGAGGGAGCCGTTCGGGCCGGGTTCGCCGTAGGGATGATCATGCGAGCGATTAAAACACGGGCTGTTTTGCAGCACCTCGTCGCATTGGAGTCCACTGGCCCCGAGCGCGAGCAGCTTGCGCAATTCACCCATCAGCCAGGCGCGCGCGGCGGGAGAGTTGTGGCAAATCTGCACGCCCCGGTAACGGTTCCAGCCGATGGCGTTGGCGATGGTGGAATAATCCCAGCCGCCCGCACTGATCGGTTTCCCTTTCATGTCGAGACAGGCGTGGGGAAGGACTTTTTTCTCGAAGTCGGGCAAGTCGAGATTGGCCCAACCGATTTTGAAAAAGAGAACGATCCGCAAACCCATCGCCTCGCAGGTGCGGATGGCTTCTTTGAGTTCGTCGCAGGTGCCGAGGAGGGGATTGTGATCGATGCAGGGGACGTTGCGATCCTGCCCGCCGTTGTTGTAGCCGATGAGATGAAGCGCGCCGACGCCGCGGGCGAGACACTCGGCGGCGACCTCGGGGAGGTCGGTGTAGCGATACCGGACATCGCCCTCGGGAGTATCCATCTGGAGCGTGGCCCACGCGTCCACCTCGGCCGCCCAAGCAGGCAGAGGGGTGGGCTTGAACCAAGTGTCTCGCCAGGCGGCGTAAAATTTAACGGCCGTGTGCCAGTCGCCGCGATACGGACGCACGGTGGTGACGGGCAAGGTGACGTGGGTGCCGGGCTGGACAAAGGGATGAAAGGCGCGACTGAAAACAAAACCAGCGGGACGGTTTTCGAGTTCTACTGCCTGGGTGTCATGGCGGAGATGAAGGCTGTCGATGTAGCCCGGCTTAAGCTCCGCGACCCATATGGAATTAAAGCGGGGCATCGCCTCGTGCTGGCCGAGGTAGAGGCCTTGTTGGGCGTTATCTAAAATGAAAAAACTGGTGCGGTTGGCGTTGTCGTAGGCGACGGGATTTTCGAAACCCCAGTAACCGGTGCCGGTGTGAAAACCGGAATCGAAACGGATGCTGTGGCTGAGGCCGCCGCACATGTTGAGGTATTTGAGCTGCTGGGGCGGCTCGCCCTCGGCTTGGCGAAGTCCGGCGAAGCTGGGAGCCCAAACCTCTTCGACGACGTAGGGCGAACGATTGTCGATCGTGACATGAAAAAGAGCCGCGCCGTCGCCGGTGAGTTCGACCACGAGTTCTGCGGTGATGGGCAACTCACCCGCTTTGTGAGTGTGGATCGTATCGTAGCGCAGTGTGATTTTGCGCGGGCCATCGAAGTCGGCGGCGGACAGCTTTTGCACGGCGGTGTAGGCCATGTTGCAACCGTGGTTGGGCACGGGCACGAGCAGGCGGAGGCCGGCTTGGAGCGAGGGATTGTTTACGACGTGCCAGCCGGTGGCTTTGACGAGGAAGCGGGTCATCGCACCCGTAGTCGGGTCGAAGGCGAGTTCGAGGTGCTCGTCGCTGAGCAGAATCAGGGAGGGTGAATCCATACTCAAAAGTAACAGAAAGTAGCATTGCGGAGAATGGCCGGACTTGCTGAATCTTGCGAATGGTTGCTACTTCATCTCCACGACCGAATTTAATCTATATCGGCCGTCTTTGGCCTAACCCGAAGTGGAGAATGAAACCTCACAGCCACCCGTTTGACGAGTTGATTATCATGCTGAAAGGACGAATGAGCGTTCACATTGACGGGCGGGTTGAGCAGGTGCAGGCGGGGGATGTCTTGCTATATATTGCTGGAACGATCCACGAAGAGATCTCCGATAAAGAGGATCCCGTGGAGAGCCTTTTTTTGAGCATTTCAACCGGAATGTTCGTGGGTGCCGATTGGCGGTTACAGGATCGCGAAGGACGCGTGCGGCAACTGGGCGCATGGATTTACGCGGATCGAAGCGCGTTGTCGGAGGAGGGAGCGGGAGCGAGGCATACTTTGCTTGTCGCCTTATTCGCGGAGCTGGCGCGCCTCCAAAAACATCCCGAGGAGGATGCCACCGTGTTGAGTGTCACGAGGCATTATATTCAGCGTCACCTGACCAAAAAAATCACTCTGGATAAACTGGCGCGCGAAGCGGGCTTGAGCAAATTTCACTACAGTCGGGTCTATCGAGCCCTGGCCGGTTGCACGCCGATGGAAACGGTGCGGGAGATGCGGCTTAATTATGCATGCCAATTGCTCCTGACCACGCATCTACCGCTCAAGCAAATCGCGCCCCTAGCTGGGCTGGGTGATGAATATCAGTTTTCCCATTTGTTTCGGAAGCATCATGGGATGTCACCGGGTCAACCGCGACGCCGCGCCGTCGTCGCGGGATGACACGCTGTCGCTTCGCGGACGCTGTGGCGTGGCAAGTGAATGAAGAATGATCGAGAGCGATGGGTAAGGAAAGGGGCGGTTAGGGGGCGGCGACCTTTACGCGGGCGAAGCGTTTGGGCTGGGAGGCAACGGAGTCTGTGACGGTTACTCGTTCGAAGGTGGCGTCGAGGGACGTGGCGCTTTCGGTGGCGGAGGGGTTGACGGCCCACGAGGCGAGGGCGTCGGAGAACTCCGCGCTGTAGGTGATGCCGGAGCCAGTTGATGCTTTGCGCCGGATGAAGGTGATCTGGAGTTTGCCGGTGCCGGATTCCACGCCGACGAGGGGCAGGCCGGCGGAGCCGCCGGGGGCAAGTGTCGCTGCGTTGGGCGTCGCCAGATTCACCGCCTGGCCGGTGCCATTGCCTAGCATGTTAAAGGCGTATTTGAGGAGGTTCGCAATGCCGTCACCGGCGGGGGTGAGCAGGTCCTGCGAGCCGTCGGTGGCGAGGCCAGTGGCGGTGCGGAAGGTATCCAGGCCGCTGAGAATCGTGATATTGACGGCCTCGGCTGCTGATTCGCCGCCACCGAGATTGGTGGCACTGATCATGGGTGCGAACGTGCCGGAGGCTGTGGGTGTGCCGGTGATTGCACCGGTGGAGGTGTTTAGACTTAGACCAGCGGGCAGACTGCTGGAGACGAGTGCGTAGGTGACGGGGTTGCCCGTGGCGGCGATAGTTTGGTTGAAGGCGGCTCCGATGCTGGCGTTGAATGCCTGGCCCGGTGCGACGGTGGGCGGTGGCACTGGAATCGCTACTGATAGGCTATCGAAACCTTGCACACCGGAACTGCTGTTGGTGGTGCCGACAAAGCCGGCATAAACGCCGGTCGAGTCATAGACATTGGTGAGCGCGGTGGCGGTGATGGTTGAGCTGGTTCCCAGAACGGTGCCGCCGGTCTGGCCATCCGCGCCCCAGCTTTTGAGCGAGACGACCACGTCGAAGCTTCCCGAGGAGGCGGACTTGGTGAAGGTGCCGATGAGTTGATACCAGTTGCCATGCACCAGGGTGCCGACGTTTGGCCCTGTGCTGGTGACGGTGCCGCCTTGCCGGTAGATAACGGCAAGCTGGGATTGGTCGCCTGCGGTGGTGTTGATGCCGACGGAGAGATACTCCGCTCCGGTCAAGATGCCGAGGTTGTCGTCGGTGTATCCCAAGCGCAGGCTGGAGCCTCCGGCTACGGAACCGGCCGTGACGCGAGCTTTGAAATAGACGGAGACCGTGCTGGTCTGCCCCGGCAACCATTGAAAGCCCTGATTCCACAGGGCGGTTTGGGTGAAGGAGCTCGCAGCAAGCCATCCCGTATTGCCGACGCCCCCGGTGGCCGTGATGCCGGCGCTGGCCCACGTGGGCGTGCCTCCCACCTGGGTTTCGAGGAAGCGGTCATTGAAATCGGCCTGAGTGGAGTTGAACTCGTAGAGGACGGTCGGGGCTAGCGAGGCCACGATGTTCATCGCCACGGTCTTGGGCACGGAGGTGCCGGCGGAATTGGTCGCGGTGAAGACCGGGCGGAAGCTTCCCGTCTGTGAGGGTGTGCCGCTGATGGTGGCGGTGGTGGCGTTGAAGGAAATCCCGGCGGGCAGGCTGCCGCCGGTCATTGCCCAACTGGTGGGGCTGTTGCTGGCGGCAAGTTGGTAGGAGACGGCCTGGGATTGGGGCGTGGTTGGAAATGCGCTGGTGCTGATGACCGGGGGCACGAGCAGGGCGATGGAGATGGACTGTGTGGCGTCGTTCGTGCCCGCGGCATTGGTTGCCCGGATGGTGACGGAGGTGGTGCCGATATTCTGGGGCGAGCCGGACAGGACGCCGGTAACGGGATTGAGAGTCAGTCCGGCGGGCAGCGTGCCGCTGGCGATGCTGAAGGTGGGGGTGGGGTTGCCAGTGGCGACGATGGTGCGGCTGAGGTATTCTCCCGCATAGCCAGTGATCGCGGCCAGAGGGGTGCCGGTGATGACGGGCGCGGCGGTGGCGACGGCGGTGCCGGTCACGGAGACGTTGTCGAAGCGGGCTTCGGTGCTGAGTGCGCCGCTTGATCCATTGGCCCACGCGAGGCCGACATAAACCGTTCCGGCCATGGTGATGGTCTGGGGGGTGCCGAGTTGCGTCCAGGCTGAGCCATCAGGCGAGGTGAAGGAGGTGAAGACATTGCCGACGCGGGTGACGCGGAACCAGGCGTTGGGAATGGTGAGGGTGGGACCTGCGGTGTTGGCGGTGCCGCCGCCGCCCGAGGCGCGGTAGAGCAGGATGCTGGAGTTGGTCGGTTGCGCCTGGGAGGCGCAGAAGGCGGAGGTGGCGGTGAGATTTTGCCGGATCATCACCCCGGCGCGGGGGAAGGAACCGCCTGCGGTCATGGAGGAGACGCGGGCGGTGATCGAACAGTCGCCCGTCATGGGCTGCATGACGTAGCGGAACCAGTCGGTGGAGCCGAAGTTTTCGTTGGTCGCGGCACGCAGGGAAAAGGTGTTTTCGGCAAAGAGGGAGGCTTCGCCTGCAATGCCGGTGCCGATGGTGCTTCCGATGGTCGTCGTGCTCCAGGGTGAGGGGAGCGGGGTGAGGTCGTCGTACACCGTGAGCGTGGTGGTCTCCCCCCGCCGGTCCGGCGGAGCCTGATCGGTAGCGTCCCGGGCGGGCGCGAGGGTGAGTCCGCCCGTCGGGCTCTGCAGGCTCACGATGATCGTACGGGCAAGCCGCGGGGCTGCGGTGAGCAGCGGGATGGAGATTGTCTTGGGCGTGGCGTCGCCATCCACCCAGGAGACCGTGCCGGTGGTCGGGCCGCTGAAGTCGGTGCTAAGGGCGGCGGTGCCGCCGGTGATCGTCCAGGTGACGCCGACGGCGCCGGCCTTGCCCCCGGAGCGGTTGATGACCAGGGTCGCTGCGCCCGCGCTGCGGAAGGCTTCGGGGGTGGTGTCCTGAAACTGAACAACGCCGGGCGAGGCGATCGTCTGGACGGCGACCGGGTTGAAGGCGGGAATATCCAGCCCGGCGGCGTCCGTCCCGATGACCGTCAGCGTGCGGATGCCACCGGTGGAGGGAGTCCAGTTGATTTTCCAAGGAGCGGCGGTGCGTTCACCGATGAGGGTGTCCCCTTCATAAAAACGGAGCCGCTTCAGGTTCGTCACGCGGCGCGGATCGATCTCGACGGGATAGCTCTGCCCGACCACGAGGCTGGCCATACGGGCGGGGGCGGTGAATTTGAGGGGGGTGTTGAGCGGGCTGTTGGCGACGACTCCGTTGCCACCCCCCAGGGGGAGGTGACGGGCGTTGAAGGCTTGAAATGCCCGGGCTGTGGTAGCAGTGGGCAGCCAGTTGGCCGCGAGTTTATCCCCGGAGTAGCTGGCATACGGAGTGATCGGGGGGAGGGTCGAATAGCCGCCGGTGATGAGGCCATCTTTATTGGTGGTCGAGAACGTGTAGCTGTGCGGGCTGATCCAGCCTGCACTGTCCGGGATGTCCTGGAGGGAGACCGTTTCTCCCGCATTGGGGCCGGGAACTGTCCGCCCGGTGGAGGGGAAACGCAGCGGTACCACTTCGCCCAAATAGCTCCACATCATCGCTTCTGCGGAGCCGGCCCCGAAGATTGCGTGCCCGGTGCCCCAATCCACACCGTAAGCGACTTGCGCTCCCTGCGCCCGGCGGGGCGCGAAGCTGATGTTGGAACGTCCCGGCTCCACCGTCGTGTCCGAATTGCCGGTGGCATAAAATCCCGGAATCATTTTCTGAACTGCATCCACGGTGCGCGGGATGTCCCCGACCTGCAGGGGGAAATTGCCGCCATCCACCGGCCAATCTCCTCCTTTGTATGAGAAGTACGAAATGATTCGGCGGGAAAAAATGAACGGCGACGAGTTGCTGCAAAACCCTCCCGAAGAGAAGCCGGTGTAGATCACCGGAGCGTTGATCAACTCCGCCCGACCGGTGTAGTCGGCGGCGGTGCGCAGCATGTTCAGCAGGTCGCCCAGCCCGGGGGCATCCTCACTCAGGATCGCCGAGCTTTGGAAGCCCATGATGGCCAGGCCGAGGGATCCGGCCATTTGCTGCCAGGCAAAATCGTTGCAGACCCCCAGCGTGTTGTTTGAGGTTCCTGGCATGTGGAAAAGGATGCCGCGCAGCGGAGTGCCAGCCGGGGGCAGCCAGATGCGGGTATGAAACCCCATCCCCTGTTGATAGAGATTCACCACGTTCGCACTGGGGTTCACGATCGTGCAGGCGGCAGTCGGGGCATTGCCCAGCACGGCGCCGCCCGTGGGCGAGGAGAGTTGGAGGCCGATCACCTCGTTGGTGCCCGACCCGCCAACGGTGAGGGGGATGGTGAACGATTTATCCGCAAGATCGCCCGGTCCCCACGAGAGCGTGCCGCTGGTGGAGGTGTAGTCCGAGCTTGTCGATGCCGCCGGGGGCAGCGGATTGGAGAAGCCGGAGAGCCAGGGGGGGACCGTGGTGTTGGTGGTGTAACTTACGCCCACCGTTCCCGTGGAGCCCCCGCTGCGCGAGACCGTGATCGTCGCCGTGCCGGTGGTGCGATTCGCAAAATACCCGCGGCGGGAAAATTTCAGCACCCCGGCGGCAGGAGGCGAAGGATCCTTGATGGTCAGCATGGCACGGGTTGTGGTCCCGAGGGTCGCCCCGCTCGCGTTCTCGATGGCCAGATTCAACATTCCCTCCCCGTTAAAGGTCCCCGCAGTGCGCTGTTCCAAAAAAACGTCAAAGGTCTTGGGGGCGCTGTCGCCCGCCGCCCAGCTCAGGACGCCGGAGCTGACGGTGAGCTGGCCTGAATACAGATCGGGGTTAACGCCCTGTGAGCCGTTCCATGTAGTGACGGTGTTTTCGTTGCCGATCCAGCTGGTGTAGGAGATGCTGGCGGCGCCGGTGCTGCCGCCGGTTCGCGTGACGGTAATGGTGGCCACCGCCTGCGCCGACGTCGAAGCCGTAACCGTGTACGTGGGGGCGCTAAATTGGAGCGTGCCGGTCTGGGCTAAAAGGTGTGACCCGCAAGCGAGGAACGCGAAAATTATCCAGGGAATGAGTTGATTTCGATTTTTCATTCGGAAAGAGGGGTATTATTCGGCGGCGACCTTTACGCGGGCGAAGCGTTTGGGCTGGGAGGCAACGGAGTCGGTGACGGTCACGCGTTCGAAGGTGGCGTCGATAGAGGTGACGCTTTCGGTGGCGGAGGGATTGGTGGACCAGGAGGCGAGGGCGTCGGAGAACTCGACGACGTAGGAGATTCCGGGCGAGCCGGAGGCTTTGCGACGGATGAAGGTGAGCTGGAGTTTACCGGCATCGCCACCGGTTCCGACGGAGGCGAAAGGCAACCCGGCGGAGCCGGAGGGGGACAAAACGGAGGCGTTGGGCGTGGCGAGGGTGTTGGCCTGACCGGTGCCGGAGCCGAGCAGGTTGAAGGCGTATTTGAGGAGGTTGGGCACGCCGTCGCCGGCCGGGGTGGCGGTGTCCTGAGCGCCGTCTGAGGGAAGGCCGTAGGCGGTGCGGAAGGCGGCGAAGGCGGATGTGGGCGGCGGAAGGGTGGGTGCCCATGCGGCGACGATGGCGATCTCACTTGGGGAGAGCACGCGGTTGTAGAGGCGGACTTCGTCAAGCGTGCCCTTTAGGGAGCCGGGTCCTTCGCCGCCGCCGAGGAAAAGCGGGTCGGTGGAGGCGCCGATGGTGGTTCCGGGCGTGCCGGTGGCAGTGGCTTGACGAACGCCGTTATAGTAGAGTTTGGATACGGCGGTGGTGCTGTCGTAGGTGGCTGCGATGTGAAGCCACTGGCCGACGGAGGGGAGCGGGCCGTCGAGGTTGACGTTGACGGAGCGGATCCAGAAGCGGAGGGCGTTGCTGTCGGGTTTGGAAAGAGCCCAGAGCGAGTTCCAGCCGTAGAGGCCCTTTTGGAGGATTAATTGTGATTCCCAAGAGTTGCCCCAGTTGGCGGGGTTGAGCCAGAGGGATAGGGTGAGGCTGGTGGTGAGGTTGAGCGAGGGGCTGTGATTGACTTGGAGTTTGTTGGTGCCGTCGAAAGTGAGCGATGAGGCACCGAGTCTTCCGGGCGAAGTCCAGGTGGCGGGGAGGGCCGGCATGGTGGCGTGGTTGGCTTGGCCGGAGCTGTCGCTGGCGAGGATGGCGCCGGCCTCATCCATGGCCCAGCGGCCGACGAGGCTGTCGGTGATGTCGGTTAGGGCACCGATCGTGTAAGTGGCGGAGGAGAGGAAGGAGTCGGGGGCGGAGGCCTTGTAGGCGATGGCCTTGAGGGTGGTTGCCGAGGCTACGTTGATGGGGCTGGTGTAGAGCGAGCCGGTGGTGCTGGTGGGGGTGCTGCCGTCGGTGGTGTAGCGGATGGAGGCTCCGGTGGTGGTGGTGGTGAGGGTGACGCTCTGGGCGGTGGCGTAGTTGCCGGGGGTGGGGTTGAAGGTGGGAGTGGAGACTATGTCGAGGGGCATGGCCGCTCCGCCGACAAGGGAGGAAGCCTGGTAAACGGGGATGCGAGGGAGAACGGCGATGGTGTTGAGGGTGGCGTTTTGCCGGGACCAGTCATCGGTGGAGTTCCATCCGGAGGCGGCGATCCGGAGAGTGAAGTTACGGACGTTGGTGGCAGAAGTGACAGGCACGAGGTTGATGCCAGGCCAGGAGATTTCGACGTAGCGATTGCCGATGGCGTCGGTTTGGAGGGCGCTAAGGACGGCTCCGGATGCGTTGGTGAGGGTGGGGGTGACGGTGCCGGTGTGGGTAAAATAATAGCGGATGCTGGGGGAGCTGAGGACGCGGGCGGGCCAGCGACTGCGGTTCCAGAGACGGCCGTCGATTTGGGTGGCGGAGGAGGAGTCCTCGGTGAGGGTGGCGGTGACGAGGAGCTCGCGGTCGGTGTTGGCGTAGTCGAGGGATTCGTCGCGAGTTTCGACGGGGGGGAATTGGGAGTCGGCGAGGGGGGCACCGTTGCTATAGCCGTTGGAGTTGAGCCAGGCCAGGCTGGCCATAAAGCCGGCGTTGTAGTCGAGGGCGACCTCGTTGAATTTGGAGTCCATGACGTCTTGGACGGGTTGGTCGGCGGGGTCGAAGACGTAGGTGGATTTGCGGACTGGAGTGGCGCGGTTGGGGAAGTAGTAATAGATGTCGTAATCGGTGGTAGCGGGCACCGGGGCATAGATTTGTCGTTCGGTGCCGCAGAGAAACACGTCGTGGTTATCGGGGCCGGCGATCAGGGCGCCGTAGAGGATGTGGCGGTTGGTGGCGCGGCGGAAGTCTTTGCCGTCGATGAGGTGATCGTAGCCGTCGAAGGGGCCGTAGGCTCCGCGGTGGTGGGCGTGGTTGAAGGGTTGGTTGCCGAAGCCGACGAGGAAGCTGCGGCCGTAGGGGTTGGCACCGAGGGCGTAATCAACCTGGCGTTTAGCGTCGCGGAGGAAGAGGGCTTTGAGCTGGGCATTGGTGGCACCTTCCTTCCACCAAGTGTTGCCACTGAGGACCGGGGCGGCCTCGACGTAATCGCTGTAGTAGAGCGCGATGGTGGCGGCGTTGTTGGCGTGGCGCAGGCTGCCATATTCGTGTGCGCTGCGTTCGCGAATGCGAAGGCCGCCGGGAGTTGGGGTGTAGTTGAGGAAGTTTACGCAGTAGTCTTGGAGTTCGTAGTGATATTTTTCCAGGGAAGGGAGGAGCCGCATCATGTTGTAAGCGCCCATTTTTGAGGTGTTTCCGGCGGAAAAGTCCTTCCAGTTTCCGTTTTGATATTCGGCTTTGTAGGAGCCTTCGTAAACGGCCTCGGCCAAGTCGATCCAAGTCTGGCGGGTGGGGGCGTCGCTGGTCGCCCGGGCCATCCAGCTGAGCGCGGTGAAGACCATGGGTATGGGGGCTCCGCGATAGCCGACCTCGACGATCTGGCCGTCGCTGCGCAGGGCTTGGTTATTGCGCAGGGCGATGGCATCACGCTCGGCCTGAGTGATCGAATCGGTCGAAGGGGAGCCCATGTTGGCGTGGGCGAACAGGGTGAGTTTTCCAGCCAGGGAGTAGAGTTGGTCGGCGTAAGCGGTCGGGTTAAAGGTGGCGTAGCCGGGCTTGGCGGCGAGGAGGTGGCCGTGTTCGCGGATGACTATTGAGCTGGCGGCCATGGTGGAGGCCATGAGTGCGGGAATGTCGCCGCCGGGTGCGGTGCTGTTGAGGCGCAGGGTGGGGCGGTTGGTAAAGGGCTGGCCGGTGGCGGGGTCGATGACGCCGGCCATTTCGCCGCCGGCCCAGATGGCGTGAACTTGGGGGCTGGGAATGCCTTCACGACCGCCGCAGCCGATGACGACGTCGAGGTTTTGGGCGGGATTGGCGACGGTTGGATTCAGGACGCACTTAATGAAGTAGTCGTTTACGTGGATGAGGGTTTCGAGGAGCTCGTCCATCTGGCCGGTGCTGGTCCAGCCTGCGGGTTTCTCCACTGCACTCCACGCCAGGGTGGAGGCGACAAAACCGACGGTGAGGTTGGAGGTCCAGTGGTCGCCGGCGTCGAAAAGGCCCCCGGCGAGATCGCGGCCGACGTCTTGACCGTCGGTGAGGTTGGCGGGGCCGCGCCAGCCTACGCGGTTGTTGGGGGATAGCTGGCCGTTTTGTTGGGCTTCGAGAAAAAAGAGGGTTTTCTGAAGGGCCTCGGCGTAGTTGAAGCGTAGTGCGGAGTCGTTGGCGTAGGCGTCGTTGGTGGCGGGAGTGCCCAGGGCAGCCACACGGTTTGAGGTGAAGAAGAGAGCTGCGATACACGCACCAGCTATGAAGAGAATTCGATCAAGCACAGGCATGGTGTCGGCTAAGGAGTGCTGACCTTGACGCGGGCGAAGCGTTTGGCGGAGACGGCGGCGGAGTCGGTGACGGCGACGCGTTCAAAGGTGGCGTCGATGGAGGTGACGCTCTCGGTGGCGGAGGGGTTGACGGCCCAGGAGGCGAGGTCGTTGGAAAACTCGACGGAGTAGGTGATGCCGGGGGCGGGGGAGGCGGAGGCTTTGCGGCGGATGAAGGTGAGCTGGAGCTTGCCGGTGTCGCCGCCGGAGCCGAGGGAGGCGGAGGGGAGACCGGCGGAGCCGGAGGGGGCGAGGACGGAGGCGTTGGGGGTAGCGAGGGTGGCGGCCTGACCGGTGCCGGAGCCGAGCATGTTGAAGGCGAATTTGAGGAGGTTGGCGATGCCGTCGCCGGCGGTGGTGGCGGTGTCTTGGGTGCCGTTGGAGGCGAGGCCGTAGTTGGTGCGGAAGTTAGCGAGGGCCGTGGGTGGCGCCGTGTAGGGGGTGACGGCGGCGTAGGTGGTGCCGAGGCGGAATTCGTCGATCGTGAGGGTGTTGGCACCATCGCGGGTCTGGAGGGCGCGGAATTGGCCGCCGGAGGTGGTGGTTGTATAGGTCTTGGTATAGGTCGGGGTGCCGAGGCTTTGGCCGAGCGGAGGATTGAACCAGTAATCGGTGATGAATTGGGTGGAGCTGGTGAAGATCAGGCGGCCGACGATGAGGACGGGTTGATTGACGTTGGCGGTGCCGAGGAGGGCGCTGGTGCCGGCTTGGTCGCCATACCGCCATTGGCTGGTGCCGGTGAACTGGCCGAGGTAGACGTTCCAGCTGGAGTTATCGGTGCCGAGGTTAATGACCAAGCGATTGTCGGTGCCGGTGTTGAGAGCGCTTACACTAAGCAGGACACTGAAGTAGAGGGTGGTGGGGGCGGTGCCGTTCCAGCCGAGGTAGTTGCTGCTGGCGGTGGAGCGGAGTGAGGCGAAGGGATCGGTCGCCATGAAACGGTAGATGGCGGCGGAGGAGGCGGAAAAGCCGGTGCCGGTGTTGCGTTGGAGGGCGTTGCCAGAGGTGGTGAGGACGCCGTTGGCATCGCTGTAGGCGAGGCCGGCGACGACGGTCTGGTCGGTTCCGTAAGGTCCGCGAAGCCCGGTGGAGGTGCCGGAGGGGGAGCCGCCGATGTTGGTGGCGGGCAGGCCATTGTTACTATTGAGGCCGGAGTCGGCGAGCGGGTTGGTGGTGGCCAGGGTGTAGGCGAAGGGCTCTTGGACGATGATCTGGCCATCGGTGATGGTCAGGGTGACGGTGACGGCGGGAGAGGTGCCGGTTGCGTTGGTGGCGGTGAAGCCGGGGGTGTAGGCACCGGCAGCGGTGGGGGTGCCGGAGAGGCGGCCGGTGCTGGTGTTGAGGGTCACGCCGGGAGGGAGCGAGCCGGATGCAAGGGCGTAGCTGGCGGGAGAGTTGCTGGCCAGAATGTCGTAAGTGAAGGCGTTGCCGATGGTGCCGGGGGCGGATTGGCCGGCGGTGACGGCGGGAATAGTGGAGAGGCCGTAGAACTGGAGTTCAGCGACGTTGCCGTAGCTGCCGCTGGGGGTGAGGATGCGGACGTAGCGGAAGGGGGTGGCGTTGGAGATGGGCTGGGCGGTAAGCACACCGGAGGCAGGCGCGGTGGATATGGTGTAGAGGTTGACCAAGCCAGTGGTGAAGTCGGCGGAGGAGGAGCCCTGGATGATGGCTCCGATCATGCGATCCGGGAATATACCGCTACTACGGGGGGCGTAGCGGACCTCGGTGATGGTTTTTTCGTTGCCCGCGCCGAAATCGAGGCCGGCCCAGTTGCCGTTGGCGGTGGGGGCGTCGAAGTAGGTGGTGAGGTTGCCGTCGAAAACCTTGTCCACGGTGGCGGTGCCGCCGCCGTAGGAGCCGGCGGTGCCGATGACGGAGCCGCTGAGGAGGGCGGCGGCGCTGGGGTTGATGATGGTGATGGTCGCGGTGACGGCAGGGGAGGTGCCGGCGGAGTTGCTGGCGGTGAAGCCGGGGGTGTAGGTGCCTGCGGTGGTGGGGGTGCCGGAGAGGCGGCCGGTGGCGGTGTTGAGGGTTACGCCGGGAGGCAGAGAGCCGGAGGCGAGGGCGTAGCTGGTGGGGGTGTTGCTGGTCAGGAGATCGTAAGTGAAGGCGTTGCCGAGCAGGCCGGTGGCGGATTGGGCGGCGGTGATGCCGGGGGTGACGGCGACGGGAGGCGGTGGGAGCGCGGCCTGGCTGTAGGTGGAGGCGATGCGGACTTCGTCGATGGATTGGGAAGGGGCTCCGACGAGGTGTATCTGGTTAAATAGAACTGAGGAGCCAAGACTGCCGTTGGGTATGTTCAGGCCGCCGATCACGGGCTCGGCGAGCGGAGGCAGTGTGCTGGAGGGGTAGAGCCAGAGACGTTGCTCGGACTGCTCGGCACCGTCGGCGGAGTTGCCGTTGGTGTCGGTTAGAGTGACTTTGAGCAGAAATATATAACTGGTGTTGGCTGAGAGGGAATTTTGGGGGGAGTCGTAGCTGAAGGCGGTGCCAGCGAGGGAATACATGCCGGCGCCAAAAGTGTTCGCTGAGATCGAGATTTTTGGAGTTCCGGCGCTATCGGCCAGGCTGAGGCGAATGCTGTTATTAGCGGCGACGCTGCTGCCGGTACGGTAATTAAAACTGATCCAAAAGGTGCGGTTCCCGTTGGCGGGGGGATTAATAATGGACTGCACGGTTGAGGAGAGGGTGGCGCGCAGTCCGCCTTCGTAGGTGAGCTTGTTGCCGAGACCGGGGATACGCCCGGCCTCGATGTTGCCTGAGGCGAGGGCACCGCCGGTGGGGTAGAAGGGATCTTTGCTGTAGTTGCCGGAGACGCCGTTGCCGGAGCCGGGGCGTCCGACCAGGCTCGTGGGGCTGAGGCTTTGGCTGAAGGGTTCGAAAAACTCGGCGGGCTGGTAGGCGGAGGCGAGGGCGGTGACTTCGGCGGCATAGTCGGATTGGGCGACGGCATTGATGGCGCGGATGCGGTAGTAGTAGCGGGTGCCGTTGACGACGGTGGCGTCGGTGAAGGTGCTGGCCGAGGTGGTGCCGATTTGAGCGAAGCCGGTGCCGCTGGAGGTGCTGCGTTCGACGGCGTATTCGGTCTCGTTGGCGGTGTTGTCGGTCCACTCCATAATGATGGCAGTGGGGCTGGTGCTGGTGATGTAGAATTCGTCCGGAGCGGTGAGCGGAGTGATGCCGGCGACGGCGGTGGTGTAGGGAGAGTTACCGAGGGAGTTAACGGCCCGGGCGCGGTAGTAGTAGCGGGTGCCATCGGGCAGGTTGGAGTCGATGTAGCCTACGGCTCCGGCACCAAGGGTTGTAAGCAGGGTGAAGCCGGAGGCGGCGGCGGTGCTGCGTTCGATTTGGTAGCCGGTTTCGTTGTGGGCGAGGTCGGACCAGGTGAACTGGATCTGGTTGGTGAAGAGGCCGAGGGCGGCGGGATTGGCGGGGGCCAGAGGTAGGCTGGTGAGGGTGGTGGTGACGGAGGAAGAGGCGGTGTTGGCGGAGGCGGCGTTGTCGGTATTGCGCAGGGCGCGGACGCGGTAGGCGTAGGTGACGCCGTCGAGCAGGCCGGTGTGGCTGTAGGTGGTCGCGTCGGCGGCGACGGTGACGAGGGGGCTCCAGGTGGTGGCGGAGCCGACACGCACGTCGATCTGGCAGGCGGTTTCGTCGTTGGCGTTGTCGGTCCAGGCGAGGTTGGTCTGGGTGTTGCCGACGAGGGTGGCGGTGAGGCCGGTGGGGGTGGCGGGGGGCGGGCTGGTGCCGACGAGGGCGCCGGTGAACTGGGTGCCGGAGAAGCTGGCGGAGGCGGCGACGGTGGCGGAGTTGGAGTTGATGAAGAAGCCGAAGTGCATCCGCTGATCGAGGATGGCGGGAGATTTGTAGTCGGTGTTTGGATTCAGGTAAAGGTCAACGGTGGCCAGGACGGTCCAGTCGCCTTCAGTGGCGGGGTTGGCGACGGTGGATCGATAGGCGGTGAAAACGGAGCCCACGCGTTTGAGGCGGAGCCAGGAGGGGACGATCTTGGTGCCGGCGACGACGCGTTCGGTGGGGACGCCGTTGCCCATGCCGTTTTGGGCGTCGTTGCTGGAGGAGTAGACGCGGCCGTTGGGTTCGACCCAGATGAAGTCGGTGAGGGTGGCTTCGTCGTCGGCGATCATGAGACCGACTTGCTGCTCGCCGCTGGCGGCGGTGATGCGGGTGCGGATCTCGCCGTCACCGTCGAGGGTGCGGTAAACGAAGCGGCGACCGCTGCGGGCGAGGCTGCCGTGGAAATTTTCGGTGCGCAGGCCGCCGCCGGTGATGGCCCAGGTGTCGGTGCCGACGGTGTAGGACTGGGTGCCGGCGACGGAGACCTGGCCGTAGTTGCCCGCCTTCCAGCCGGAGGGCAGGCCGACGGGAGGAACGGGCCATTTTTCGTTGCCGAAATTGGGTTGGGCGAGGTCTTGGTCGAGGACGGTGATGGTTTCTGAGTCGGGGAGCAGGCCGGAGGCGGAGGCGGTGAGGGTGACGGATTGTTCGCCGGAGACGTTGGTGCCGGTGACGGTGAAGGTGGCGGCAGTCTCGCCGATAGGGATGGTGACGGTGGCGGGAACAGAGAGGCCGGCAGGGGTGGCGGAGAGGGTGACGGTGATGGCGGCGGCGGTGGAGGCTTTGACGCGGACGACGGTGAGGTCGGTGGTGCCGCCGGTGTCAGTGACGAGGCGGCGGTCGCCAGCGATTACGAGGCGGGCGGTGGCGGCATTGGTTTTTTGCCAGGCGTAGATGGAGGCGACCTCGGGCGTGGTGGCGGCGGCGGGGGTGGTGGCGGTGGAGAAGAAACGGTTGTTGCTGGTGATGGCGGGGGCGGAGTCGCCTTCGTAGAGGTAGCCGTTGGTGCCGTAGAATTTGTTGTCGGTGATGTTCCAGCCGGTGCAGGTGCCCTCGGCGAGGGTGATGGCGGGCAGCGTGCCGATGGCCTGAAAAATATTCCCGCGCACGACGAAGTCGAAAGAGCGATCCATGGCCATGATGGCGGGCTTGGCCTCGGTGTCCTCGGTTTTCAGGATGCGGTTATAGGCGAAGATGAAGCCCTCGCTGGTGCCGCCGAAGACGGAGGTGCCCATGCCGGAGAGGACGCTATTGTTGTAAAATACGTTGCGCGGACCGTTGGCACCATGAACGAGGGAATTGGCATGGTCGGAGCCGTAGGCGGTGATGCCGCGGGTGCTGGCGCTACCGTCCGGGGCGGAGGTGTTGAAGGTGGTGCCTTCGATGAGATTCTCGTGGGGGAAACGTCCGTGGAGCTGGGGGGATTGGACGGATTTTCCGGTGAAGGTGCAGTTGCGGATGACACTGCGGTTGGAGGCTTGGAAAATGGCCATGTGGCGCAGGTCGCTGGCCTGGCAGTTTTCCATGAGGGCGTCGGTGGTGAAGCTGGTCCAGCCGAGGTAGGCGACGCCGCCGCCTTGCTGAAGGTAGATCCAGGTGCCGAGGAACTGGGAGTCGCGGACATCGAAGCGGGCGCTGCTGTTGATGGTGAAGGGCCAGCTTTTGGCCTTCACGGTCTTGATGTTTTTGATCCAGGAGTTGGCGGTGTATTCGAAGAGGATGGTGTCGATGGTGGCGGTGTCGGCCAGGGTTTCGATGGAGAGGTCCTGGATGCCGCAGTTTTCGGCCATCGAGACGCGGCGGAGCTGGGGGGACTCGTTGACGAAGTAATCGTGGGTGAAGGTGCGGTCGAGGGTGACGGTTTTGGCACCGCTGTTTACGGCGGTGACCTTGGCAAAGAGGACGCGGCCGGTATGCCAGTAGGGGTCGGTGAAGATGACGTGGTTGTCGGGGTTGTTGTAGCGGTCGGAAATGGTGGTGCCTGCACCGGAGACGGTGGGGGCGAGGCGCACCCAGTTGCCCACGCTAAAGCCGCTGGAGGCGGGGTCGGCGTTGAGGGTAAGGGTGTTGCCGCCGCGCGGAACGAAGGTGGTGGAAGTGAGGTAGCCGGCGAAAGCGGGGTCTCGCTTGATGGTGAAAAGCGTGCCGGTCTGGCCGACCTCGGTCTGGAGTTTGATAAAAGTCGAAGTGGGACCGTCGCCGTCGATCACGACATTGCCCTGGGTGAAGAGGATGGGGGCGGAGAGGTAGTAGGTGCCGGTGGGGAAGTAGAGGATAGCCTTGTTGGCGGGATTGGCGTTGAGGAACGTGCGCACGGCGGCGGCGGCGGCGGCTACGTTGAGGTTATCGCTGATGGTATCGGAGCCGTTGGCGCCGTATGTGGTGACGTTGAAAACGGTGTAGCCTGCTCGGATGGTGGAGTTATTGATGTCCGGGATGCCGCCGGTGACGCCGACGCCGGTGAAGTCGGGATATACGATGCCGTCCGGGCCGACGACATCGGCGGCGGTGAGGCGGGCGGCCTCCCACGGGCGCATGGTGTATTGGCCGGGCCAGTTCGTGAGTTCGTCGGCGCGCAGGGCGCACGGAAGGAGCGCCGCCAAGGTGAGCAGGGCGGCGAGGGACGCACGGAATAACCAATGACCAAGGAAGAAGGGTTGGAAAAATGGGGACATGGGGTGCGGGGTCAGGGGGTGGTGACCTTGACGCGGGCGAAGCGTTTGGCGGGCGATACGGAGGAGTCGGTGATAGTAATGCGTTCGAAGGTGGAGTCGAGGGA